>DAOQAX010000078.1:0-9165 GCA_035354395.1 Bacteroidales bacterium | reverse complement strand
CGGTTCAGGATCAGGTTCATTAGAGCTGTTACCGGTCTTACCCTGTAACTCATTAGTCACAGCGTTTTTGGCTTTCTTTAACATTCCGGACACCTGGGAATTGGCAATGTTTCCCAATATTAGGAAAAATGCCATTGAAAATAATAATGTCTTTTTCATATAGTTAAGATGTTCTTAAGAATTAAAATTAGCAAATAAATATACAAAGATCAAGTGAAGCTGCTATCTGTTTTAAGAATTTCAATGTTCTTCATGAACGAAGGAGAATTGTACCATGCATCAAAGTCCTGATTCTTCACAATCTCCCCGGTACGATGATTAATATAACCTTTAATAAACTGATGGGGCAGCTTGTAAACAAGGTCAGAATTATCATCTAATGAAGGAGGTGTTTCTGTAAGGATGTTTTCGAAAACATAATTTTTAATGCCAGTCTTTTCCAATTCCATGGAATAAAAATTTGCTACATCGTTTGATATGCAGATTACTATGAGATAATCTCCGTATAGTTTCCTGCTGTTATGTTTTATTGTCAGATCAAGCTTGTCTTTTGTAACTGGTAAGGCCGTCTTGTAAAAGGAATCAGCAAACATGAAACCTTCATAAAGAATTTTCCGTGCATTGGCTTCATCCCTGGTATAATGGATATATATCTTAAGATTCCTGACATTCTCTAAAATGAAATTAAAAGTCTTCCCCTCAAGGAGTTTATCGGCAAATGATGAACTATACTGGCTTAATTTCTGGATCTCCTTCAGGAAAGACATCATCTCATCCATGTTCCTGTTTTTTTCAAACCCTGACAATCTTCTGACTGTCGATTCAATAAATACATTCTTTTTTGAAAGCTGTATGTTAAGGAAAACAATGTACCCCAGAAGCGCAATTATTAATATTGCCATCGCTGCAATAGCCATCTTCATATAAATTTTGCTATAACAATAGTATAGTAAAAATAAGCAAAATTCTAATAAATCAGATAATTGAATTAGTATTTTGATTAATATCCGTGGGGAGAATAAAATAAAAAAATCCGGCACAGATAACTCTGCACCGGACAGTATGAAGAAACTAATGAATGAAAAACAAGGAGTTACTTCTGCTTTGCATTAATATTTTTTGCCGGTCTGAGTTTGCCATTCTTTAATATCCACCATTTGTTTTCTGATTCGTCCGATGCATAATCGGAATCAGTTTCGTCATCGTAAAAACAAAATGAATGGCAAATAATTGCAGTATTTTTATCAAATTCAAGAACAGTGCCGTCAGGGATGTTGAGGTTTATATGGACATCATCGGCTGACCAGCGGCGACCGGAAGGAATGGTAAAATAGTCATCAAGAGTAAGAGTATCGTTTTTTAAACTGTAATTATATTGCAGCTCTTCGGTTTTTCTTTTGGCATCCAGCCTGTTATGGCCTGAGGAACGCTTTCTTACTTCAACTTTTGCGTCATCATCTGATGAGTTAACATAAAGATTTGGTCTTAAATAGAGTTCCTTACTGCCGTCATTTATATAAATTGCATGGGTTTCGTTATCAAATGATATTTCTTTATCAAATTTAAGATCTGAGGCTTTATTGCCACTAATCACATGAAGGGTGTCAGGTGTATCAGACATGAAAATCTGTGATGATGACCTTGATGTTTGTGCAAAGCTGATGCCTTCATGGAAAAGGATCATTGACAGTGCTGATACTGAAGCAACCCAAATAACGAAACAGATCAGACTCAGCAGACCATCTTTTGCCCTGAACCAGAAAATCATTTTTACCCCCCAGTAAATAACAGCAATGGTTGGCAATAATATGGCAATTATTGAGAGGGCAATTATCCACGGAACGACTGACGGATTAACTATGTAATTAAGAAGGTCAGGAAAGTAAATCAGATCCTGACTGAATGTCCCGGTGGAGATAGCCCCCGGATACTTGAAAACAAAAAGCATGAAAAATGACACAATTACGGCAAATCCTGTAAATACAAGAGTAATGCCGATGAATATCAGGAAAATACGGAGAATAATAAAACAAACCTTCCCGAGAGCCCTGAAAATCTCATTAAAAGCATTACCGATTCCTGAAGAGCTATTTCTCTCTGATGCAGTATAAACATCAGATTGTCTTGCCCTTGATTTATAAGTATTGTATGCATCGCCGTACATTTCCCTCTTTTGTATATCGGTACGTGCTGCAGGAAGTGCAATCCATAAGGCAATGTAAATAAAGAATCCTATTCCGAAGAAAACAGTAAAAAGAACGAAAAGAATTCTGAACAGAACAGGTTCAGTATTGAGATAGATTCCTATTCCTCCGCAAACACCACTGATGATTGAATCATCCGGATTCCGGTACATCTTTTTTGCCTGTGAAGTATAAACAGGAGTCCCGGTGACGGTTTCATTCTGATCAAAGTCCTCAGGTTTTCCTATAGTTGCAATCATTTCCTCGACACACACCTTTGTAATAACTCCGGCCTGGCCTTTCCGGGATTGAAATATCTCAGCGATACGTGATTCTATATCCTCAACAGTCTCCGGACCACCCTGGGTGTTCCTGAATCGGTTATTTATTGCCTGAAGATAATCGCGAAGTATTATGTAAGCATCTTCGTCAATCTTGAAGAGGGTACCTGATATGTTGATATTAATTGTCTTGTCCATCATTTTCAGTTTTTATTTGTTATTTAACGATTATCTGGTTCTGATCTGATTGACTGATTCAACAAGCTGTTGCCACGATTTATCAAGATCGGCCAGGTATACTCGGCCCTCCTCAGTGAGTTCATAGTATTTACGTGGCGGACCCTGTTGCGATTCTTCCCAGCGATAGCTCAGAAGCCCTGAGTTTTTCAGTCTGGTGAGAAGAGGATAAAGCGTTCCCTCAACCACTATAACCTCGGCCTCTTTCAGCTCTCTGATTATATCGCTTGCATAACAGGAATTGGCTGACAGAACCGACAGGATACAGTATTCCAGTATCCCTTTACGCATCTGTGCTTTTGTGTTTTCTAAATCCATGATATATGCTTTTAAATTTTACAATTTGAATAGTTGAACTCTGATGCCATTACAGATTCATATTCTTCCTGACATCATTGAATTCTTTTTTGACAGAGTCTTTAATATTATGGATATTGACGGGCTCTCCTTTCATTTCAATTTTCTGAGCGGTGGTTTTAGCTTCAGGGATAACTATGTACAGAATAAGATATACAAGTATCCCCAATCCACCCATCATGGTAACGGCAATGAAGATTATCCTGATTATCCATGGTTCTATATTCCAATAGGCTCCCATACCGGAACAAACACCACCTATTACCCTGTGTTCGGTATCGCGGTACATACGATGATAACCCGGCGATGAAAACTTATCACGGGCAGAGGTCTCATTGTTGTCGGAGATATCCTCAGGAGTCCCCAGAACTGAAATGATCTGGCGCACATCCTCGATTGTTATTACCTGTTTGTAGCTTGTAAGCCTGGTTCTGAACAGTTCAGCCATACGGGCTTCGATGTCAGAAAGGATTTCAGAGGAGCTCTCTTCTTCAGCGAAGTGAAGTTCAAGATTCCTGAGATACATCTTAAGTTCGGCATAGGCATCTTCGTCGATATTGAAAGAATAACCGCCAAGATTAATGCTTACTGTAATTTTCATGATTCTGTTAATTTTTACTACTATTTAATACATTTAACATGACAATACAAAGATATAACAAAAAAATTATACTATGCAATACATAGTACTAATATTTTAAAAATTATTTACATAAATTTTAGGGATTTTTCCCTCCATCGGTCGTTAATTTCTATATTTAACGAAATATTATAAGAGATGAAGAAGAAATATAAGTGGGGTATACTTGCTCCGGGGAGAATGTCGGGAAAATTCACAAGGGGGCTGAAGATACTTGACGATGCCGAGTTATATGCAGTTGGATCGCGCGATGAAAAGCGTGCTGAGGAGTTTGCAAAGGAGTATGGATTTAAGAAGTATTACGGGAGTTACAAAGAACTTGCAGAAGATCCTGAGGTTGATATAATATACATTGCTTCGCCACATACCTTTCATTATGAGCATACTATGCTGTGTCTGAAAAACCGGAAAGCTGTATTATGCGAAAAGGTTTTTGCAATGAACAGCAGGGAAGTCGAAGAGATGATCGGAGAATCGGAACAGCAAAAGGTTTTTCTGATGGAAGCCTTATGGCCACCTTTTCAGCCTTTTTATAATAAGGCTGATGAGATAATTAAAACGGGGGTTGTCGGGAATCCGATGCATCTTTACGGATATTTCTCTTTCATCCCTCCATATGATGCAAGTAACCGCAAGTTCAATCTTGCATTGGGGGGAGGATCTCTTCACGATATTGGAATATACCCTGTTATAGATGCGCTTAAGTTCATTGGAGTTCCCGATGAAATAAAAGCTTCTGCAGTATTCGGGAGATCAGGCTCAGAAGAATCTGTAAATGCAATTCTAAACTATAGCGATGGCCGCACGGCCTCTATCTACAGCTCATACAGGACCAACGTAGGAATAGGGTGTGATATTCTCTGTGAGAAAGGAAACATAACTTTATCAAGAGGCAGGGACATGAACCAGAGACTCTTTCTTACAATGCATGATGGTGAAAAACAGGAGTTTGTTTACAGACCGGATGCTATGGGATATTACTCAGAAGCTGAAGAGGTTATGAGGTGTCTGGATGAGGGAAGGGTTGAAAGCAGTGTTGTTCCGCATTCTTTCAGCAGAAACCTTATCAGGACACTCGACGGGATAAGGCAGGAAGCAGGTATCTTTTTCCCGGGGAGAGAGTGACGGGGAACGGAGAACGGGGACCGGAAACCGGAGACCGGAAACCGGAGACCGGAGAACGGAAGGCGGAGAAAGAGAGGATAAAATTGATAAATGACAAATTCAGGCATATCCGATGAAGGGGCTTTTTACAGAAAAAAGCTTCTGCTGAGTATGATAATCCCGGGGATATTCGTCTTCTTTATGTGGCTGGTGAAGATAATAGAAGTGTTGTTCAATGCAGACTTTTCGGGATTAGGGATATACCCGCTGACGGTAAAGGGTTTGCCAGGGATTATTTTTTCGCCTTTCATTCATGCTGACTTTACACATCTGTTCAATAATTCACTTCCGCTGTTTCTCTTATCGGTTGCACTGTTTTACCTCTATTCGGAGGTGGCTTTGAAAATATTTTCGCTGACATTTTTTCTTACCGGACTTCTGGTCTGGGTTGCAGGGAGGGAAGCCTGGCACATAGGGGCCAGTGGAATAGTTTATGGACTTGCATCATTCCTCTTTTTCAGCGGGATAATACGAAAATATTTCCGGCTTATTGCGCTGTCCCTTCTTATAGTTTTTTTGTATGGATCGATGGTGTGGGGAATATTTCCGGGAGTATATAAAAATGTTTCATGGGAATCGCATATGCTGGGATCCTTTTCCGGGATTCTGTTAGCTATTCTTTACAGGAAGCAGGGCCCACAACAACCGGTTTATGAGTGGATGGAAGAGGAGGAAGAGGAGACGGGAGAACGGAGATCGGAAACCGGAGACGGGAGATCGGAAACCGGAGACGGGAGAACGGAAACCGGAGACGGGAGAACGGAGATCGGAAACCGGAGACGGGAGAACGGAGACCGGAGAACGGAGACAGGAGACAGGGATACGGGAGAACGGAGACCGGAGAACGGGAAGATGGAAGGTTTGGTGAGTATGGGAATAATTAAATACCTTTGAAGCGCGAATGATATTTTTATGACAACAAGTTCTGAAATAAAATTTTCTGTGGGTGAAAACGAATTTCCCATCTCAATAGGGTTTGATGCCAAGAGGGCTTTCTATAATTCAAGCGGGTTGGGGAATTATAGCCGTAACCTTTTATCTTCCCTGGCAAAAAACTATCCTGAAAACTCTTATTACCTTTTTACACCAGGTACAAAAAATCTGTTCCCTGTTAAAAATGATGAACATTTCAGAGTGGTTGAACCTGGTCAGGTTTTCAGGTTTTTCTCAATGTTGTGGCGGAGAAAATTCATGACCAGAGAGATTAAAAGGTTCAAGCTGGATATCTTTCATGGACTGAGCCAGGAATTACCTTTAAGTATTGAAAAGAGCGGAGCCAAATCGGTTGTCACTGTACATGATCTGATTTTCATGAGGTTTCCGGAATACTACCGGAAGATTGATGCAAAAATATATTACAGCAAATTGGTTCAGGCCTGTAACGCCTCTGACCATATTGTTGCAATGAGCAATCAGACAAAAAACGACATTATTGAGTTTCTTGGTATATCACATGACAAAATATCGGTGATCTATCAGGGTTGTAATTCATATTTCTGGAACAGCTCCGGTAAAGAGTATTTCAGTGAGATCAGAAAGAAATACAAACTACCCGGGAGATATCTTCTCTATGTCGGTACCATTGAAGAACGAAAGAATCTGCTTGGCATAATCAAGGCAATGCATATCAGGAATATAGATGTTCCACTTGTGGTTATAGGAAGGAAAACTGATAATTATTTTAAAAATGTAAGGAGTTATATCATTTCCAATAACATGAACAATGTTATTTTTCCCGACTCTGTTCTAAACAGTGAATTACCTGCTATCTACCAGAATGCAGAATGTTTTATTTATCCTTCATTTTTCGAAGGATTTGGAATACCCCTGCTGGAAGCACTGGTTTCAGGGACTCCTGTAATTACCAGTAAGGGAGGATGCTTTAAAGAAGCAGCAGGTCCCGGAAGTAAATACATTGACCCCCATGATCCTGAACAGATCGGTGAAGCCATAGCTGAAGTAACAGACAGCAGGGAAACCAGGGATAAGATGATATCGGCAGGAAAAGACTATGCAAACAATTTCAGGGATGATATTATTGCCGGTGAGTACATGAGTCTCTATCGTTCATTATTACAGTAGATTTCTGAATGATCCGGAAGTTACTTCCGGTAAATCCACATTATGCACTTTCTATAAGAGCAGGTAAGGTGTAAACTTATTTATTATTGTCTCGTGCTTTTTTCTGAACAATTAAAACATTGTAAGCCTGCTAAATGTTAAAAATCAATAATTCTTCATGCAGCCTGTACCAAGGCAAAATTTCTACAAAATTTAATTAATACATTTACCACAATTGGGGTTCAAAAAAGTTTTTTGATTAATCAATAACAGGCTCCTGTGGTTTGGGGTTACAGTAAATTTTCAGATATTTATGAATAGGTATATATTCTCTTTACTGGTACAAATATTAATTGGTCTCAGTTTGGTGCAGAATTGCATGGGGCAGGCAGGCGACATTAAGCCTGATACTCTGCGAAGAGATGTCCTGGGGCTGTTTATTGACTGCAATTTCTGCGATATGAATTATACAAAGCAGGAGATCCCTTATGTAAATTATGTGCGGGACACCCGTGAGGCAGAAGTATATTTGCTTATTACACACCAGGGTACTGGCAGCGGAGGCACCCAATATACATATTTCTTTCAGGGCCAGGGTAAGTATTCAGGTATGAACGACACTCTTTCTTTTACCAGTAATCCTGATGAGACAAGTTCAATAATAAGGGAGAAGATAACAAACATAATGAAAATGGGGTTGATGAGATATGTTGCAAGAACTCCGGTTTTCAGTGAGATTGAGATTGTAAATAATTCAGATATGAAGCAGCCTGTTGTTACCGACAAATGGAATAACTGGGTGTTTGAATTATATACCAATCCATATTTTTCAACGGAAGAGACCTATAAAAGATTCTCTTTATTTAATTCATTTGAAATAACTAAAATAACTCCAGACCTTAAACTTGAAATTGATTATAACCAATATAACCTCAATCAAAAATATATAGAAGATGGTGTTACAACAAATTACAGATCATCGTCTGAATCAATTGAGAACCTTTTTGTTGCAAGCCTTGGAAGCCATTGGTCTGCAGGGCTGAAATGGGATATGGGAGCTTCTACAGGTGAGAATTATGAATTTAATACAGAATTTTTACCATCTGTTGAATATGACATTTATCCATACTCCGATGCCACTCACAGGCAATTCAGAATGTTATACAGCGTAGGATATAAATTCAGTAATTACATAGATTCGACAATTTTTAACAAAACCAGAGAGGGCGTTTTTAAACATGAAATAAGTGCCGCTTATAAGGTTCAGGAAAAATGGGGTTCTGTAAATGTATCCCTTACAGGGTCTAATTATCTTCGCGATTTATCTCAAAGCAGATTGACGCTTTGGGGAAATACCCAGCTCAGGGTGGTAAAGGGTTTGTCACTTTCTGTAAACGGAGGCGTTGCTTATATTAATGATCAGTTTAATATTGCAAAAGAGGACCTGACAGAAGCAGAAAGATTACTCAGGCTAAAAGAACAGGCTACAAATTTCAGTGCATGGGGAGGAGTGAGTGTTAAATATATTTTCGGCTCCATCTATAATAACGTTGTAAATCCGAGGTTTGGAGACTAAATTTCTTCACAAAAAGAATTCTTGAAGAATTTTTTATTGATTGTTGACCGAGTCGACCAAATTATTATCTTTAAAGGCATAAAATACTGAAAAACCTGATAAATTCATTAAGCATGAATGATAAACCTGTAGCAGTTATTACAGGTGCCAGCAGAGGGATAGGCAGGTCGGTAGCCAGTGCTTTAGCAACCGAAGGATATGATATTGCTGCAATAGCACGTTCCGTTGACAGCGAAGGAATGGAAATCCTTTCAAAAGAGGTTGAAAAGTGTGGAAGTCAGTTTTTTCCGATAGGTTTGGATATCTCATGTACCGATTGTCATAAAGAGGTTGTTTCAAATATTCTTGAAAGATATGGCAGGATAGATATCCTTGTAAATAATGCAGGTGTAGCTCCTCTTCAGCGGGACGATGTTCTTGATATGAGTGAAGAGAGTTATGACAGAGTCATGAATATAAATCTTAAAGGCCCCATATTCTTTGCCCAGAAGATTGCAAGGGAAATGATCTGGTTAAAACAACAGGGATTAACACCTTATAATCCGGTCATTATATTTGTCACATCAGTATCATCTGTCCTTTCTTCAACCAACCGGGCTGAATATTGTGTTTCAAAGGCCGGGTTAAGTATGGCCACTACTGTTTTTGCCGACAGGCTCTCACATG
>DAOQAX010000077.1:0-9187 GCA_035354395.1 Bacteroidales bacterium | reverse complement strand
ACATAGTAGGAAAACCAAAGTTCATCTGGTTGTCACTTAACAAAGAAGCTGAAGGTCTTAAGAAGGTCAGATGGGGCAGGATGTTCATGAAGGTAAGGTAGAAGATGGGATTAACGGCTTTCAAGTCCCTCTCCCCCGGGAGAGGGATTTAGGGTGAGGCGGATTTTTAAAGATCATATACAGGAGTCAGATAATATAGAGAATAAAAAAAAGGACATGCTCTCACATGTCCTTTTTTATATCACTTAGTTACTTATTTCACTTTTTCAACAATGGCTTTGAAAGCTTCCGGATGATTCATTGCGAGGTCGGCAAGTGTTTTTCTGTTAAGGGTGATACCTTTTTTATCAAGTTTCCCTATAAATTCAGAATAACTCATGTCGTACTGACGAACACCTGCATTTATTCTTTGAATCCATAAAGCCCTGAACAGGCCTTTTTTCTTCTTTCTGTCACGGTAAGCATAACCCAGACCTTTGTCGAGGGTGTTTTTAGCTACTGTGAATACATTTTTTCTTGATCCGAAGTTTCCTCTTGTCTGCTTCAGGACTTTCTTTCTTCTGGCCCTTGAAGCTACCGAATTTACTGATCTTGGCATAATTCATTTTTTTTGAAAGTCAGCGGTCTTTCTTAAGACTCTTATTGGCTGAACAATCGGTTAATACTATCGTTAATTTATCAAAACGCTAAACAATTATTTCATTGCCAGCATCAACTTGACATTTTTAAGATCTGTCTTGTGAACCTGACCCGGATATCCAAGGTTTCTTTTACGCTTGGTCTCTTTTTTTGTCAGGATGTGACTCTTAAATGCATGTTTGCGTTTGATCTTTCCTGTTCCGGTCAAAGAAAATCTCTTCTTTGCACCGGGATTAGTTTTCATTTTTGGCATTTTCTCTATCGAATATATTAAAAAAACTACTTTTTCTTTTTTGGTGAGAATGAGACTATCATCCTCTTTCCTTCAAGGCGTGGGAGCTGATCAGGTTTGCCGTAATCTTCCAGATCATTTGCAAAACGTAAAAGCAATACTTCACCCTGTTCCTTGAATAATATTGATCTTCCTTTAAAGAACACATAAGCTCTTACTTTTGCTCCCTCTTCAAGGAATTTCTGCGCATGTTTGAGCTTAAAATTATAATCATGTTCATCAGTGTTTGGGCCAAACCGAATCTCTTTTACCACAACCTTTGCTCCCTTGGCCTTTATTTCTTTCTGTTTTTTCTTTTGCTGATAAAGAAATTTCTGATAATCAACAATCTTACAAACCGGGGGATCCGCATTGGGCGAGATTTCAACCAAATCAAGTTCAAGACTGTCCGCTAATTTCAGAGCATCCTGAATACTCATTACGTCTGCATCTATTTCTTCACCGACTACTCTGACCATTTTTGCAGTGATCCGGTGATTTATTTTGTGAGCCGGCTGGGTAACCCTTGCCGGGCTTCGCCTAATTGGTAAAGCTATAGCTTTTTCCTCCTTAATTTTGTTAATACTAAAATTACCTATAGTGCATTAAAATGCAATTTCCTTCTTTATTTCAGAATTTATATAATCAACAAATTCTTCAATTTTCATACTGCCTTTATCGTCTCCTCCTTGTTTACGGATAGCGATAGTTCCATTTTCGGCCTCTTTTTCACCAACAACAAGAAGGTAAGGAATCCTCTTTAATTCGTTATCCCTGATCTTCTTACCTATTTTTTCACTTCGGTCGTCAATTAGTGTGCAAATATCGGAATTATTTAGAAATTCCAAAACTTTTACTGCATAATCATTGAATTTTTCACTTATGGGTAAAACGACCGCTTTCTCAGGTGCAAGCCAGAGTGGAAACTTTCCGACAGTGTTCTCTATAAGAACAGCAATGAACCTTTCGAGCGACCCGAATATTGTCCTGTGTAACATTACAGGTCTGTGCTTCTGGTTATCGCTGCCATTATAGGTAAGATCGAAACGGTCGGGGAGGTTGTAATCGACCTGGATTGTACCTAGTTGCCATTTTCTTCCAATGGCATCTTTTACCATGAAATCGAGTTTTGGGCCATAGAATGCAGCTTCTCCCAAAACAACTGTTGTCTCAAGGTTTTTTTCAGCGGCAGCCTGGATGATATCCTGTTCTGCTCTTTCCCAGTTTTCGTCTGATCCTATATATTTTTGCTTGTTGTTTGGGTCTCGTAATGAAATCTGAGCAGAAAAGTTTTCGAACTTAACAAGTTTGTAGACATATAATATCAGATCGATAATGCTCTTAAACTCTTCCCTTAACTGATCTTCCCTGCAAAAAATATGAGCATCATCCTGAGTAAAGCTTCTTACTCTTGTGAGGCCATGTAATTCTCCGCTCTGTTCATATCTGTATACAGTACCGAACTCAGCCATCCTCAAAGGCATCTCCTTATAGGAGTGAGGGGTTGCATTGTAAATCTCACAATGGTGAGGGCAGTTCATGGGTTTAAGCATAAACTGTTCACCTTCCTGAGGTGTTGATATAGGCTGAAAAGAGTCGGCCCCATATTTTTCAAAGTGGCCGGATGTCTTGTATAGATTAACATTTCCTATGTGAGGAGTGGTGACAAGTTTATATCCTCTTTTTCTGAGCAGTCCTGTCAGAAAAGTGATTAGATTCTGACGCAGGTCGGACCCTTTCGGCATCCATAACGGAAGCCCCATTCCAACACTTGGTGAAAAGGTAAATAACTCAAGTTCCTTTCCTATTTTACGATGATCCCTTTTCTTCGCTTCTTCAAGAAAGACAAGATATTCATCAAGGAGTTTCTGCTTCGGAAATGTAATGCCATAAATTCTTGTAAGCATTTTATGTTTTTCATCACCACGCCAGTATGCACCGGCAACACTTAAGAGTTTTATGGCTTTCATTGGCTCTGTCGAAGGAAGATGAGGCCCCTTGCAGAGATCAGTGAAATTACCCTGTGTGTATAATGTTATTGTCCCATCGGTCAGCTCACTAATAAGCTCGGTCTTGTATTCATCTCCTTTTTTTGTAAAGAAATCAAGAGCCTCTTTTTTACTTACATCTCTTCTTGTGAAGGTGAGATTTTTAGATGCAAGTTCTTTCATCTTGTTTTCAATTGACTGAAGATCAGCTTCTGTGATCACCCTGTTTTCACCCGGATCAACATCATAGTAAAAACCATTCTCAATAGCAGGGCCAATTCCGAATTTCATTCCCGGATATAATGCCTCTAGAGCTTCTGCCATAAGATGGGCGGAAGAATGCCAGAATGCATGTTTCCCTTCAGCATCATCCCATTTATTTAGTTTAAGAGTTGCATCAGAGTTTATGGGCCTTGTAAGATCCCATGTTTCATTGTTTACTGTTGCTGAATATACTTCTTTTGCCAGTCGTGGACTGATTTGTTCTGCGATTTCGAGACTATTGATTCCTTCATTATATTCTCTTGCAGATCCATCGGGAAAAGTTATCTTTATCATTCTGAGCGCTGCTTTTTGTTTTATGGAGGGCAAAGATAAATATATTTTTTAATATTATCAGATCCGTTATGATTTGCAACGATGATATGCTCAACAGGAAAACAGGCTCTTTGCGGAAATGATTTATTCCTTTGTATTTTAGTTTGTAGTAGTAACAATTTTAATAAATTTGCACTCTTGTTTGGTAATTACTCAAACTTGTAAAGCTATTATCTTTTATTAAGATCTTTTATAAAGAAAAATGTTTAAAATTCTTGAGAAAAAAACAATTGCTCCTGATATTTTCAAAATGAAAATTCATGCTCCACGGGTAGCAAAGTATGCATTACCGGGGCAGTTTGTTATTGTCATTAATGATAAAAAGGGGGAGCGTATTCCATTGACCATATGCGATTTCAGCAGGGAAGAAGGATGGGTCGTAATCGTTGTACAGGTTGTTGGAGCATCAACAAGACAGATGACTGCTTTAAATGAAGGTGATTCATTTGCAGGTTTTGTCGGACCGTTGGGGCAACCCTCATGGTTTGTCAAAGCTGAAAAACCGGATATTATCGATAAAAACTTTATTTTTGTTGCTGGTGGTGTGGGAGCAGCTCCTGTTTTACCTCAGATAAAATGGCTCTCTGAAAACGGGAAGAAACCAGACCTGATTATTGGTTCCAAATCAGCAGAATTACTTATACTGCTTGATGAACTTAAAGCTGTGTCAAACAGGGTATTTGTAGCCACAGATGACGGAAGCGTCGGGGAAAAAGGATTTGTAACAACTATTCTTAAAAGGCTGCTGGAGGAAAATCCGGGATATTACAGTGAGTGTTTTGCCATAGGCCCGATGATAATGATGAAGGTTGTTGCTGATCTTAACCGTACATTCGGTCTGAAAACCACGGTCAGCCTAAACACAATGATGATAGACGGAACAGGAATGTGTGGCGCATGCAGGGTCACTGTGGATGGAAAGACAAAATTCACATGTGTGGATGGTCCGGAGTTTGATGGTCACCTTGTTGATTTTAATGAGGCTATGCGCCGTCAGGGAAGATACAGAAAGGAAGAGACTGAGAGCTCCCATAAATGCAATATTGACAAAGCTGTTGAAGAGTCGGCAAAAAAGACAAGGGTGCCTGTAAGAGAACAGGATCCTGCCGTCAGAAAACATAATTTCGATGAGGTATCACTTGGATACAATGAAGAAGAAGCATTACTTGAAGCCTCAAGATGTCTTAACTGCAAAAAACCGCAATGTGTAAAAGGATGTCCTGTTAATATCGATATCCCGGGTTTTATTTCAAGACTGAAAAATGGAGATAAGGAGGGTTCTGCTAAAGTACTCTTCAGCTCAACCATGCTTCCTTCAGTATGTGGCAGGGTTTGTCCCCAGGAGACGCAATGTGAAGGAAAATGCATACTGGGTGTAAAAGGTGATCCTGTCGCAATAGGAAAGCTTGAAAGGTTTATAGGCGATTGGAGCAGGGAAAACAAATTCAGTATCCATGTAGATGCCAAACCCAATGGACACAGAGTTGCCGTTATTGGCAGCGGACCTGCAGGACTCACTTGTGCCGGCGACCTGGCTGCAATGGGATATGATATTACGGTATTTGAAGCGTTACATAAGGCTGGTGGTGTTCTGGTTTATGGCATTCCGGAATTCAGACTTCCTAAAGAGACTGTGGTCAGACATGAAGTTGAAAACCTTAAAAACATGGGAGTGAAATTTATCACCGATGCCGTTATCGGCAAAGCCGGGAATATAGACTCACTTCTTGAAGATGAAGGCTTTGACGCTGTTTTTATTGGTACCGGGGCAGGACTTCCGATATTTATGAAAATTCCGGGAGAGAACCTAAATGGTGTTATTTCTGCCAATGAATTCCTCACCCGTATAAACCTTATGAAAGCCTATGACAATACATATGCTACACCGGTCAAAACCGGGCAGAAGGTTTCTGTGGTTGGCGGTGGTAACGTTGCCATGGATGCTGCAAGAGCTGCGGTAAGGCTTGGAGCTGAAGTATCTGTAATATATCGGCGGTCGGCTGAAGAGCTTCCGGCCAGAGCTGAAGAGGTACATCATGCCATGGAAGAAGGTGTAATCTTCCAGTTCCTGACAAACCCTGTAGAAGTAATAGGTGATGAGAATGGATGGGCAAAAGCATTAAAGTGTGTAAAGATGGAACTGGGAGCTCCTGACGAAAGCGGAAGACGTCGCCCTGTGGCCATACAGGGCTCTGAATTTCTGGTTGAAGCACACACAGTGATAATGTCACTTGGGACTTCTCCGAATCCTCTTATTGCCGGAACAACTCCAAACCTGGAAACAGATAAGAGAGGATGTGTGAAAGCCGATGAGAACAATGGAGCAACAAGCCGTAAGGGTGTGTTTGCAGCAGGAGATGTGATAACAGGATCTGCAACGGTAATACTGGCTATGGGGGCAGCACGTAAGGCAGCACGTGCTATTGATGAATATATCAGATCAAAAAGCCAGCAGGAATAGTATTATGCGATAAACCACCATTTTTATTCACTTGGAGAAGGATTGATGTCTATTCAGTGATATGTTTTTCTATTGTTCTGAATAGATCTTCCTTCTTAATTGGTTTTGACAGATAATCATCGAACCCCAATTTTAATAATTGTTGTTTTTCATTTTCCAATCCGTAGGCAGTCTGAGCTATGATAGGCAGTTTGTTCCGGAATTCACGTATTTTTTTCATTGCCACAATTCCATCCATGACAGGCATTTTAATATCCATGAGCACCATATTTATAAGCGGATTTTCTTCACATATCTTAATGGCTTCCAAACCATTATCTGCATATATGATGGTTATGTTGGGAAGATTTAAATATGCCTTAAGAAGCATATAATTGTTAATTTCATCTTCCGCTACAAGAATAATATAATTATCGCGTGTAAGTGCTGTCTGTTTAACTGGTTTATGAAGCACCTTGTCGGAGATTATTGATAAAGGCAATGAGAGTGTGAAGACAGAACCTCTTCCCAATTCTGACTTCACCTCCAATTTCCCATCCATCATCTGAGCGAATGATTTAGAAATTGATAATCCTAAGCCGGTACCGCCATAATCAATATGAGTTTTCTCATTGGCCTGTCTGAAGCGTTCAAAAATTAGATCCTGAGATTCCTTTGAGATTCCTATTCCTGTATCTGCTACTGAAAATTCGATACTATCACCATTAATAATGTATTTAAGCTCAACAGAACCCTTTTTTGTAAATTTTAATGCATTATTCAGAAGGTTGGTAAGTATTTGAGTCAGTTTGGGTTCATCGGTAAGGATGAATAATGGGTTGTCAGTTTTGTTATATGATAGAGTTAGATTTATCTTTTTTTCATTAGCTGACGGCAAAAATATTTCATATAAGTTATCGACTAATTTGTTGATGTTCAATGGCTTGAATGTAATTGTTTCCTGGCCTGTCTGAATGCTGGCCATAGTTAGTATATCAGTGACAATAGAGAGCAGTTGGTTGCTGCTGTCGCGGATTATTGATGTGTACTCCTTGATTTTTTCCAAAGTAATATCAGAGTCGGAATGCAGGATATTAGCGAATCCTACAATAGCATTTAATGGTGTTCGTATTTCGTGAGAGAGATTTTGAAGAAAGGCATCTTTTAGTTTATCAGATAGTTGAGCTTTATCGCGTGCTTCGATCAGATCAAGTTCCATTTTTTTCAATTGAGATATATCTTCTTTTAAAGCAACGAAGTTCGTAACCTCTCCCTGGTTATTCTTAATTGGTGTAATCGAAGTAAGTTCCCAAAACATTGTACTATCTTTATTCTGCCTTTTAGTTTCAGTCCTGAAAACTTTGCCCTTCATTAAGTTATTTACAATATCAGGATCTATATTGAGAAAATCTTCATCAGGGAATATTGTCATTATATCTCTTCTTAAAGCTTCTTCTGATGTAATGCCTGATATTTCAGTAAACTTTTTGTTTACATATTCAATTTGTCCTTTAATGTTACAAACAATAATCTGAGATGAGGTTTGTTCAATTGCAGTCAATAACAGCTTGTTCTTTTCTTCTGCTTTTGCGGCAATTAGTTTTTCTTCTTTTAATTGAAGTACAGCCCGCATGGCAAGAGGCAGTCTGAAGAGTCTGTCCTTTACAACATAGTCCCATGCACCGGATTTTATTGTTCCTACCGCTGTCTCTTCGCTCATGGTACCCGTTACAAAGATGAATGGAATAAGCAGATTTCTTGATTTCAGATCATTAAGGGCATCCAGTCCGGTGTATTGGGGCAGGTTGTAATCGCTGAGTATTATATCGGGTGGCTTGTTGTCTAGTTCCTGTAAATATGAATCTTTATCGCCAACTACTTTTACAACGCAATTATATTCCTCCAGAAACAGAAGTTGAGCTTTGTTAAGTTCTACGTCGAAAGGTTCATCTTCGAGCATTAAAATATGCAAATCGGTCTTTTTCATATTTTACATGGTGTCATATTAATCTCTCCCCAGAAATAACCTATTCCTTTTATAGCATTGATAAAATCATTAAAGTCAATAGGTTTAATTACATATCCGTTAGCTCCGTATGAATAGCTGTTTTCAATGTCGTCCTCCATACTGGAAGATGAAAGCATAACAACAGGAAGATTCTTATGTTCTTCTGATTTACGAATGATCTTGAGAACTTCAATACCGTCTATTCCTGGCATTTTGATATCCAACAGCATAAAATCCGGAATTGATTTTTCACGATTAGAGTATTTCCCTCTGTAAAAAAGATAATCAAGAGCTTCATGCCCATCGTGAACTATGTCAACGCGTTCAGCTATATTATTCTCTTTAAAAGCAGCAAGAGCAAGCTCTATATCATTAAGATTATCTTCTGCATAAAGTATTTTTGGTAGTTTCATCCGCAAATAATTTATATTTTATGTTTTATACAGGGAGTGTTATATAGAAGACAGCTCCCTCGTTAAGTTTTCCTTCTGCTCTTACAGTTCCTTTGTGTTTTTCAATAATCTGTCTCACATTTGCCAGCCCTATACCGATTCCCTTAAATTCCTCAGAGGTATGCAACCGCTGAAAAACATTAAAGAGTTTATTTGAATAGGCCATATCAAAGCCTACACCATTGTCTTTAATGAAGAATTCAATCAGTTTATCATTTATCTGATTCCACCCTATTGTGATTATTGCATTTTCTTGATCTTTTGTATATTTAACTGCATTTGAAATCAGGTTCTCAAAAGCCAGTTTCATTAATGTCTTATCGCATTTTAATGAAGGCAGTTGAGATATATTCCATTTGATAGATCTTTTTTCAATATCCGGCTCCATATCTTCAATTATTTCATTAACAATTGTCTGCATATTGGTTGTCGTTAATGACAACTCTTTTCTTCCAAGCCTTGAAAACGAGAGAAGGCTGTCAATCATTGAAGACATACGCCGTGAGGAGGCTTCAATTTTTGAATAATATTCTACTATTGATTCCACAGGATCAGGAATCTTTGAATACATCAGTTTTACGAATCCGTTGATGTGTCTGATTGGTGCTCTTAAATCGTGCGAAACGCTATATGCAAATGCTTCTAGATCTCTGTTGGCCTGTTCTAACTGGATAGTTCTTTCATATACTTTCTTTTCCAGATCTGCATTGAGTTGTCTGATATTTTCTTCAGCTTTTTTACGTTCATTGATATCCTCTATCATCCATATAGCTCCTTCTGATATGTCATTCG
>DAOQAX010000076.1:0-9217 GCA_035354395.1 Bacteroidales bacterium | reverse complement strand
TACCACATCATTCCCTGAATTTATTAAATCATTCAAGCTATTACTGGTGCCCGATACGTTCCTTATGATTATAACACTCGCTTATAAATACATAATCATTCTTTCGCGAACAATTGAAGAAACATATTTTGCTTTAAAATCAAGGCTCTCGGGAAATATTAAAAACAGCAATATCAGGAAACTTGTCAGCGGGCGGGTATTTTTTATTTTCAAGCGTTCAATGAATATTTATGAAGGCACTTATTATGCAATGGTATCAAGAGGCTATAAAGGGAAGATAATGCTCCATTCGTCAAAACGCGTTACTTTTGCAGATATTATTGCCCTTCTTATTGTCATTGCATTTGGTATAGGTATAATTCTAATATAACAGGATAGTGGAAGAAATCATCTCATTAAAGAATGTTAACTACTCATATTACGGGAAGATCCCCGCTCTGAATAACATTAACCTTTCTGTGAAAAAAGGTGAGATGTTCTCAATTATCGGGCTTAACGGATGTGGCAAGTCAACACTCTTGAATGTCATTAATGCACTTATTGTGCCTGATTCGGGTGAAATACTTTTTGACGGGAATCCTGTTACTGAAAAATCGTTGCAGGATAAGGATTCAAAAATCCTTTTGCGTCAGCGCATGGGGTATGTTTTCCAGAATCCGGATATTCAACTGTTCTGCCCGACTGTCTTTGACGAGTTATTGTTTGCCCCCCTTCAGAATAATCTTCCTTATGAAGTTGCTGAAGAAAGAGCTGAACAGACGTTGTCATATCTTGGCATAGAATATCTGAAGGAACGACCGGTTTTTATGTTATCAGGTGGCGAAAAGAAAAAGGTGGCAATTGCTTCTGTTCTTACAATGAATCCTGATGTTCTGCTCATAGATGAACCAATTTCCAGCCTCGACCCAAAAACTCAGACATCGTTCATTGATCTGATAATTGAGCTGAACCGTGCAGGAAAGACCATAATATTCACTACCCATCATCTTGACCTGATCGACCATCTGCAGCCAAGGGTGGCAATATTATCTGAAGATCATACTATTGAAAAGACAGGCACTGCTTCAGAGATACTCACAGATGAGAAATTCCTGATAAGCATAAACCTTATACATGCACATGTTCACAGGCATGGGGACGAAGTTCACAAGCATTATCATTCACACTATATTTTCCACCAGCATTAAAAAGGATTATTTACTTGAGATTTTTCCAGAACTTCTCTTCTGATCTTTGCATCTCTTTTCTCTTTTTACTCTCAAGAAGAAAATAGAGAAGTAATGCTATTGTTCCAAAAACAAAGAGTCCAAGCAATATATATCTGATGATCCCGGAAACATCAGACTGATCCTGCATCAGAATATCATTCATAAGCAGGGGATTACCTGCGGCTCCGGTGATTTTTGTTCCTACATTCATGTTAAAGATGTTCTTCATGAAAAATAGCAGAAAGAATGTCAGAAGACCTGAAACGACAGGAGAGACAACCCATGCCAGTCCGATATCCCTGAGAACTTTGAAATTAATATTACGGGCTCCTTTGTACAACCCGATTCCAAGAATACAGCCGACTATTACCTGAGAACTTGAGACTGGAACCATCGGGATGGGGGGGAGTCCGGCTCTTACAAAGAGATCCGACAATCCTGTTGAAGAGAAGATAAATAACACAAGTGACTGAGCCAGAACAACTATCAGGGCTGCATCGGAAGATAATTCCATAATATTACTTCCTATCGTTTCCATCACTTTCCATGAATATGTCAATATCCCGGCTGCAACAGCCAGTCCGCCAAGGAGTAGTATCTGTTGTGTGGAGCTGAGAGTGAATATGCCGAGGTTGAGATCCTGAAGATGGAATGCCGGAATAAACACACCCATAACATTGGCTATGTTATTTGCTCCAAGGCTATAGGCTCCGAAAGCTCCGACAATAAGGAGCCCGGTCTTGATATACGATTCAAACTTTATCAGATGGATCTTTGCTGATTTTTTAAATCTCTTGAGAAGAATATAAAGTATGATTGCAAATACGGCACCGATAACAGGACCTGCAATCCATGCTGCGACTATTTTTGTCAGAGTAGCGCTATGTGTAGGATTTCCTGTGAAGATGTTCCACCCTATGATGGCACCGACAATCGCCTGGGTTGTTGATATCGGGAGCGAAAATTTTGTCATCATGTAAATAGTAATTGCAGCAGCTAGTGCTACTGTAAATGACCCGCCGATAGCATTTACCGCACCAAGTTTTGACAATGTGTTTGAAGTTCCTGATCCCTGGATTACAGCTCCAAGAATAAAGAAAACAGAGGCTATAACAGCAGCGGTCCTGAATGATATCATCTTGGAACCAACAGCAGAACCAAATATGTGTGAAGCATCATTTGCTCCCAGGGACCATCCCAGGAAGAGTCCGCTGGTCAGATAGAGAATGATCATTTTACATCAATATTTTAATGGCCATTCCTGAAAGAAGATCGGCAGCTTTCTGAGCCAGATCAGATATGACTTCAACATGATGTATTATGTATCGTAAATGAGCCTTATGGGCAAGATCAAGCTCTTTCATCTCCTGAAATATGATTTTTTTTGTGTTCGAGGCTATTTTATCTGCCTCGCTCTCATAATAGTATACCTTAAGAAGTTTTTCTCTTACGGTGTATGGCTCTTTAAAATAGGCTCTTGCAGCTGGGATAAGCTCTTCGGCAGCACTTACAGATGTCTCTGTCAGACTTATGAAGTTGTTATTCAACGAAACAGGTATGTCAGGCATCTCAATATCGAATTCATTCAGCGAGCTTTTTATGGAATCAATTATTTCATCAAGTTCATCAATCAGGTTACTCACTTCTGCTCTTTGCTGCGGCAGTACAGAATGAGTTATCATCTCATTTTCTATTTCACGCTGAAGCTTATCGGCACTGTTCTCGAGCAGATCAACTTTCTGGAGATGACGGTGAAACGCATCCATATCCTTGTCGAGGAAGGCTTTAATCCCTTCCTTGAAAACCAACAGACCTATATCGACATTATCGATGAACTCGTCGATCTTGAGAATAAGATTCTTTGTAGTTCGTGTGAAAACAGCCATTGTTTATAATGTTAAGTTCGATAACAAAGTTAAAAATAATCACGTTTGAAGAATTAAGAATTAAGGAATTAAAGAATTAATAAAAGGCGTGATTACTTTCCCTGGAAATATCAGAATTCCAGTATCTTTTCAACTCGTTTATTCTTCAGGTATTGTTTCAGGATTACCTGAATGTCGCGGTTGTCGGAAGATGGCTTGATACATTCATGAACTGCAGAAAGACCGAATCCCATATCGTTTATATTAAAATAGCCATATCCTGCGTATTCTCCGTTAATGATTTTTACAGCGCATCTTTCCTCATCGTCACGTCCTGAATCGATTATAAAAAAGTTACGTCGGACAAACATAAAATCCTCATTTGCCTTGGCTGCCCTTTCATTATATTTTTCAGGAGATTCCTTACCGCAGCAGGCTCCTTTACAAACCCCAACCTGATGCTGGAAACAGGCCCCATCTGTATCATAAAGTCCTGATAATTTTTGGCACAGACCATATACTTCAACCATCGAATTTAGTTTTGCTTTTGCTTTTTCTTTAGAAGTAAAAACATAGAGTGGAGAGTCTTCTTTGTCCAGTGGTCCATACCGGAAATTCATGTATCCGTTCTGATCAGTAAAACCAAAAATTCCCCATTGGAAATCTGTTCTTCGCTGTGCCCTGTTAAAGATTGGTTTGTTTTTCTTTATTTCCGCCGATTCCTTCAAGAGTGCAATAAGCTCACTGCCAGTCTCTTCCCAGTCAATATCGGCAATCTGATCACGCATTTCCATCGATCTGTTTGTGGTATTGTTTGAAAGATGGGTGTTTATCCTCTGCCGAAGATTATTGCTCTTTCCTATGTATATCAGATCCCCTTTCTCATTATAGAAGTAATATACTCCGGGTTCCTCAGGGATATCTCTTATTTTGTCACTGTCAAGTTTTGGATTTAGTTTTGAGATTTTTGCGTTACGAAAGAGAATGGATCTGCCTTCGTCATTCTCCATGTCTTTTTTTATCAGGATTTCAAGGAGTCGCACCGTTGCAAGAGCATCTCCTGATGCTCTGTGCCTGCCCACAATTGAAATCCGGAGATCCTGACATAAATTTCCGAGACTGTATGATCCATGCCCAGGAAGAAGTTTTCTGCTTAAGGTCACAGTATCAAGGATGTCTCTTTTAAAGCTGTAACCTAGCGATTTGAATTCCTGCCTGATAAATGAATAATCGAACCTTGCATTATGCGCAACGAAGGTGCTACCTTCTGTCAGTTCAACTATTTTTTTTGCAATTTCATAGAAACGTGGGGCATCTTCAACCATTTCATTGGTTATCCCAGTGAGATTGGTAATAAAAGCTGGAATATTTTTTTCAGGATTTACAAGCGATACGAATTCGTCAACTATTCCGGACCCATCATGCAGATATATAGCAATTTCAGTGATTTTTTCGCACTTGGGATTTCCCCCTGTGGTCTCGATATCAATAATTGCATACATGTGCAGAGATTCCTGGTTAATATACCGACGAATATAATCAGATTTGCGGGCAGATTAATTGTTTGTTTGTACTTTTGTTATGTTAAAAAAGTACATCATGAATGAATGCTTTGGGAAAAACTTTATACTTAACGGGGATCTCCAACCTGCAGAAATGTTTGATAATTCTTTAGTTTATGAGGGAGAATCAATTTATGAAGTTATAAGGATGGTGAAGGGAAGTCCTGTATTTTTCAATGATCATATGGAACGGCTGGCTGTCAGCCTGAAACTTCAGAATAAAAAACAACTTGCTGATGTCAATGATTTGAGGAAATCTATTATATCACTCACAAGATCTGATAAGAAAAAGGAGGCAAACATTAAAATTGTCTTTAATTATAATAATGACTCATCCAATTACCTGATATATTACATTGAGTCGATTTTTCCTTCAGCAGAACAATATAAGAAAGGGGTAAAAGGGATCCTGTTTTATGCAGAGAGAAAAGACCCCGAAGCGAAAGTGATTAATCACAAACTAAGGTCATCCGTTTCTCATAAATTGATTCAGGAAGGGGGATATGAAGCTCTTCTTGTCAATAAGAATAATCTTATAACCGAAGGAAGCCGTTCAAATATTTTTTTTCTTAAAGGCGATACCCTTACAACTGCACCTGATAATGTTATTCTAAGCGGGATAACAAGAAAGCATATTCTTGAAATATGCAGGGAAAATAAGATCAACGTAAAGCTGGAGTGCGTTAATGCTGATGATATTTCAAAATATGATGCTGTATTTATGACAGGTACATCTCCCATGGTGCTCCCATTTTATTGTATTGACAATTTCACTTTTGATGTGAAATCGCCATCAATGGAGAAGCTTAGAATGCTTTACATGGCACAGGCAGAAGCGAGTATAAAAAAATTCAGACCTTAATAATGATTATCTGTTGCGAAGACAGAAGGATAATATTAGTATATTTGCATCTCAAATAATTCAAATTCATATAGTATGGCAAGCGTAAGAGAACTTAAAAAAGATATTGATTACCTGGTCTTTGAAGTGATTTCAGATGGTTTTGCTTTTTCACAGGTTCATGAAGAAAATCAGCCGGAAGAATTATCAGCAATAATTACTGATGCAGTTAATTTCAGAAATGACCTTATTGCAAGGGTTAATAATCCTGACGGCAAGGATAATCCAAAGATTGTAAAAGCTTATTACAAAACTGTGGAGAAAGACCTTCTTGAAGGTGTTGATAAGCTTTTTACCAGACTTAGCGCCCTTTCTTCAAAGAAAGAGTAAAGTTACTGTATACCTGTGTTCCGCAGGAAGTGCATTTTCCTTCTTTGTCAAGGTTTAACAGGTTAGTCGTATATCCCGATCGGACAGATACGACTGTCTTACATTTGGGGCATGATGTGTTCTGCCCCTTATTGGTGTTTGTATTACCCATATATACATAATCAAGCTTTTCTGAAGCTGTGTCATAAAGCCTGTCAAGAGTATCCTGAGGAGTAGAGGGATCGTCTCTTTTGTACATCGGAAAATATCTGCTGAGATGAAGAGGTACGCTTTTTCCAAGCTCGTCAGCTATCCATTCAGACTCAAGCGCCATCTCCTTTTTGTCATCATTCTGCCCAGGTATGACAAGGGTGGTTATCTCAAGATGTTTTCCCGACTTTGAAATCTGCTTAAGACTTCGTTTAACCGGTTCAATATCAACTCCGGTCAGCTTTTTGTAGAAATTGTTATTAAATGCTTTCAAATCAATATTAAAAGCATCTATGAACTGAATTATCTCGTTCAATGGTTCACTGTTGACAAAGCCATTGCTTACCATCACGGTATATAGCCCCTTTTCTTTTGCAGCTATGGCAACGTCTCTCATGAACTCAAACCATATTACAGGTTCATTATAGGTAAATGCGATTCCGATATTCCTGGAGGCGGATAATGCTGTTTTTATTATCTTTTCGGGAGAGGCCTCCTGTTCAGGATGGTCTGGAATATTCTGAGATATACTGTAGTTTTGACAAAAGTCGCATTTCATATTGCATCCGTATGATCCGGCTGAGAGAATGCTATATCCGGGAAAAAAATGATACAGTGGTTTCTTTTCAACAGGATCAAGTGCAAACCCTGATATTACGCCATAAGTTATCAGATCAATTTTTCCTCTGTTATTTTTTCTGACTCCACAGGCTCCTGTCTGACCCGGCTTAAGCTTACAGTAACGAGGGCATAACAGGCATTCTGTATAGTTGTCATATTCTTTGAAAAGAGCTATCATATACTTTCGCAGTGATTAATGCAAAATTAGGTAAATTACTCTCATTGAGCTCTGTTTTGTCATTTAAACAAGGTGAATTTATTTGGTTATTTTTTTGTTTAAGTATTATATTTATGGAAAAAAGATTATGAACCTCAGCAATAAGTTTTATTGTTTACTCATCCTTACATTTTTTTCTTTTCTGGTATTATCAGCCCAGGATAAAGAGAGGAATATTCTTGCCGGAGAAGCAGCAAAAATTGATCTTGCAAAATTTCTTATAACAGATAACTCCTGGAATGTATCCCCTGGATATAAAAACAGGAAGTTCTGGGAAAGTGTTCCTCCTAAATTGCGCGAGGATTATATAAAGGAGGCTGAACGCTGGCTTGATTATAACTGGCCGGTTGTAAAAGCAACAGATTATCTTGAGTATATAAGATCAGGTGACCGTCGTCAGGAGGTATATGCAGAACCCAGCAGGGCCCTTAATGCACTTGTCATGGGAGAACTGATAGAGGGGAAAGGCCGCTTCCTTGATCAGATAATCAATGCAGTATGGTATTACAGTGAACAGACATGGTGGGGATGGTCGGCTCACCTCTCTTTGCAGAAAGCTTCATATGGTTTGCCCGACATTAATGAACCAACAGTTGATCTTGGTGTGGGTGAAATTGCAAATGATCTTTCATGGACATGGTATCTGTTTAAAGATGAGTTTGATAAAGTTCACCCTCTTATATCTGAAAGGCTGAAACAGGAGATTGTAAGAAAGGTAATAACACCTTATTCTGAAAGAACGGATTTCTGGTATATGGGTTTTGAAAGCAGACGCCCTAATAACTGGAACCCATGGATTAACTACAATATGCTAAACTGTTTTCTCCTGCTTGAAGATTCACATGAAAAAAAACTTGCTGAGGTTCTGAAGATAATCAACTCTCTTGATAAATTTTTAAATGGTTATCCTGATGACGGAGGATGTGATGAAGGCCCTTCATATTGGGGCGCTGCCGGAGCATATTTGTATGCAAGCCTTAATCTTCTTGAAAAAGTATCGGGAGGGAAATTTGATGTTTATGATAATCCTCTCATTCAGAATATGGGAAAGTACTTTTATAAAGTAAATATCCATGCTCCATATTTTATAAATTTTGCTGATGCCGATGCCAAAACCTATGGAAGCCCGGCTACGGTTTATATGTACGGAAAAGCAATAAAGGATCCGGTTATGCAGCAATTCGGAGCATATCTTGCAAAGCTTAGTAATTGGGGCAATGATAACTTTTCAGGTAAGATATGCGATCAGATAAGGAATCTTGTGTTGTTGCCCGAAATAAACTCTGCTGAAGCAAGAGAAGCCCTTGTTGCTGATTTCTGGTTTCCCAATACAGAGGTGGCTGGTGCCCGTGATAACGAAGGAAGCTATAGTGGATTTTTCTTTGGCGCAAAAGGAGGGTTTAATGCTGAAAGTCATAATCACAACGATGTTGGTTCGTGTGTAATGTACTATGACGGAAAACCATGCCTGATAGATCTTGGAAGGGAAAATTATACTGCCAAAACATTCAGCTCAAGAAGATATGAGATTTGGACTATGCAATCAGGCTACCATAACCTGCCAACAATTAACGGGATTTGTCAGATGCAGGGTGAGAACTTTAAAGCATTTAACACTACTTTCTCTGCAAATGAAAAGAAAGCGGTATTTTCAACTGATATTGCCGGTGCATATCCGAAAGAGGCAATGGTAAAAAGCTGGGTGCGAACCTATATCCTGAACAGGTCAAAAAGCTTTGTTATTACCGACAAATTTGAATTGACCTCAAAAAATGAATCATTGACCAGTTCAAATCTGATAACATGTTGTAAAGTTACACCATTGAAACCCGGAGAACTAAAATTGGAAGGCGATGGTTTTATTTTAAAAATGCAGTACAATCCGGGAATTGTTTCTCCTGAAATTGAATACAAAGAAGTTACTGATGAAACACTGAAACGTTATTGGCCGAATGGTGTCACCCGGGTAGTTCTTAAGTACATAAATAATAATGTGAAAGGAGGACACTCTGTTGTCTTCACAAAGATGAAGTGAACCACTTAGTCAGGTACTTTTGTAACATCACAGTTTTTCTTCGATTACTTCAAGAGGAATATTATTTTGTTCGGCAAAATCGATGATCTTGTCTTTTATCTTTTCATTGGTTTCATAAAAGGTCGACCCGAAACGGAGCAATACCTTCTTTTTGGTTTTAATAAAAAAGATAACATTCATGGGGTGTAGATCGATCTTTTCAAGATCAGTCGCTGACATCTCTACTGGTGAGGTAAACGGATTATTTCTGAGAGTAATGGAATCAGGACCGATTTCGATGTACTTTTTT
>DAOQAX010000075.1:0-9291 GCA_035354395.1 Bacteroidales bacterium | reverse complement strand
TCACTGAAGCCGGCCCGGGCAGCATCATTCCTGTCGGAAGAATAGACCACTTTTTTTATCCCTGCCCAATAGATTGCTCCAAGGCACATAGGACAGGGCTCACACGACGAATAAATAGTGCAATCTTTAAGATCGTATGATTTCAAAACAGAAGAGGCTTCCCTTATTGCAAGAATCTCTGCATGAGCTGTCGGATCATTATTTAGTGTTACGGAATTATATGCTTCAGATATTATTTTACCATCTTTTACAACCACAGCTCCAAAAGGGCCTCCCCCTTTCCCGATACCATCATTTGCAATTTTTACAGCCTTAAGCAACAACGACCTGTCATTATCCATCCTCAGAAAAACATAAAGGTTCCACATCTAAAAACTTCCATAAAAATAGTGTACTTTTGCCTAACAAAAAGAAAATCTGCATCAAATTCTTTTTTTTTATGAAATATGTTGTATTTTTGCAGACCCGAATTTATGGGTTTTGTTTACATTAAATAGAAGTATATCAATTAAAAAATAAGTACTAGTGAACACCTTAAGCTATAAAACAGTATCAGCAAATAAAGCTACCGTTGACAAGGAGTGGGTAATTATTGATGCTGAGGGCAAAGTTCTTGGAAGACTTGCTGCAGTTGTGGCCTCGATGTTAAGAGGAAAACATAAAACCAACTTTACACCTCATGTTGATTGCGGTGATAATGTTATTGTTATTAATGCTGAAAAAGTCAATTTGACAGGTGAAAAATGGTCAGATAAACAGTACGTAAAGTATTCAGGCTATCCTGGCGGTCAGCGATTTACAACAGCTGAAGAGATGATGAAAAAGAATCCTATCTCATTAGTTGAAAAAGCCGTAAAGGGGATGTTACCTAAAAACAGGCTTGGAAGTGAACTCTACAGAAATCTGCATGTTTATGCAGGAACTGTACATCCGCACGAAGCACAGAAACCGAAAAAAATTGAACTTTAAAATATTAAGCAACAGATATGGAACCAATCAATGCTCTTGGAAGAAGGAAAGCAGCTGTAGCACGGGTTTATTTAAGTGATGGTAAAGGGAAAATCACTGTAAACGGCAGGGATTATAAAGAATATTTCGGAGCTGAGACACACCAGTATATAGTGACCCAGCCTTTTGTTCTTTTAAATTGTGCTGACAAGTATGATGTCACCTGTAATCTCGATGGTGGCGGAGTTAAAGGACAAGCTGAAGCTCTTCGTTTAGGGATCTCAAGAGCCCTTATTAAAATTGATGCTGAAAGCAAATCTGCTCTGAAATCAGAAGGATTTACCACACGCGACCCACGTGAAGTTGAAAGGAAAAAACCAGGCCAGCCAAAAGCCCGTAGAAGATTTCAGTTCAGTAAACGTTAGTATAATACGTCAGTCGTTATAGATGCAAGTTTAGTATCTAAATTGCAAAGACTTTCGCCATCTGGCGGAACTACTTTGTGATTGATTGAATGAATGTAAACTTAAAAATTAATAAAATGCCCAGAACAAATTTCAAAGAATTACTCGATGCAGGTGTTCATTTTGGACACCTAAAAAGAAAGTGGAATCCGGCAATGGCTCCTTATATCTTTATGGAGCGTAATGGCATTCACATCCTTGATCTTGAAAAAACAGCTGAAAAAATTGATGAGGCTGCAGGAGCAATGAAACATATTGCCAGGTCGGGAAAGAAAATACTTTTTGTAGCAACAAAAAAACAGGCCAAGGAGATTGTAGCTGAAAAAGTCAAAGCTGTCAATATGCCTTATGTAGTAGAACGCTGGCCCGGTGGTATGCTTACAAACTTCCCGACAATCCGTAAAGCTGTCAAAAAAATGGGTTCTATTGACAAGATGATGGCCGACGGCACATTCATGAACCTCTCAAAACGTGAGAGACTTCAGGTAACAAGACAAAGAGCAAAACTTGAAAAGACACTCGGAAGCATTGTAGATCTTACACGACTCCCATCGGCTCTCTTTATTGTTGACGTTTGCAAGGAACGTATAGCAGTTAGAGAAGCTAAAAGGCTTGGAATTCCTGTATTTGCAATGGTTGATACCAATTCAGATCCATCCGACATTGAATTCCCGATTCCTGCAAATGATGATGCATCAAAATCTATATCATTAATAGTTGGTATCCTTTGCCAGGCTATTGAAGAGGGCCTCAGTGAAAGAAAGATTGAGAAAGACAAAGAGCCTCAGCAAAAAGATAAAAAGCTCACCAGAAAAGAGCTTGAGACAAAAGATGTCCATCCTGCTATAATTGAAGCTATCGTTGAAGACGAAGAAGAAGTTGAAGTTGAAGACGAAGAGGAAGAAGAAGTTGAAGATGACGATGATGTTATCGAAGATGACGATGCTGAAAAATCAATGGATGAGACTGAAGAATAAATAAAGAATTAATTAATAAAAAATATATTATGGCTGCTATAAGTGCTGCTGATGTTGCCAAACTGAGAAGAGTCACACTGGCCGGAATGATGGACTGTAAGAAAGCTCTTGAAGAATCAGAAGGCAACTTTGATAAAGCAATAGAAATAATACGTAAAAAAGGACAGGCTGTTGCAAATAAACGTGCTGATAAAGAAGCTACAGAAGGCGCAGTTCTGGCAAAAGTATCCCCCGACGGAAAAATGGGAGCTATGATCGTTTTGAACAGTGAAACTGATTTTGTTGCAAAAAATGAGAATTTTTTAGCTCTTGTACACAAGATACTTGATATCGCAGTTGAAAAAAATCCTGCAACTCTTGATGAACTCAAATCGCTTCCTATGGATGGCGGAAAAGTTGGAGAAAAGGTTGTTGAATATGTAGGGATTATTGGAGAGAAGCTTGAACTTTCATATTATGAAAAAATTGAAGCTGCTCACGTTCAGGCATACATTCACCCCGGAAACAAACTTGCTACTCTTGTTGGTTTTACCAAGGCTGGTGCCAATGACCAGGTTTACAAGGATATTGCTATGCAGGTAGCTGCAATGAATCCTGTTGCAGTTGACAAAGAAGCTGTTCCTGAAAACATTATTGCCCAGGAAATTGAAATCGGAAAAGAGCTGGCAAGACGTGATGGGAAACCTGAGGAAATGCTTGAGAAAATTGCCCAGGGAAAACTCAATAAATTCTTTAAAGATAGTACATTGCTCAATCAGGAATTTGTAAAAGACAACAAGATTTCCGTAAAACAATATTTACAGTCTGCCAATAAAGACCTTTCCGTAACCGGATTTAAACGCTTTACACTTAATCTGTAATACGTAGGTTCATATTTCAATATTCTCGTGGCGCCCAAAGCGCCACTTTTTTTTGTTAATCACCGCTAATTATAATCAGTTTTAGTAAATTCGTTGTTCATTTCCCTGATTTCAGCTATATTCAATCACGGATTTAACTATAATTAATAATCATAAATAATACAATGCGATATTCAAGGATCTTGCTCAAACTCAGCGGAGAGTCTCTCTCCGGGGACGGGAACCATGGGATCAGCGATTCCGTTCTGGAACAGTATGCCAAAGAGGTTATCAGCGCAACTAATGAAGGTTGCGAGGTTGCTATCGTTATTGGTGGTGGAAATATTTTCCGGGGACTGAAAGGGACTGAATCGGGATTTGACAGGGTAAAAGGCGACCAGATGGGCATGCTGGCCACAGTAATAAACAGTCTTGCCCTCGAAAGCACAATAATAAGGCTGGGAGGCAAAGCAAAAGTTTTCACTTCAATCCGTATGGAACCTGTTGGAGAACTTTATAACCGCGACAGGGTTATGGAAGTGATTAAAAACAATACAGTCTGCATCCTTGCCGGAGGTACAGGCAACCCATTCTTTACCACAGACACTGCCTCTGCCCTGAGAGCAGTTGAGACCGGAGCTGATGTACTGCTAAAAGGCACAAGGGTTGACGGCGTATATACTGCTGATCCGGAAAAAGATCCTAAAGCTGAAAAATTCGACAAGATCTCCTTCGAGGAAGTAATCAGCAAAAGACTGAAGGTTATGGATTCCACAGCTTTTACAATGTGCCGTGAGAATAACATGCCTATCATTGTTTTTGATATGAATAATCCCGGAAACCTCAAAAAAGTGATTGAAGGAGAAAAAATCGGAACATTAGTCTGCGGTTAATGAATTATTGCAATTCCGGCTATTTTACTATTTTTGCTATACCTGAAAAGAAATAGATGAAAACAGTTACTTTATTACCATTACAGAATTTTTAACCTGCACCACATGAACGAAGAAATTGAACTTATAACAGAAGAGACCAGGGAAAGAATGGAAAAAGCCATTGAACATCTTGAACATGAACTTTCAAGGCTTCGTGCCGGTCGATCCAATCCTGCCCTGCTCGATGGTGTTACCGTAGATTATTACGGAGTTAACTCACCCTTAACCCAGGTTTCCAATATTAATACTCCCGATGCCAAGACTATACTCATACAACCCTGGGAGAAAAATATGCTTGGAACAATTGAAAAAGCCATAATGGCTGCCAATTTAGGGTTGACTCCTGTTAACAACGGAGAAGCCATAAGAATTAATATCCCGGCACTTACAGAGGAACGCAGACTACAGCTTGTGAAACAGGTAAGGAACGAAGGCGAAACTGCAAAGATAAGCATCAGGAATGCCAGAAAATGGGCCAATGATGAATTGAAACAATTACTTAAAGACGGTCTTCCTGAAGATCTCGAAAAAGAGGCTGTTGATCTTGTTCAGGAGAAGACCACCCTTTTCAATGCCAGGGTTGATAAAATAATGGCATTGAAAGAGAAAGACATCATGACCGTGTGATCGTTCAGAAGTCATTTTAAATCAGCCATTCAACATCCGCCTCTCCCGGTCGCTTTCGTATCGTCTAGAGCTAAAAAAAAATGGGAGAAACAATCCTCTTCCTGCCGGCATGGTATGGCAGGAAAGGCAGGCAGGAGTTTGAGAAAACAGATTAGTACTTTACACCCCTCAATCCCGAAGTGCAGTTCCTGCATATATCAATCATATAACGCCCTGACAGAATACTTTTTCTGAAGCTCCTGTATTTCGGACCATTCCATATTTCCCTGAATGAATCCTGATTAAGGTCGCCCATAACAAATTCTGCGTTTTTATCGAAACAACAGGGAACAACTTTCCCATCCCATGTTACTACCGGATTAAACCACAGCCTGGCACACCTGTCAGGCAGGGAATTTTTTATGATATATTCCCCATCATGACTTCTGTATCTTCTGAATTTTTTGTTTACCGGTAGCCAGTTACCGACATTCTCTTTATCAATTATCTGCATCGATTTAAGGCTCAACGATGTCTTTAACCTCTGAGCCATTTCCCTGACACGGGGAATCTGATATTCATTCAGCTTGTTAACAACAAACTGTATTTCGATCTCAACAGAGGAATTATACTTTTTTTTTGCCTCAGCAACATTTTTTATTCCTTTTATAACGGTATCCACATTACCGCCTATCCTGTATGCCGAATAAGTATCCTGGTCCACTCCGTCGAGCGAGATTATCAGTTTGCTCAGACCTGAACGAGCAATTTTTTGCGCATTCTCTTCATCCAGGAAATGCCCGTTTGTAGAGACAACTGAATGAGTATGCTTTTCGTTTCTGAGAAATGAAAAGAACTGAGGGTGTAACATTGGTTCACCCTGAAAATAAAGATTCAGATTACATAGATATGGGCCAAGTTCCTTCATTACCCTGCTGAAAAGATCAACATCCATAAAACCCCGGGGCCGTTTCATGCGTCCCGATCCTGAAGAGCATTCCGGACAATGAAGATTGCAATGATTTGTCAATTCAACACCAAGGGATACAGGCATTCCATTAACAGTGGTCTTTCCTGATACTGTACTTTTTATGTACGAATATCCGGCTAATAAAGCATTTGCCGGTCTGACAAATTGTTGAATCATTGTTTGTTCTAAAAGCATCTCAAGATAATAAAAAATTTCTCAGCGTTATTATAGGGTAAAAGAACATTATCGGGGTCTTAGTACTGAAATGGAAATAATGCATTATCCGAAATAAACATGAAAAGCAGTTTTAACTTAATAAAACAAAGCCATGAAAACTATTATTCGAATTTCGCTGATTGCAGCCTTACTCCTCACGGTCATCACGACCCAGTCTGCATCTGCCGGTAATTCCGGTACAAAGAAGAACTATCAGCAGGACTATCTTGTTATTAAAGGTAAAGTTGTTGATGCTGAAAATGGCACACCCCTGGTATTTGCAAGTGTGGCTGTTAAGGAGACTAACATTGCAATTATTACAAACATTGATGGGGAATTCACTCTCAAAATCGGAGAGTCTGTAACTGCGCAAAACCTTGAGATCACAGTATTGGGATACAAAAACAAAACAGTCCCTTTAAGTGAATTAAAGAACAACGGTTACAAGAATGTCATTAAGCTTGAACAGGCCACAGTCTCAATTAAAGAGGTTGTTGTCCGGCCAATGGATCCTGAAAAAATTGTAGAGAATGCCATCCATTTCATGGATAAGAACTACGTACAGATACCAAACCTTATGACAGCATTCTACAGGGAGACCATAAGGAAGAACCGGACTTATGTCTCAATCGGAGAAGCTGTTGTAGAGGTTTTTAAGACCCCATATTACAATGATGCCCGTTATGATGCCACCCGCATTTATAAAGGGAGAAAAAGCACTGATGTCGAAAAAATGGACACAGTATTGTTTAAACTTCAGGGCGGCCCGGTAAATAATTTGCAGCTTGATGTTGTAAAAAACACTGAATCTATACTTACGTATAAGGCAATGGAAAATTACAACTATACTCTTTCAGGAGTGGTTGAAATTGACAATAAACCTCATTATAAGATAAGCTTCGTACAAAAACCGTCGGTTGAGATCCCATTATTCATGGGAGATTTTTACATCGAGATGGAGACCTTTGCCATAACTGAAGTCGAATTTGGATTCAACCTTTCAGATAAGGAGCAGGCAGCTTCCATTTTTATCAGAAAAAAACCATTCGGAATGAGTATCTACCCGGAAATGGTAACTTACAGAACAAAATTTCGTGAACAGGATGGAAAATGGTACTTTGCATACTCGAGAGCAGAAGCTAAATTTAAGGTCGACTGGAAAAAGAGACTCTTCAACACATATTATACTACTATGTCAGAATTGGCAATAACAGATCGTACTGACAAAGAAGTTATTAAATTTGCAGGTAAGGAAAAATTCAAACACGGAGATGTTTTTTCAGAAAAAGTCGGCTCATTTTCCGATCCTAAATTCTGGGGAGACTATAACGTAATTGAACCCGATCAGAGTATTGAATCAGTGATTCGTAAACTTAGCAGGAAGCTGAAATTCAGCGAATGGACTGAAAATTAATAAACAACGCCAGGTCTATGATCAGTGATACTGAGATAATAAGGAGGATCCGAAAAGGTGATGTTGAACAGTTTGAGCTACTTTTCAGATCCTCCTATGTTTCCCTGGTACGATATGCCAGAAATCTCATTAAGGACCAGGATAATGCTGAAGAGATAGTACAGGATCTGTTTTTCAGGCTCTGGCAGGACAAGGAAAAAATCAATATTGAAAGTTCTCTGAATGGTTATTTATACAGATCGGTGCACAACAGGTGCCTGCATCTTATCAGACATGAAAAGGTGGTTTCACATCATGCCGGAGAGATGGCTATGCTTGAACCAGAAAGCCCGGAAAGTCCTTCTGATATCCTTCATTACAAAGAGCTGCAGACAAGGATAGACAGAATACTGGAGAGGCTTCCGCAAAGATGTGGACAGATCTTTTGCATGAACAGATTTGAAGGACTTAAGTATGCTGAAATTGCAGAAAAACTATCCGTCTCAATAAAGACGGTTGAAGCAAACATGGGAAAAGCACTTAAAGAATTCCGGAAAGAACTTATTTAACAATGAAAAAGATGGATAACAGAAAAACATTTACCGATAAGGAGTGGGAAAAAATCGCTTCACTTCTTTCAGGCGAATCGGAGGGGCAGGAAGATCTTCTTAACCGGTTTACGGCTGAAGACATTGATAATACAGCTCAGCAATGGAAAGAATTAAGGAATATGGATGACGAAAAGAAAATAGATGTTAATAAAGCCTGGAATAATGTCTTTAACAGGATAAAAGAGGATGGTGAAGAATTAAAAGCTAAACCTGCCGGAATAAGCATATTCCGACATACTTTATTGAAGATTGCAGCTGTAGCTCTTATTATTTTAGGGCTTGGCGCAACCGCAATTTACCTTAGCAACTCAGGCTATTTACACAAACAGATGATTGCTTATACAGGAGATGATCAGAAGAATCTACAGGTTGATCTCCCCGATGGAAGTAAAGTATTTCTGAACCGCAATACCAGATTAAGCTACCGTACAAAATTCGGGACAAAAAAAAGGGAAGTAAAACTTACAGGGGAAGCATTTTTTGAGATATCCCATGATTCTCTTAAACCTTTTATCATAAAAACAGACAAAGCCAGTGTAAAAGTTCTGGGAACTTCATTTAATGTTATCACCTCAAATTCCGACTCAGCTGTTGAAGTGTACGTGAAAACAGGCAAAGTGATGCTGGCTGATAACTCAGGATCACTTTCACTTATCATTGATCCCGGATATATCGGAACAATAGATTCTAAGACAAATGAAAAGGTGTTAAATAAGGATCCTAATTATCTTTCATGGAAGACAAATCTCCTGGTTTATGACGGACAGAAACTTGATGTTGTCTTCAAGGACCTTAAGAGAGTGTATAACATGGAAATTATCGTTGACGATCCGGCTATACTTGAAAATAAATGGACATCGCCTATCGATAATCAGCCTCAGGATACTATAATCCGTCTAATCTGCGCCAGCTTTAACCTGCGTTATGTAAAAGATGGCAATGTTTATCATCTTACAAATGAATAATATATATAATAAGAAATGTTATCTGATGGCTCCATATTTTTCAAACTTCCAGCCATTGTAATATTTATTTTACTGGTCCACCTTCAGGAAGCAGATTGTCAGGTAAATATTCTCGACTCTGTTTTTACATTCAGATCTGGTGCAGTTAAAACTGGTAATGCACTTGATATTATAAAAAAACATACAGGATATAATTTTACATACGACAGCCGGCTCGTTGATGAAGAAAAAAAGACGGTTCTGAATTTTAATAACATCCCTCTTGAAGAGATACTTGGTAATATCCTTAATACTGACACTCTCAGATTCTCCGTTATAGATAAATTTATCATCATCTCCCCTAAGAAAAAGAAAAACCCTTCTCTGT
>DAOQAX010000074.1:0-9366 GCA_035354395.1 Bacteroidales bacterium | reverse complement strand
CAGATTGAAAGGATTATTGAAGGCAATCCAAGATACCAGGTCTTTACACTTGCAAAAAGCAAATAACAATTGATCAGGAGCGCCAGGGCTTCAAATATTCTGTCTGTCAGCTTTATTAATGAAACGCATAATCAATCTTTATCATGAAGCTGTTCCTTGGGAAAGCTCTGAAAAGTTCTGAGATCTGTCCTCCCAGGGATTGCCCGTAAAGATCATCTCCCCATGGAGCAAGGGGATTCATTTCTTCATCCTTTCTACGCGAATGGCTCCAGACCAAATATATTGCTGATCCCGGCCTGTACTCCCAGCGTGTCACAAAATTTGACTGAAGGTTTTTATAATTGAAATCCCTTCTCTTGGGGTACTGTCCGAATGGAATCATATTGTCAGGATTGGCAAGTATGCTGAAATTGCCATACGTCCCTTTTGCAGCGAAAAACTGTGAATAAAGCTGCATCGAGAATCTGCTTGTCAGTGTAAGCGAACCTCTCACCGTAAGATCGACTGATCGGGTATCACGTACCCCGAATACTGGTACATAGTGCCAGCCGGGTTTATATTCTTTCACACCGGCAAGAATAGCCGCAAGGGTTCCATCATCGCTGACGGGTGTGAGATACTCCTGGCTCAGATTATCCGGAGATGTCGACCTGTTGCCTATCTTCCAGCCCGTATCATCATGAAAAAATGTTTCGTTCGATGCCCAGGCGGTTCTGTCATTTTCCCAGTTACCCTTGATTTCTGCGCTGAGTGATACTTTTGTTCCGGGAATTACTGTACCAAGAAAATCCATCATGTATTCGGAACCTTTATTGTCATATATCCTTACCGATGCTTTTGGAGTTATTTTCCATTTCTTCCTGTCATCTGTCGAAAATTCACCTGATAATTCAATTCCCTTTGGCTTTGCCCAAACCCAAAGACCTCTTGTCTCCCAGAGATCATATCCCCCGAGAGGACTGATCAGAGCGCTTCCGGCCTTTATCTGCCTGAACTTTTTCGTAATGAGGGTCATCTTCAGGTTTATTTCGCTGCCCATGTCGTAATTCCCGATAATTGAAAGCCTTCTTGCATAATCGAGGCTCAGTTCCCCCCTCTGGAAATTTCCGAATTCCTTTCCGCCCTTGAGCTTATATTTCAGATTGGCCCAGATCTGGTACCAGTTTTGCTCATATGTTATCCATCCGATATCGTTGGGATTATACTGATCTGTAAACATCAGGAACGCCACATGTCCGTCGATTATGCCTTGTCTTTTACGTATCGCCAGGCTGCTCATCATGCCCGACTGGTCCTTAACTCCCTGTACTAGGGAATTCCTGTCGGAAAATGCGACTGTTCCTTCGAAACCATATCTGTTATTGTTAAATCTCAGATCCCAGTCTACTCCTCCTGTCATGCTTTGCCATCCAGTCCCTTTTTCTGCCGGACTGTAATAATACGTTAGAATTCCCCCTGCTGATGAATATTCATTTATTCTCTGGCTGGCACGGAATACTGCATAATTATTAGATGGATTGAAGTTCTCTCCCGCAGTAACTCCCATAATGCCAAACGAAAGGTCTTTTTCGGTACGGCCCGACAGTTTCAATGCTGCTATAATAGGTTCGTTGGCACCAAAGCGTCTTGGATAATACAGCCTGCTGTTTCCTATACCGAATTTAAAGATGTCGGCACCTTCAAGAAAAAACGGCCTTTTTTCAGGGAACAGGGTCTGAAAAGCCGTGAGGTTCAGAACAGCAGGGTCCGCCTCAACCTGTCCGAAATCGGGTCTTATTGTTGCATCAAGGATCACATTGGGTCCTATCCCGATTTTGATATCGCCTCCCGTACTGGTTTTAAATCTGTAATCAGCCTTACCCGGGGCATTCTCTTTTTCACTTATGTCGAGGCCTGCAAGAACATAAGGCCGTACCTGAATGTTTGTCCTTGGATCGATGCCTTTGATTCCGGAAATTTTCGCATAGCCTGAAACAAGATTGCTTCTCCTGTCACGGGGTATAAAGGGCCATTCTGAAACCTCGCCCGATTTCGGATTGCGTCTTGAGAAATATATTCCCCAGGTCTGTACATCCTTTTTCATGTACCTGAGCATGTTGTAAGGTATTCTCATTTCAACAGTCCAGCCCTCATCGCTGATATTTACTTCCGAAAACCATATCGCATCCCAGGAAACATCAAGGCCTGTCGGCAGTAAGGGATTGCCTGCCCCGGAACTCACTTTCCTGTTGTCATCCTGTTGCCCGTCGAGCTGAACTCCTGCCGCATTGACGGCAAAGGTGAAAGCCATCTTGCCGCTGTTGTATGAATCGATGGATACCATGAACCAGTCGGCCCTGTTGTACTCGTCCCTGCGTCCAAGATTATTCTCAATATTATTTCTTGTGTCATATAACCTGGCGCCGATGTACAGGTCATCCTTTCCAAAAAGGACTCTTACTTCGGTTTTGCCGTTTGATTTTATGCCTTCAACAGGTTCATACTGTATAAAATCTGATATTGCCTGTGCATTCTGCCAGGATGCTTCATTTAAATTTCCATCGATTGTGATGGCTGAGCTCGTAACGGAGGCTGTCAACGATCCGCTTTCCTGTGAGAAAAGCACCTGGGAAGATGCCAGTATGCTGAAAACAATTGTGTTGAATGAAATTTTAAACATACGATGGCCGGTCAAACGATGACAATATAATAAACTTAGCTTTCACTGATTTTCCTTTTAATGTTTTTTAAGAATTCCATAATTGATATTGCGGGCTTGATGTCTTCATATTCAGCCCCTTCAGGGCTGATATCATGAGAGGATTCAAATGCCTCCGGTTGGCACCGGAGGTTATTCATATATAGCTCTTTCAGAGCATAGCCGCCTGATCATTGAAACCCTTTCAGGGCTTAAAAGGGTTTTATACTTTTGTCTGCCATTATATGGCTTAATACGAAAAGAGGTTTCCCTTATTCAAGCCTAAGATCAACTGTCGTTTTCTGACAGATCAGATCATGTTTTATTCAAAATGTAACATACAGAACATATTATGTAACGAAAGTGGTAGATTTTTACTTGCGAGGGACAGAACTTTATGTCTTGAAATATTATTTCAGAGTCAGATCAGACCTGGGGATCCGATTTCAAAGTTTATTTAAACCTGTTATGATTATGAAAAAACCGTTTTTGCTATCATTGCTTTTTGTTACCTGTGTATCATGCAGGGAAACTCAAACCAGCCAGGATTACCCGGTTCCGAAAAAGATCTATGATCTGGGAACTGTTATCACTGAAGATCTGCCTGAAAGAATCTGGGGCCCGACCGCGTTAGCCTCAATGGGGTTCTCCCGGATGAATAAGTTTGAAGTCATCGACTGGAAGTTTGAAAATGAAGTCGGGAAGATTACAGGTTCAAACTCCTATTTTACCCTTTTCAACCACGGAGGACCTCACGTTGACGCTCCCGCACATATGGACCTTGGGGGAGGGATTGAAACTTACCCGATTGAAGTATTTGCAGGACCGATGAAGGTTTTTGATGTCAGCTCCTATCGTTATGGACACAATGTACCAGTAGATGTTTTCAGGGATAAAGTCGGACAGAATGATATCGTTATGATATTTACAAAATACACTCCTCCCCAGATTGATGGATTAATGCCAAAGACAATAACTTTATCTCCGGAAGCTGCTGAATACCTTGCGACATTGCCGGTTAAAGCATTTGGTACTGATGCCTGGTCTGTGATGAGCTTTGATGATACTGTCAAGGTAAATTCTGATTCGGAAGCTGCCACATTATCCCCCATACATTACTCTTTTCTTTCACGAAGGATCCCAATCTATGAAGGACTTTACCGGCTCGATGAGCTTGTCGGGTACAAACAGGTTTATTTCGTGGGAGTTCCTCTGAATATTAAAGACGGGGATGGGATGCTGGTCCGTCCGGTTGCATTTGTATTCGAATAATGGCAATATAAATCAATATGAGATGAAAAAATTTTTTGTAATTACGTCTGCATTAATGCTGACTGTAGCCATTAATGCCCAGGATAAGTTCTCTGTCCCTGTCCTGACAGATCTTCAGAAATATCAAAGTGCAGCATGGCAATGGCATGGCGCCTATATATGATGGCTTGCTTATGGAAAGTCCCTGGGGAAATCCGTTGATGAGACAGGAAAGGCTGTCGGGGATATTCTTAAGAAATCGTGGAATAAAGACATCGGTTTTGAAGGATTTGCTAACGCAATGCTGTTTATCTGTGTCACATTTGTGCCTGATGGGCAGGTGGAAATTACTCAGCAGTCAGACAATGCCATTGTCTTTGTTGTCAGGAATTTTAATCCTCCTGTGAAGGAAGCGCTCGCTGCCTATAGTGTGACTTTTGAGGAATACATGAAGCTATGGGACGTTGTTATTGCGATACTTGCTGAAAATGTTGGTCTGGAATATACCCAAAAACTTACTGATAATGGATTTGAGGTTTCAATAAGACAATAGGAGTTTTATCCGAAATCCTGTTTGGCTGGTTTGTATTGGTCTATGTATGTTTGACATCAACCTGACTTTCCTGGCATTAAAAATCCGGTTTCAGAATCCTCAGGTCGGAGGCTTAATAGGCTTGAAAGGTTTTGAAAGAAGATTTAACTGGCTATGTTGTTAATTTAATAACAACCTGACCTGCATCTATTTTCTGATCCTGGAATTTGTGAAAAGTCCCGAAGGGACTTCCATCAACATGCAGAACAGCTCAGAAGGAGCTGAATATGAATAACCTCCGGTGCTAACCGGAGGCAGAAGACCGCCCCACATGTTGCCAGCCCTGAAGGGGCTGAAGATGAAAAACTAACCTTAACTCCAGGTCCTTCTGATCCGGGTTCATAAAAAAGATAAAAAAGTAAACCAAATCAGTGTTCTACCTTTGCGTTCCTTGCGCAACCTTCGTTCCCCTCTTTGCGGTTAAAAAACTCTTCATATTACTGATTCACTTAAATGTCTCCTTACTAATCGGAATAAAATAATGTCCGGCACAAAAACCAATCTGCCTCATAAATTGTTATCTTTCAGATCCACCCTTAAAATGAAATTACTATGTCCGAAATAAAAACAAAACCTGTCGATTCGGATATCGATAAATTTCTGGCGGCAATTGAACCGGAAAAGAAACGGGCCGGCAGTATTGAATTAAAAAAGTTGTTCGACAGCGTAGTTAAGGAAAAGGCAGTCCTGTGGAACAACAATATGATCGGTTATGGATCTTACCATTACAAGTCAGAACGCAGCAGTCAGGAAGGTGACTGGCCATTGACAGCCTTTTCACCGCGAAAACAATATTTTGCAGTGTATATAATGTCGGGAGTCAAAAACTATCCCGACCTGTTAAGCCGGCTTGGCAAATACAAAATAAGTTCGGGATCATGCATTTATATTAATAAGATTGAAGATATCGATCCTGAAGTCCTGAAAGAAATAATTTCAGCCTCAGTATCAGATATGAAAAAGGCATATAAGGTGGTTTGAAAGCAAAACTTATGTCCTGCGGTTTGTTTTCCAGGAGTCAAATTAAAAGCTGCGTTAAATAATTTTACGTTAATAGTAAAACAACTTTACGAAAAACAATCCTTCGCCATCATAAAACCTTGATATACATGCTATTATATAGATGGCATAATATTTGGATTTTTATTATCCGGCCCTGACAGATTATAGAATAACCAGAATAATCATGTGGAAATATAACCTTTCTGCATCATTCCGAAGCATTAAAAGGAATATGAGTTTTTCATTGATTAATATCTCTGGTTTATCTATTGGTCTTACACTCATAATTATCTTATTAGCATGGTTGCAATTCGAATTCAGTTTCGACAGGTTTCATGAAAATGCAGATAAAATATTCAGGGTTGTAGTTGAATTTAAAGGCGAAACAACTTCAGATAATTTTGCCAATACTCCTGCTCCATTAGGTGAAGCTTTATTAAAAGATATCCCTGAAATTGAAGATTATGTCAGATTTGGTTATCTGGGCAGAGTACTTGTAAACTCTGAAAATGTACAATTTTGGGAAAACATTGAGTTAGCAGATCCTTCAATTTTTAGAATTTTCTCATTTACTCTTTTGAAGGGTGATCCGGAAACAGCCCTTAACAATCCAGGATCTGTTATTCTAAGTGAAACAAAAGCCAGGAAGTATTTTGGAGACAAAAATCCCATGGGCCGGTCATTGCTCATTGGGGAAAACAAGACTCCATATATCATAACAGGTGTATTGAAAGATATACCGGCTAATTCCCAGGTTCAGTTTGATTTTTTGAGCTCATTTTCAGAATATGGAAGTAACCAGGGTTGGGGAATGTGGAATTATACCACTTATATTCTGGCAAAGGTAAAGGGGTCTTATTGGCCTATAAGTGAAAAACTATCAGAAATTGTAAAAAAAATTCCACATGAAGATGATTTTCAACTTCATATTCAACCTTTGCTTAAAATCCATTTGCATTCCAGACTGCGTTCCGATCTGGCTACAAACACAGATATAAAGACTGTATATATTATTAGTTCAATTCTGATTCTGGTTCTGCTGATAGCCTGCATAAATTATATGAACCTGGCAACTTCCCGCTATACAAAAAGAGGTAAAGAGGCAGGTTTGAGGAAAGTGGCCGGAGCAACAAATTCAAATCTTATTGGACAATTTCTTTGTGAATCATTTGCAATAACTTTCTCATCGTTCATTATTGCAATGTTCCTTGTTTATCTTTTTAATCCTGTAATTGTTTTAATAACCGGTATTCCTCTGAAATTAGAATTGCTTTTTACCTTCAGCACAATAGTTGGATTCATACTTTTAATAATTCTTATATCATTAATTGCAGGGAGTTTTCCTGCATTATTCCTTTCATCAGTAAATCCGGCATCGTCCATTCGTAATGACTTCAGATTAGGCAGGATATTTTCCGTCAAGGTTTTCAGGAAAGCACTTGTTGTATTTCAGTTCTTTATTTCAATCATTCTGATTGCCTGTGCTTTTGTAATTAAGTCCCAATTAGATTTTATCAAGAATAAAGATCTTGGATTAAATTCTGATCAGGTTGTTGTTGTACCAATATATCAGTCACAGGTAAAACCCAAATATGAACTTTATAAAAAGGAAATTTTAAATAACCCGGGTATCTTAAATGCTTCTGCAGTTGCTTATTTCGCGGGAACCCAGGGGTATTATCAAAATACCTGGTGGGAAGGGCTTGCCCGGGACAACAAGTCAAATTATATGGACTGGATACCTGTTGATCAGGATTTTATAAAAACTCTGAAAATAGATCTGCTGAAAGGGGAGTTTTTTCCAGATGACATCTCAAAAAAGGGTTCGATATTTTATGTCTTGAACGAATCGGCCGTAAAAAAAATTGGATGGAATGATCCTGTAGGAAAACAATTTGATATTATTGGTAAAGGAGAAGTGATTGGCGTCGTTAAAGACTTCAACTTTAAATCACTGCATAACGAACTCAAACCGGTGGCCCTTACTTATTATCCTTCGCTGTTTGATAATTTGATGGTTAAAATTTCTCCTGAAAACATTCCTAATACCCTAAATTATTTGAAAGAAACCTGGGAAAATCTTTTTCCCGGGTATCCGTTTGAATTCACCTTCCTCAGCGAAGACTTTCAGAAAATGTACAAGAAAGAGACAACATTATCATTAATAATTACATACATTTCTCTATTGGCACTTTTTGTTTCATGCATTGGATTATTTGGTCTTGTTTTATTCACAATTGACAGTCGGATTAAAGAGATAGGTATCCGGAAGGTTGCCGGGTCAACAACTGGCAGAATAGTCTTAATGCTTAATCTGGAGTATATTAGATTTATATTTTTTTCCTTCATAATTGCCTGCCCTGTAATTTTTTATTCGATGCAGAAATGGCTCCAAAATTTCGCTTACAGGGTTAATCTCAGCTGGTGGATTTTTGTTTCAGCAGGCATAATTACTATTCTGATATCACTTTTAACTGTCAGCTGGCATACATGGGATACTGCAACAAAAAATCCAGTGTATTGCCTGCGGCACGAATAGAAATTTATTAAGCCCCGACAGTCAGAAAGCCACGAATGGCATAGACATTAAAAATTTGTTCTTTTCCCTTTGCTTTTACTCATATAATGTTTAATTTTCGTTTGATAAAGGATAAGTGAAGTCAGGCAATAAGCTTACTGGGAAAGAAGAAGGAATTATGATTTGATATTAGTAGTGATGCGTTAACTTTTTAATAATTTGTATAAAACACTGATAATAAAATTAATATAAGCGTTCTTTGATTTTTTGATTTGATTTGACCTGTAGTTTTGCACCTTTTAAGTGCAAAATTATGAATTCAGGTAAGTATGTATTTGCTCATAGTTAATATATTCTTTTCTTATAAACTTCTTTGAAATCCTGTAAAACCACACTGCGTGCCCTGCCCCGACACTTCAGAAAACTCCCGGGACCGTTAATATGTGGTGCATCCCAAATGATAAGAAATTTGAGAAAAGTTATCATTCATAGTATAATATGTATAGATAATTTGATTTTCTTTACAAAAGAAGATTACCTTTGTATAAAAAATCGCATTTTCTTTACATAAACAGAATGGTTTGAATAATAATTCACCTTTTCAATACATATGAAACCCGCATGTATCGAATACGCAAACACGTTTAAATGTAATTTGCGGGTTCCATCATACCATTAAAATTGAAATTATATTATGATGAAAAAGTCAGGTAAAAAGCTACATATGCTTCCATTGGATTGGGATGTTGAAACAAAAGCAGTATTGAAAAGCCTTCCATCTGCTCATGCTGCTCTGGCTGAATTAAAGGGTATTGCCTCGACAATGCCAAACCAAAGTATCCTGATTAATACTTTGGGACTCCAGGAAGCCAAGGACAGTTCAGCTATTGAAAATATAATAACTACACATGATGATCTTTACAAATCAGAATTAAACCTGGATTCGTATAAATCACTTAATGCCAAGGAAGTACAAAATTATGTTGCTGCCACAAAAACAGGATTTGATCTTTTAACAAAAAGCGGACGACTGACAAACCGAACCATATTAAAAATACAGGAAGTCCTCGAAGGTAACAAAGCTGGTTTTCGAAAATTACCTGGGACAACATTAAAAAATACTTCGACTGGAGAGATTATATACACTCCACCACAAGATCCTGATGAAATCAAAGATTTGATGACCAATCTTGAAAAGTTCATCAATGACAGGGAGTTGACTGACTTCGACCCTCTCGTGAAGATGGCAATTATTCACTATCAATTTGAGAGCATTCATCCGTTTTATGATGGCAATGGCAGAACCGGGAGGATAATTAATATTCT
>DAOQAX010000073.1:0-9369 GCA_035354395.1 Bacteroidales bacterium | reverse complement strand
AATCGCCATCTGCTCCAAGCTTTGTGAACAGGATATCACTGCCTGCTGTACTGCCGGGATTTCCACCCACAGAGGTACAGAAGCAATACTCATCAGACTTATTGCAACTGAAGCTCAGTATTGTGGTCTTAGCTAACCTCGCATTATAAATCTCATCTTTATAATCCCAGTTGAAGATTGAATTCAGGGCCCCGAATCCTATTGTGTCACAAGGTCTTACTCCCCATAATACAGTATCCGGTACATTCTGATAATCAAATCCTTTAACAGAAACATCCTTTCCGTTTTTTTCATAATCGAGGAATTTTTCCACCCGTGGAAAAACCAACTCTTTTGATGATTGTGTAGTCTGGATATAATCTTCTGCAACTGTTGAAAAACTTTCGACTGTTTTAAAAGATGCTTTCCCGTTTTTCACAACAGGCGCAAAGACAGATTTCTTATTCTGCTTTAATATCTCAAAAAGTTTTTCAAGAGAATTTTTCCTGACTAATCGCCTCTCAATATTCATCGTCTATTGTATAAAGTTTTCTTTATCATCAGGTTTAAATGTTGACAAAACGTTTTCGCCTTTCAGCGATGGCTGATATGTGCCGAAGTTCGCTTTTGCATCAACGATCATCTTCTTTGTCAACAGGTTAATAGGCAGTGCCAGCGGACACGCGTTGGCACAGGCGTCGCAGTCAATACACCGCCCTGTTAAATGCATAGCCCTCATGAAATGCCATTCCAGATTTCCCAGTTCCGTTGACTGAACAGGAATCCACTGCGGTCTGTTAAAATCAACTGTACAACGGCTGCAATAGCACATTGGGCAAGCTGCCCTGCATGCATAACATTTAATACAGGGAGAAAGTTCCTCAATCCAGAAATTCCATCTCTCCGAAGGGGTCATCTTTTCAAGCTTTTCGAGAATCTCTTTATTACGTTCATCTATTTCAATCTGAAACTGATGAACAAAGGCCTCTACCTCTTCAAGATTCTTAAAATCGATGATTTTACTATCAGGAGTAATTCCTATCACAACAAGGTTGTTGTCGCTTATCTGGAATTCTGAGGCAAGCTGGACAAGGCTTCTCATCACCGGTAATGTGGCAGTAATTGCCATCTTACCTTTGCTCTTTACTTCCTGTTTGGTGACATAAGCAGCCAGGTTCTGTACGCAACGGCTGTCAAAAACAAGTTTACCGGCATCTTCAGGTTTTTCCACAAACAGTGCCCTGGTTTTATTTCCGGTACCCTGTTCATAACCTATGACAACCTTTACTGCTGAAGCTTCAAGAAGCTCTTTGGCACGTTTTATAAGTTCATCCATGGTTTTCCTCCTTCACCGGTTTCTTAGCAACTTTTTTATATTCATCATAAGGTCCAATTTCACGGATAGAGGCAACCGTAGTGTTGACAATATCGGCCCATTTAGCTCCTTCAGCTGCAGATACCCACGAAAATTTAATACGCCTTGTATCTATGCCCATAAAGTCACACATAGAACGGAACGTCATCCATCTTCTCCTGGCATGAAAGTTCCCTGAGGTGTAATGACAATCATTTGGATGGCATCCGGAGACTATAATACCATCTGCCCCTTCATCAAAAGCCTTCAGTAATAACATATAGTCTATTCGTCCTGTACATGGGAACCTGACAATCCTGACATTTGTAGCATATTTGATACGGCTGGTACCTGTCAGGTCCGCTCCGGCGTAAGTACACCAGTTACAGACGAAAGCCACAATTTTTGGTTCAAATTCAGCCATTAATAATTTTTATTAAATCAATATAAATAATATTCAGTTTTAATCACCTGGAAAATCATAGCAAACTAATAATCATTCAGCAAAGCCATGACTTCAGAATAGACCTCTTCGTGAGTATATCCTTGTATATCAATAGATTTAGTACGACAAAATGCAACACATGTACCGCACCCCTGACATAATCCGGGATTAACTTTAGCCACTGTCTTGATCACCTCTCCCTGGCGGTTTTTAATCTCCTCTTTCTCAATTGCATGATAAGGGCAAGCCGACATGCAGAGAAAGCAACCGACACATGATGAGAAAACTGGCGGAGCCTGACGGTTTACGACAGCAATAAGAGGTTCGCGGGTAAGTTCATCCTGTGAGAAGAGGCCGGCCACCTTAGCTGCAGCACCTGATGCCATAGCAACAGATTCAGGTATGTCGCGGGGAGCCTGACAGGCGCCTGCAAGAAATATACCGGCAGTGTTTGTTTCAACAGGTTTAAGTTTTGGATGGGCTTCAGCAAAGAAATGATAAGGATCATATGACACATGAAGTTTCTGTGCAAGTTCTTCAGCCCCTTCATTAGCGACACCGGCAGTTGCCAGAACGACCATATCAGCTTCAATCTCCACCGGTGTTGCGCCGAGCAGGGTATCAGCTCCCTTAACTATAAGTTTACCATTCTTTTCATATACTCTTGATACCCTTCCACGAATATAGTTTACACCATCCTCTTCAATAGCCCGTCGCACAAATTCATCGTAATTCTTACCTCCTGCCCTGATGTCCATATAGAACACATATGATTTTCCTCCATGCACCTTGTGCTGATAAAGCATTGCATGTTTAGCGGTATACATACAGCAAATCTTCGAGCAATAGGGTATTCCTTTTGCTTCATCGCGCGATCCGGCGCAGGCCACAAATACAATTGTCTCAGGAATCTTACCGTCTGACGGCCGTCGTATTTCACCCAAAGTAGGCCCCGAAGCTGAAGCAAGGCGCTCAAACTGCAGACCTGTAACAATATCGGGATGTTTTCCATAGCCGTATTCCGGGAAAAAATTTGTCTTCTTTACCGTGAATCCTGTGGCAAGAACTATTGCTCCAACCGGGACTTCTATTATCTCGTCTTCCTGATCGAATTTGATGGCATGTGTCGGGCAAAACTTCTCACATATCTTACACTTGCCTTTTGTATAATAGGTACAAAGAGTCTTATCAATTACAGGCTTATTCGGAACAGCCTGTGGAAATGGAACATAAATAGCTGTTCTGTTTCCCAGACCTTCATTAAATTCACTTGGTATCTTTTTATTAGGGCACTTGGTGGTGCACAATCCGCAACCGGTGCAGATCTTTTCATCGACACTTTTTGCTTTCTTTCGTATCTTCACCTTGAAGTTCCCTATAAATCCATATATGCTTTCAAGTTCAGCATAAGTATAGAGGGTGATATTAGGATGCTGTGCTACCTCCACCATTCTTGGAGTAAGGATACACTGCGAACAGTCGAGTGTAGGGAATGTCTCTGAGAGCTGCGACATATGTCCTCCGATAGAAGGATCCTTTTCAATCAGTATCACCTTATGACCGGAGTTTGCAATATCGAGACTTGCCTGAATACCGGCAATACCTCCTCCTATCACCAGGGCAGTCTTTGTTACAGGGACCTTAATAGCATTAAGCGACTGATTATGTTTTACTTTTTCCACAATAGTCCTGACCAGGTCAATTGCTTTCTGAGTAGTAGCTTCACTCTTTTCATGTACCCATGAACAATGTTCGCGAAGATTGGCCATCTCGCACATGTATGGGTTCAGTCCGGCTTCTGCACAAGCTTTTCTGAAAGTAGGTTCGTGCATTCTGGGTGAGCATGAAGCGACCACAACGCCTGTAAGACCTTTTTCAACAATTGCTTTTTTGATGAGGGTCTGTCCGGGATCGGAACACATGTATTTGTAATCAACGCTTATGGCGACACCGTCATATTTGCCTACTACTTCAGCAACTTTTGCACAATCGACAGTAGCGCTAATGTTTTCCCCGCAATGACAGATAAATACTCCTATTTTTGCCATACTGTTTATAGAATATACTTAATAATTATCAAACTGTTACCTTTACAAAATGTCTTTGCAGACCCAGAGATTTTCTATCCAGGCCTATTGCCAGACCAAGCGCCTGGGTTACATACAACACAGGGATATCTATCTTTTTGCCCAGATATTCATTGATTTCTTTCCGTCGCATATCGAGATTTGACTGGCACATCGGACAAGCAACTATTATTGCCTCTGCTCCACGGTCAAATGCATCACCAACAATTTTTCCCGAGAGTTTTCCGACAGAACTTGTTCTTGAGATTGATAAACTTGCCCCGCAGCATTCTGTTTTGAAAGCCCAGTCTATCGGAGTAGCTCCGACTTTTGTCATCAGGGAGTCCATTGACTGAGGCTCCTCTACACGGTCAAAGTTCAGGACCTCATGCGGCCTCACCAGATAGCAGCCATAATAGCAGGCAACTTTATGTTCGAAAGGTTTAACTACACGTCCCTCCAGCTTAGGGGTGACATATTTATCGAGCATCTGGATGACATTCAGAATAGTTGTTGTACCATTATATTCAATGCCATTTATTTCAGCCACCCTTGCTTTTAGTTCCGGGTTTTTTGCCAACTCATATTGAGTCGAGGAGAGTCGGCCATAACAGGCAGCACAAGGAACGACTATTTCTGTGAGTCCCTGTTTCTCAGCCAGAGAGAGTACCCTGGCAGGTAAAGCGAGTGATAATTCCCTGTTCAGGCTGTGGGCAGCTGTTGCTCCGCAGCAATTCCAGTCCTTAATTTCCTGAATCTGGATATCAAAGGCTTTTGCAACAGCAAGGACTGACTCAGCATATTCACGTGAGGATCCTTTAAGGGAACAACCTGGATAAAATCCGAGAGTCATATATTTAAGTTTTATTTTTTCTTACTAGTTTTTCTAAAAATGGAAGCTATCCCCGAGCGGTCTTTTATCATCTCAGGAATAATTCTCAGTTTGCCACGCTTCATCATTGGAGGCACAAGCATCATATCATCCAATATCTTCAGTGTCCGGGTTTTATAATCAGCATAAAACCCTACTTCATACATTTTACCTGTGTAGCGTACTGAATCGAGAAATGATTTATGAAAAGAGATAATCTGTTTTGCCTTGGGATTGGCTTTCTTCTCCTTTATTGCCTTTTCCCTCAGATAATCCATCATTTTCGGGATATCAATACTCATAGGACAACGTGCATAACACATTTCGCATGTAAGGCAGACCCAAATTGAAAACGAACGCAAAACCTTCTCTTCAAGCTCAGGATTGCCTGTTTGAAGCATCCTCATTATTAAACTTGGAGGATAATCCATCTCGTCCGAAAGAGGGCAGCCTGCCGAACACTTTCCGCACTGATAGCAGTGACTTACCTTAACTTCTGTGTGTTCCTGTATTTCACCGCCCAGACCAGAAATAACAGAATGATGTGGATCTGAACTCATATTTTATTTATTAAATCTGAATACTATTTATTCATTTATCAATTGTTAAAATTAAAAATTAATAAATTAATAAAATATGGAAAAAAGTCATTTTATTCATATTTAAGCAATCTTAACAAATATTAAATATTTTATCTATTGATAGTTGTGGATTCATTAAACAGTACGTAATACTGTACAGTATAATAATAAGTACAACACATGCATAACCTCAAAAGGAAAAAAAGACATTCAATGTATATATACTAAAAAAATGACTATCGGCAATCATGAATACGATTTCATACATCGCTTGAAAATCAATGGGTTTTTATATACGATTCACGACACTCATAAAAAAAACACTAATACGACAAAACAGGAATTAACCCGTTTGCCTGAGAAATGATTACTATAAATCATTATCATTCCATATCTTCCAGGCCTTTTCCGCCTGTGAACGAAGCATTTTCAAGCCGGTCAAAATCGTACAACCTCTCTCCTCTCCGCTTTTAAGAAAAGCAGTCTTTTCAGGATTATAAACCAGATCAAATAATATGTGCTTTTTTCCAAGGAGCGAGTAATCTAAATCAGGTTTCCCCTCAATATTGGGGAACATACCCAATGGTGTTGTATTTATTATCAGATCAGTTTTTTCAATTAGTTCATGGGTAATGTCGGAATAGGATAACACCCCTGTCTTTCTGTTGCGTGATATCAGAGTTATATTCAAACCGAATTTATCAAGCACATAGCAAACCGCTTTTGAGGCTCCTCCTGTGCCAAGGACCATAGCGTTTCTGACATGGCCTTTTATAAAAGGTGCAAGTGTGTCTGTAATTCCGGTAATATCACTGTTATATCCACAGAGTTTTACCTTCCCTTCAGCTCTCTTGATTTTCACCACATTGACAGCTCCGATTTTTACTGCCTCAGGTTCAATCATATCCAGATAGCTGAAAATTTCCGATTTATATGGTATTGTAACATTAAAACCACACAGATCGGGATTTTCCTCAATAAGCCGTGGCAGCTTATCAAGGCTTATCAATTGGTAATTCTCATAAAAGCAATCGGTAATATGCTCGTTGAGAAATTTTTCAGAGAAATATTTTTTTGAGAAAGAATGCCCGAGAGGATTTCCAATAAGGCCATATATTCTCATATCTCAGTCCTTTCAGATTATTTCAGATTGTCGGGCAGAAACTGGAAAAAAGTGTCGCCCCTGAGGCCAAGACGAAGTGATTCAAGAGAGATGATCTCATTAGGGGCTATGTTACCCATGTTTACATTTGCGCCAAAGTGTTTAATAAACCATGCCTGCTGAGACTTTAAAGGAGCTTCCCATATCACGTTTTCAAGTTTTACATGTTCTGAAATCGCTCCTATTATTTTATTATTCACCGAACCATCCTCATTATATATGCCTGTAGTTCCTGATTCGCGTGCTTCTGCAATAACTTTTACAGAACCGGCTTTCAGTTCTGCTTTCATCATTTCAACCCATTGTTCAGGAGTATAAACCACATCTTTTTTCTTTGATCCAACTTCAGAAATGACAGTATATTTTTCAGCCAGCCTGCTTATATAATCAAGTTTTTTATCGCGTTCAATATCGTATGATCCGTCAGAGACTTCAACCATTTCGATCTCATTCCTATCAAGATATTCAAGGAATTCTTTAAACATATTTCTTACAATGAATGCTTCAAAGAGAGTTCCTCCGAAATATGGAATGACTCCTGCCTTTTTATAGACAGCTATTTTCTTTTCAATCCCGGGAGTAACCATTGATGTTCCGAAACCCAGTTTTACATAATCGGTGTATTCGCTTCCTACCGACATAAAATCTTCGGCCTCCCTTATACTAAGGCCCTTGTCCATAACCATTGTAATCCCTGAATTTCTCGGTTTAGCAGGCCTTTCAGGCACAAATGGAAGCATCTTTTTCATTTCGTAAATATTTTTAGTACAAATAATCAGACATTAATACCTTTCTCTTCAAGTATCTTTTTGATTTTTTTTGTAAAGAGTTTTTTCGGAAAAATATCCTTAAAATCTTCAAAAAGCTCCTTGTCAAGATCTATTGCTTTTGATAAGTGAACCAAGGCTTTATCACTGTTCCCGGAGTTCAGGTAGAAGGATGACAGAAGGTAATTAATACCGGGAACATCACCTGTGATTTTATACGAATGTTCAAGATATTGAATAGACTTATCAAGAAGTCCTTCTGTAAATATAATTCTTCCCAGATCACACCATATTTCGTCATAGTAAGCATCGAGCTTAAGAGCTTCACGAAAACAGCGGAGAGCTGCTTTTTTTTCACCTTTTGCGTAACTGGCTTTGCCAAGAAGATACCAGATTTCAGGATTCTCGTCATCGAGACGAACAGCTTTTCTGAAATAGATCAGACTTTCATCGGTATTTCCGGTTTTGAATGAAATAACACCCAGCCCCAGCCATGGATCAGCAAATTCGGGAGCCAGCTCAATAGCTTCCTGATAATATTTCCTTGCGATTATAACCTCATCTGATTTTTCATAACATTCTGCAAGATAAGTCATCGCCTCAAAGCTGTCAGGTTCATTTTCAAGATATTCATGATATACCGGAACCGCTTCCTCATATCTTTCAAGATTGCTTAAAATATTTCCTTTATTGAAGAGAGCAAAAGTATTCTGAGAGTTAACAGCAAGTGCAAAATCATATGCTTCCATTGCCTCTTCATACATTTCAAGCTTATTGTAAATTATTCCAAGGTTATACCATGCACTGTCTGAGAATGGATCCTCATCGAGGTATTTCTTATAATAAATGATACTGTTATCAAAATCTTCAATTTTTTCGTATGCATAGGCGAGATCGTAAAGATGGGCCTTAAATTCAGGTTCCATTTCTACAAGCTTTATCATGTAAGGTATCAGATATTCATAGTAGTTGAGATTCTGGAGGACAGAAGTGATTGAGAACAATATATTCTCAACATCATCAGAGTCGAGAGTCAGGGAATAATCGAACATTTTTTTTGCCCCCTGGATATCTCCGAGCATACCTAATGCTGTTCCCCTTGCAATATAAATCTCATGATTTCCAGGTTCAATGCTCTCAAGTTTCTTAAGAATTCTCAGAGCTTCAACTGCTTTTCCTTTATCGAGTAGAACTCTGGCTTTTCTCAGTTGTATTGATACAGAATAGGGATGTTGCTGGGAGGCCAAGGTTGCTGCTTCAAAAGCTTTTAATGAGTTATTGCATTCAATATAATAATCGATAATTGTTTCAAATTCAATAACATCAAAAAAACAATTTTCATTGTTCTTTCTCATTTTCTCAAACTTCTGTACCGCATGTTTCACTTCATCCTCGTAGGAAAACCCAAACTTATCTTCTTCCATTGCTCACAAAAATATGGGTACAAAAATAATACTATTTTTTACAAGGGTATTCGCATATATACCCAATTATCAACAATTTATTTTTTTTACAAACAACTGATTCATTGAATAATACAAAAAAAAAGAAAAATTGTGTTTTTTTTATTATATCTTCACGCAACCTTAATAACAAAATATTCATCTATGTTTTTGTAAAATGAACTTCTTTAGTAAAATATAACCTATTTACCCTAGAATTAACCTAAATTCTAATTTTGAAGAACCGGGCAGCAGACCCGGTTTTTCATTTTTATTAATACATTTGTATAGAGACCTTGATACTTATAAATTAATAAATATGGGAAAATCATCCTTCGCGATAAGTTCATTGACAGTTCCTGCCTTATTATTTATTACCATCTGCCTTGCCAGCTGTAAAAAATCCGATAATCCCATAAAATATAAAATGGGAACTTTTCCTGATTCAGTCATAATACTTTCAGATATAAATTCCACATACGACGACTACAACCTTAATATTCAGCAATTTGAAGGATATATGCCGGTAATCTTTTCGAGCAACAGGAAAAGTTCCGGCGGACAATTTGATTTGGAACAGGCAATCATCTGGTACACATTCAGTCAGACAGATGGCAGTTTCAATATTGAAGCCACCATGACCAACGATACCTTTTTTGGTAAGCTTATTGATAAAGCAACAACAGGAAAGAATGATTTCGG
>DAOQAX010000072.1:0-9448 GCA_035354395.1 Bacteroidales bacterium | reverse complement strand
GGTACCAATGAAGTCTTTAATGCGTCAGTATATGCAATCGATCCTAAGATTGATGTTGATACCAGGACAATCGTTTTACGTGCCCTGTATCCAAATAAAAATGAAGAGCTGAAATCAGGAAGGTTTGCATCAATAACACTGAAGATGTCGCAGATAGACAATGCTGTTTCAATACCCACTGAGGCCCTTATCCCTGAGATGGAAGGAGAAAAGGTCTTTGTTTACAAATCCGGGAAAGCATCATCTGTACCTGTTGAAATAGGCTTAAGAACCGAATCGAAGATTCAGATAACAAAAGGTCTCAAATTTGGTGACACACTGCTTACCACAGGGGTTCTCCAACTCAGACAAAATCTTCCGGTTGTACTTGATACTGTTATTAAAAACGCTGAACCTGGAAAACTTTAGCATATGAGCCTTTCATCAGTCAGCATAAAAAGACCTGTTCTTTCCACGGTATTTGCAATAGTAATACTACTGTTTGGATTTGTGGGTTTAACATTCCTTGGTGTTCGAGAATTTCCCAGTGTTGATCCGGCAATTATAACTGTTAGTACGTCATATCCTGGTGCTAACTCTGACGTTATTGAGACGCAGATAACTGAGCCTCTGGAACAATCAATAAATGGTATTCCTGGTATACGTTCACTTACCAGTGTAAGTCGCCAGGGAGGCTCATATATCACTGTTGAATTTGAGCTTTCTGTCGATATGGAGACGGCAGCCAATGACGTCCGTGATAAGGTTTCACAGGCCCAGAGAAGGCTTCCGCGTGATTGCGACCCTCCTACTGTTACAAAAGCTGATGCTGATGCAAGCCCTATTATAATGCTTACTGTGGAAAGCCAGAAAAGGTCACTTCTTGAACTTTCTGAAATTGCGGACCTGACACTTAAGGAACAGCTTCAGACAATCTCAGGAGTAAGCGCCGTTACGATACAGGGAGAAAAACGATACGCTATGCGTCTCTGGCTCGATCCTGTAAAACTGGCAGGTTATCAGCTGACTCCGATGGATGTTCAAACTGCAATTTCCAGGGAGAATGTCGAGTTGCCTTCAGGTTCAATTGAAGGAAACAGTACCGAGCTGACTATAAGAACCCTGGGCCTTATGACCACTCCGAAACAGTTTAATGAACTGATCATTAAACAATCGGGCGATCAGATTGTAAGGTTCAAAGATATCGGAAGGGCCGAACTTGGCCCAGAAGACTTACGATCAATTCTTAAAAGAGACGGCGTTCCGATGGTAGGTGATGTAATCATACCGCAACCCGGATCAAATCATATTGAAATTGTTGATGAAGTATATCGCCGCCTGGAATTTATAAAAAAGGATATCCCCGAAGACGTCAAGATCAAAGTTAACTTCGATAATACAAAATATATCAGGTCTTCAATAAACGAGGTAAAGGACACAATCTATATTGCATTCCTTCTTGTTGTAATTATCATCTACTTTTTCCTGAGGAACTGGCGTGCAACGCTGATTCCTATACTTGTAATCCCCGTTTCTCTGATCGGATCGTTCTTCATAATGTATATTGCCGATTTCTCAATAAATGTTCTCAGTCTTCTTGCTATTGTGTTAGCGATAGGTATTGTTGTCGATGATGCTATTGTAGTGATGGAGAACATTTTTGTCAAAGTTGAAAAAGGGATGATGCCTGAGGAAGCAGCATTAACAGGATCCAGAGAAATTTATTTTGCAATCATTGCAACAACAATTACATTGGTTTCTGTTTTTTTCCCGATAGTGTTTCTCGAAGGAATTACAGGAAGGCTCTTCCGTGAGTTCAGCATTGTAATGGCCGGAGCTGTTATTATTTCTGCGTTTCTTGCTCTTTCACTTACGCCTATGGTGTCTTCAAAAATCCTAAAGCAGCAGAGTGAGCCAAGCTGGTTTTTCAGAAAGACAGAGCCGTTTTTCCTGAGACTTAATAACTGGTATAAAAATGCCCTTGAGTCATTTCTCAGAAAAAGGTGGATAGCCCTGGCTGTGCTTGCATTATGTTTCGGCCTTGTTATTTTCCTCTGGAAGACTATTCCCGCAGAAATGGCACCGCTCGAGGACCGTTCGCGAATCAACATCAATACAACTGCTTATGAAGGAGCTACATATGAATACATGCTTGACTATGTAAACGATATTTCAAAACTGGTTGAAGATAATGTCCCCGAACGTGAGGGATATACATCGAGAGTCATGGGGGGAAGCAATGGAAACATTACAATTATACTTAATGACCCCAAGGATAGAGAAAGGTCGCAACAGGAAATTGCAGATGATATGTCTGATCTTCTTAAAAAGAAAACCAAGGCAAGATCATTTGTAATGCAGCAATCAACCTTCGGAGGAAGACGTGCCGGAATGCCTGTTCAATACGTCCTTCAGGCTACCTCAATAGAAAAATTAAGAGAGGTATTACCTACATTCATGGCGAAGGTTATGGATAATCCCACATTCCAGATGGCCGATGTTAACCTTAAGTTCACAAAACCTGAATTGCAGATACACATTAACCGGGAAAAAGCATCTTCTCTTGGGGTATCTACTCAGAATATAGGTCAGACGCTTCAACTTGCATTAAGCGGACAAAGGTTCGGCTATTTCTTTATGAATGGAAAACAATACCAGATACTTGCAGAGCTGGCAAGGTCAGATAGAAATAAACCACTTGATCTTAAATCGTTATATGTAAGAAACAATTCGCGTGAAATGGTACAGTTCGACAACCTTGTAACATTATCGGAAGAAACTGCCCCTCCTCAGCTCTACAGATATAACAGGTTTGTTGCAGCAACTATTTCAGCAGGTCTTGCCAAGGGAAAAACGATGAGTGAAGGACTGGCAGAAATGGATAAAATTGCAGATGAAGTTCTTGACGATACCTTCAGAACAGCCCTGGCAGGTGATTCGAAAGATTTCAGGGAGAGTTCATCAAGTCTTATGTTTGCATTTGCACTTGCTATCGTTCTTATCTTCCTCGTTCTTTCAGCACAATTTGAAAGCTTTAAGGACCCGCTTATTGTTATGATGACTGTTCCTCTTGCTCTTACCGGTGCACTGATAACAATGTGGTATTTCAATATAACTATGAACATCTTCAGTGAAATAGGTTTAATAATGCTCATTGGTCTTGTCACAAAGAACGGGATACTTATTGTCGAGTTTGCAAACCAGAGAAAGATGTCCGGTTTATCGAAACTTGATGCAATAAAACAAGCAGCAGCTGCCCGCTTCAGACCGATCCTGATGACAAGTATGGCAACTATTTTAGGCATATTACCGTTGGTTTTCGGTGCCCAGAGCAGGGTCTCAATGGGTGTTGCTGTTACAGGAGGAATGGTCTTTGCTACTTTCCTGACCCTTTTTATAGTTCCTGCAATTTATATGTATATCTCAAGTGAAACAAAAAAATCAGTTAATGATAATCCGGTTCAAATATCTTAGTCTGCTTATTATTCTGACGCTTTCATCTGTGAATGCCCAGGATGTGTACGATCTGAAATATTGTATAAACACAGGTCTTGAGAAGAATTTTTCAATTCTTATTGAAAAAAACAGTGAGTCAATAGCTAAGAATAACCACACACTTGGTAATGCAGGTCTTTTGCCAACTGTTGACCTCACAGGAGATCATAGCGGTACAGTGAAGAACATTGAACAGGATCTGACCGGCGGAGGAAAAAATGAATATAATGGATCATATAACACTACCACGGCTGCTTCCTTGTCAATGGGTATGACAATTTTCAATGGTTTTAATGCAATAACCACTTATAAAAAGCTCAATGAATTGAAAGTTGTGGGAGAATTAAATACTCAAATGACTATTGAAAACCTTGTTGCTGATATTGTTTCTGCATACTACAATTATATTCTGCAGGTTCAGCTGCTGGAAAACATGAAGTATGCTGTATCTTTATCTAAAGAACGTCTCAGAATAGATGAGGACCGATACCTGCTTGGTTCGAGTTCAAAGCTTCAGGTGCTTCAATCGAGGGTGTATCTCAACGCTGACAGTTCAAACCTTTCGAAACAGACTGAAATTGTCCGGTCGGCACAGATAACACTTAATGAATTGATGGCTGTTGAAGACCTTGGGGTCAGATTTATTTCAAAAGATACAGTGATAAATATAGGTTCATATCTTTTGTATGAAAAACTCCATGAGGAAATGATGGCCGGGAATACAAGTGTTCTTATCGCATCAAGGAACAAGACAATTTCCGAATATGACTATAGGATAATCCTTTCCCGGTCATATCCATACCTTAATGTATCGACCGGTTATAGCTATACATTTAACACCTATTCAAACAGTTCATATACCCGACAGTATACTGACGGGCTTAATTATGAGCTTACTTTCGGAGTAAATCTTTATGATGGAGGAAACCAAAGAAGAAGCATCCGTAATTCATCATTGGAGGTGGACAATAAGGAGCTCATGTATCGCAAGGTTGAGCAGAGTGTCAATGCAGATCTTCTTAAGATTTATAGTGCATACAGTAATAATCTCCGTCTTATTAAACTTGAAGAACAAAACCTTCAGACCGCAACAGAAAATCTTGATATTGCCCTTGAAAGATATAAGCTAGGCAGTTTAAGCGGTATTGATCTCAGAGAGGTTCAGAAAAGTCTGCTCGATGCCAGGGAAAGCCTTCTTTCAGTACAATATCAGACCAAACTTGCTGAAATATCACTTCAGCTTATCTCAGGAAAGATAATGGAATACTACAGGAGCAATTGATTTCATTAGCACCCTTTAGGACCCCTTGCTTCACGACTTCGTTTTCAAGGGGTTACTTTTCCTCTTACCAATATTTAAATTATGATGTGATTCCTTCTACGGTCGGAATTACAGCCCGCTGCACATGGGTGATGCTGCAGGAGAAGAGGCTGTCTCAAAAGCCCGACACACCCCCAGACCCCCTAAATGGGGCTTTATAAGAGGTTGGTATTCAACAAGTCCCCTTTAGGCCGGCACTGACCGGAGTCTGTGGGATTTAGGGGTAAATAAGGATAAAAACCTTTTAAGACAGCCTCTTTTCCTGCAATACTCCTCTTAAAAATCATCTATCATTTCGAACGAAGTAAAAAATCTGCCTCTTATAACACAAACCATCATTATTCCTGATAGTAGTGATATTACATAATATTCATTTAATTCAGCCATGTAAATTGTTTAGTCAATAATATTATATTTTAGTCGATGTAATTTTCAGATTATTGTAAATTTGACCCTTTAATTCTTAACGATGGAAAAGAAGACAGAATTAATGAAAAATAAAGATGGAAGCATATTCCATCTGAATCTTCTTCCCGGTGACATTGCTGAAAAAATCATCATAGTAGGTGATCCGGGACGGGTTGAAATGCTGGGCTCAATGTTGCATGATGTACGGGTCAGAAAAGAGAACAGGGAGTTCCATACTATCACAGGGACCTTCGACACAAATGAAATAACAATCATTTCTTCAGGCATTGGAACTGATAATATAGATATTCTCATCAACGAGCTTGATGCTCTTGTAAACATTGATCTGAGCACGGGAATTATAAAGGAAGACCCTGTTTCATTGACATTTATAAGGCTTGGCACATCTGGTGGCCTGAGGGAAGATGTTCCTGCCGGTTCATGTGTTCTTACCGAAACAGCTGTTGGATTTGATGGTCTGTTGCATTTTTATGAAGGATACGACTGGATACTTGACACCCAACTTTCTAATATCCTTACGGAGTATCTTGAATGGCCCGATACACTCTCCTACCCTTATGCTGTAAATGCAAATAAGGAGCTGGTTGAATTATTCCAGCGTGAGGGATTTAAAAAAGGAATTACAATATCAGCGCCCGGGTTTTATGCGCCTCAGGGTAGAAGGTTAAGACTTGAAACATTTGACAGCGAGATAAATAAAAAGTTGTCAGAATTTTCCTACAGAGGAAAAACAATATGTAATTATGAAATGGAAAGTTCAGCTATATATGGTTTATCTTCACTGCTTGGACATAGGGCATTGACGATATGCCTTGTTATCGGGAACCGTGTAACAGGTGAAGTTATTCAGGACTATAAACCATTAGTCTGCGATATGGCACAAAAAGTATTCAGGCTTCTATAACCTGATTTAAATTTTATTGCATTAATTTTTTATTTGAATATATTTGTACAATTAACAAGTCAATCGAAACGATATGTCTGAAAATTCTGCTAATAAAGATGTCAGGAATGATGAAATTGATCTTTTGGATCTGTTCAGGAGAATGGGAAATGCAATGCGCCGTTGGAGCAGAGCTCTGGGAAGGGCTTTTCTTATAGTTACTGTATTTCTTTTAAAAAGATGGCTGCCACTCGGGCTGAGTGTTATATTAGGTGTTGGTACTTCATATTTATTAAAGGTAACAACCCCATCATCTTATACTTCAGATCTTGTATTACGAAATAATACTATATCGAATGCAGATAATAATGTATCTAATGCAGATATGATATCTTATATAAACCGTTTACATACATATTGTAAAGAAAACAACAAAATTGCCTTGGGTAATTCCATTTCAGTTTCCCCGACACAAGTCAATAATATTAATGACATTTCTGCATACTGGATTATTGATAAAGGAAATGATGGAATTCCGGATTTGGTGGATTTTAATGACAACCATAATGTATATGATACAGTTAATGTCAGGATGCAGGATCGTTTGGATATAAGAGTAAAAATTAAATCACCTCAGGAACTTACAAATGTCCAGAATGGGATTATATCGTTCATAAATTCAGACAGCTTGTTTCAACAGCGTAACAGAATAAAAACCAGGCAGAACCTGGAGCTGCTTGCACGCCTTGATTATGATATTCTTCAACTCGACAGCCTGCAAAAAGTTAAATACTTTGAAGAGACAAGGAACATGAGGCCACAGAATGGAGGACAGATGATATTCCTGCAGGAGCAGAAAACTCAGCTGGTATATTCAGACATATATGCTCTGTATTCCAGGAAACAAGCCTTAGAGTCTGAACAAAGTCTATATAAGGGTATTGTGACTGTCCTAAGCGAATTTTCAATTCCGTCAAAAAGGGATAATGGAGGTTTTTACTATACTAAGAGGATTGTGCCTTTGTTCTTTGGATTAACCCTTCTGATTTTGATTCTCCTGGCAAACAAGAAAAAGCTTAATGAGGTATACAATAAATACTAAAAAAGAAAAGAGGCTGTCTCAAACATGAGGCAGCCTCTTTTCTTGATAGATTACCAATCCTCAGGAATTATCAGTATTCCTTTTAGGCAGATATAAAAGCAGAAAAGAAAACAAAGAAAAAAATGTAACTCCTGCCAGTCTGTACAGCATTGTTTCAAATTGAAAGAAAACAAAAATTATCATAATAAAAAGTCCTAAAAGAAGATTCTTCTCTGATACTGCAATTTTCAACATTGAAAAAAATATAGCCATAATTATTACAAGACCTATTATGCCCGTTTCAAGCAAAACTTCAAGAAATTGGTTGTGGGTATTAAGCTTTTCTTTAGCCATCTGTTCTTCACCTATCCGGTCATATTCCTTTGCTAATTCGTTTCGTGCATCACCTATTCCCAGCCCAAAAACCAGGTTCTGTTTAACAAGATTTATTGTCGATTCCCAAATCTGAAGCCTTGGATCATCCTTCCTTTCATAACCAACCTGTTTTTCAAATATCTTACCAAATAAATAATCAACCCGCTGATTATTAATAATTACAGGAAATACGCAAATTATTAATATTATTGAAACAAGCCAGACCTTCCACTTTTTCTTATAGTTTCTGAATCTGAAGATAAAATAAAGAGGGACCATTACCAGACCTAAAAAAATGCCCGTCCTGGAAGAAATAAAGTATTGTGATACCAGCAATAAAATGCCAAGTATCAGCCAAAAAAAACGCTTTTTAAATTCGAGTGAGTAGTCGAACCACGATTCAAAGCAAATAAACGTTGATAACATCACATACATAGAAATATAGGAAGGGTGTTGTGATATAGTAAGTTCCGCACTGTAAAAATAGTTAAGCCATGGATGTTCGGGAGGATTTGGGTTGAATGACAATACACCTTTACCTGGTTCCAAAGACTGGTAAAATGCATAACTAAAACTAAAAAACAAATAGATGAATGTCGATATAGCAAAAACTCTGATTAAAAACACAGATTTTTTCTTTATTGTCTCACCTGAGCAAACTAAAAGAAAAGGAAAAAGGATTAATGACAATCTTCCAAACAGATTTGACAGACCTTTCTCAATATCATTAGTGTATATTAAACTGACTAACTGCCATAAGTAATAAGCTAAAAACAAAAAGAACAGCCACTTGTATTTTGCACTTTTGCTCCAAATTAAATTATACCTCCCTGAATTTTCAATGATCCAGCATAAACACCACAAAATAAGTAAAGGAGGCAAATACTGAACATGGATAGCCAGTATTACAACCGAAAGAAATGCAAATATGAATGAATAGTATCCACTTTTTAATAATTCCTTAGAAAATATTTTATTAAAAACAGAAGCCATGAATTATAGCAATTGGTAAAATACTAGAATTTGTTTAATACATCTACAATGTATTCAATATCTTCTTTTGTGTGAAAAAATGATATTGGCAGACTCAATGTCGTGCGGTGTATTTCTTCAGAAAGAGGTAATTTCAGATTACGATATGCTCTCATAGATTCCTGCATATGTGGAGGAATCGGATAATGAACATCAGTCTTAATTCCGTTATTTAGCAAATATTCTTTCAGCCTATCACGATCCTCATGACGTATATTAAAAATGTGATAAACATCATGATAATCGGGATGTACGTCAGGTACAATAAATTTGTTATTAATGTGTTTTAGATACAAATCGGCTAATTCTCGCTTATGGCTATTGATTTTGTCGAGATGTTTTAACTTAATTCTTAAAAATGCAGCCTGCATTTCATCCAGTCTGGAATTCATTCCATTATACTCAAAATGATATTTCTTGTCAGATCCATAATTGCGCAACATTCTGACTTTTTTAGCGAACTCATCATTATTCGTGACAAGGGCACCGCCATCACCCAGGCATCCCAGGTTTTTGGTCGGATAAAAGCTAAATGCAGCCATATCACCGAAACTTCCGACTTTTTTACCTTTATATTCAGCTCCATGAGCCTGTGCACAGTCCTCAATTAAAAACAGGTTTCTGCGTCTGCAAATCTCCATAATCGGATCCATATCACAAGGCTTTCCATATAAATGGACCACCATTACAGCCCGTGTATTGGGAGTTATTGCATCTTCAATTTTTTTTGGGTCAATATTGTAAGTTTTGATATCGGGTTCTACCAATACAGGTTTGTTCCCATTACGAATTATCGACAGTATTGTTGCAATATAGGTATTTGAAGGCACAATAACCTCCGACCTGCTATCCA
>DAOQAX010000071.1:0-9770 GCA_035354395.1 Bacteroidales bacterium | reverse complement strand
TAACCAGTTTTGTCCTTTCTGTATAATTTGTTATTTTTGAAGTTCATTTTACTAATCATATAAAGTTAACACAATGGCAAAGATTAAAGTAGCTATCAACGGTTTTGGAAGGATTGGCCGCAACGTTTTCAAGCTTGCTCTTGAGAGACCTAATATTGAAATTGTTGGGATTAATGACCTTACCGATACAAAGACTCTTGCACATCTTTTGAAGTACGATTCAACTCAGGGACGTTTCCCGGGCGTTAGCCACGATGAGCAGAACATTATTGTAAATGGCAAGAAGATTAGAATCACCGCTGAAAAAAATCCTGCAGCAATTCCATGGGAAGTTAAACCTGATGTCGTTATTGAATCAACAGGTATCTTCACATCAAAAGAAAGCCCGAAAGGCGGATATGGCGATCACCTCAAGAACGGTGCAAAGAAAGTCATCCTTACCGTTCCAGCTAAAGACACTATTGACGCAATGATTGTTATGGGTGTAAATGAGGACACACTCAAACCCGAACATCTCTGCGTATCAAATGCAAGCTGCACCACCAACTGCCTTGCTCCAATAGCAAAGGTTCTCAATGACAACTTTGGCATCGAGATAGGTTATATGACAACCATTCACTCATATACAAACGACCAGAGAATTCTTGATCTTCCTCATAGCGATCTTCGCAGGGCCAGATCAGCTGCTCTGTCACAGATACCTACCACCACAGGTGCAGCCAAGGCTGTAGGAAAAGTTATTCCTGAACTCAAAGGTAAACTCGACGGTATCTCTGTAAGGGTCCCGACGCCAACAGGTTCACTTGTTGACCTCGTTGCAGTACTTAAGAAACCTGCTACAAAAGAAGAGATCAATGCAGCAATGAAAAAAGCAGCAGAAGGTCCAATGAAGGGCGTTCTTGAGTATACCGAAGATCCTATCGTTTCTGTTGACATTGTACACAACCCTGCTTCATCAATATTTGATGCACAGAGCACAATGGTTAACGGAACAATGGTTAAGGTTCTTTCATGGTACGATAACGAATGGGGCTACTCTGCAAGAGTTGTTGACCTGATCGAGAAACTTGCCTGAACAACAAATCCAAATCAATAAAAAAAAATGCCCCGGGATCCCGGGGCATTTTTTTATTCATATTGTTAATTGTTCATTGTTAATTGCTAATTGATATTATACTACCATCTCAAATTCCATCCTTACCCCTGCCGAATCCCTGTAGTGCTGACCCAGCTCATGCATTGAATCATCATCTTCTTCATACTTCCATTTTATCCTTACTTTATATTCAGGCATCATGTAAGTGCTTACCATACGCAAAAGATCACAAAGCGATTTGGAAGAACCTGAATTGATGTATTCAAGAAAAATTACAACATTAAGCTGCTTGTACTTTCTGAGATGATCCTTTATCCACAATGTTAATGGATTATACACAATGTCCGGGTTCTCAGTGATGGACCGTCCGGTAAGATACATCGAATTTTCATCAGGATCATAATAAACCCTTGGAGTATTCTTCGACCCCTCATGAAGTACAACAACACTCATATTTTTGTAATAACAGTTTAATTACCAATAATACAAAATTTATTCATATCTAAGTGCTTCTATCGGATCAATTGAGGAAGCTTTTACAGCCGGGAAATAACCTGAAATCAATCCAACACCAAAACAGGCAAGCATACCACCAATTACCCAACCCCATGGTACTGTGAAACTTGATCCCATTCCCATGGATACCAGGTTTCCTATAATAATACCCAGAATTATGCCAAATATCCCACCTAACTGACCGATTATAATTGCTTCATAGAGGAACTGCTGCCTGATAAGCTTTGGTTTGGCACCCAGTGCTTTACGGGTACCTATTTCACGTGTACGCTCTGTAACGGAGACAAGCATGATGTTCATAAGCCCGACTGCAGCACCGAAAAGCGTTATAAGACCAATTATTGTGGCAGCCACAGTAACAAATTTGAGGTTCTCCAGAAGCAATGCAACAATACTGTCACTCTTCTCAATCTCAAAATCAGACTCGTCACGAGGATTAAGATTCCTTACATTACGGAAGAGACCTTCTGCTTCGTTGGCAAGCATTTCCATATTTCGAGGGTCATAGGGCATGATGACTATCCTGTAACTGATATTGGCTCTTGGAAAATACTGGCGTGCAGTGGTGATAGGAATAATAGCCCTTGAATCATCATTACCAAAACTATTGCCCTTACTCTTTAAGACACCAATAACTTCAAGATTAAGTCCTGAAATGGTAATCGTTTGGCCTATAGGATCAACCCCCGGAAAGAGATACCTGACAATATCCTGCCCAATTATCACCAGATGACGGTTGTTTTCTATCTCCTGTGGCAGGAAATTGCGGCCCGACTCAACCTCAAGCCCTGAGACAGTAAGGTAATTGTCATCAGTACCCGTCACGTTGATATTGGGATTTGTCTTTTTGTCTTTGTAACGGAAGGTGGCAAGCCATGCCGCCTGAAATGATATTGAAACCCATGCCGGCTCCTGAAACTGCTCCCTGAACTGAGTAGCTTCAAAATATGAGATATGAGAGTGATTCTTATGCCTGTAACTCTTGTTACCGATCTGAACATTTACAGCCTTCGACGTAATTGAGAACGAGTTAGCCCCCATCATCGTAAACTGATTGCTAAGTTTTCCTTTTATGCCATCAATGGCTGTGAGTATTCCTACCAGGGCCATTATTCCAAAAGCAATGATACACATCGTCAACACTGCCCGTACCCTGTTTGACTTTATGGATATGAATGCTATCCTTACATTCTCTCCCAGTAATGTTAATTGTTTCACTTTTTTCTTATTTCCATTCTTCAAGGAACTAAGATAAAGCTTTTCTTCTATTTATCCATTTCAAGTAGCAAAACAAAAAAATGTTAAATTTTAAATACTTAGTTGCATAACTAATTTTTTCGTTATAACTTTGGTAAAAATAGTGATGATGGAAGAGAACAGTATTAAAGAACTGACAAGGGCTGAAGAACAGGTAATGCAGATCCTGTGGAAGATAAAGAAGGGTTTCGTTAAAGAGATACTTGAAAAGATGGAAGAACCAAAGCCTGCATATACAACTGTCAGTACGATAGTAAGGATACTCCAGGACAAGGGGTTTGTAAGTCATAAGGAATATGGCCGTACTCACCAGTATTTTCCTCTTATCACCAAAGACGAATATTCAAAAGCACACATGGGAACTTTTATCAGGGATTATTTTTCCAATTCATACCAGAAAATGATGAGCTTCTTTGCAAAGGAAGAATCTATTTCCCTGAAGGAGATGGAAGAGATAATGAATCTGATGAAGAAAGAGATTGAAAATAAAAAATCAGAAAAATGAGAAGCATTATTATATATGTATTGGAAAGCAGTATCTGTCTTGCTGTTTTTATGCTGTTCTACCAGCTATTGCTAAAGAGAGATACCCGTCATGGAAGAAACAGGTTCTTTCTGCTGTTCTCAATAATCGCTTCGGTTATAATGCCTCTTCTTAATATAAATGCAGGGGTTGACGGAAGTAATGCAATAATCAGAACAATGGCGGTGATTAACCTTCCGCAGATAGACATTTTGGCCACTCCGGCAGGCTCGGGGTCATTTAGTGGTCTTGATGCACTCTCATTTATTTATTTTGCCGGTCTGACAATAGCCATTATTTCCTTTTTAATATCGCTTTCAGGTATAATTCTGCTTATCATGACCCATAAGGCAGATGACAACAGGTTAATAAGGATTTCAAGTTATAAGCATACCTGTTTTTCTGCATTCGGTTACATTTTTATATCGACATCGGTATCTCCTTCTGATGCAGAGAGGATGATTTCACATGAGCTTAACCACATAAGGAAAAACCATTTTGCTGATCTTGTGCTTATTACATTTGTAGGAATTTTTCAATGGTTTAATCCTGCAGTTTATGCAGCCCGCAAGTCGCTTCAGGCTATCCACGAATATGAAGCTGACGAGGAGTGCATAAGCCATGGTGAGGATATTGCTTCTTACCAGTCACTTCTGGTCTCATCTGCCTTCAGTACAAATATTCCGATACTCACAAATAAGTTTTCAAATAAATCTCTCCTCAAAAAACGTATTATTATGATGACCAAAAAGAAAACCGGAAGTTTTTCTTCCTTTAAAATGTTGCTTGCACTCCCACTTGCAGCACTGATGTTTTTTACATTCTCTTGCAATAAAAGCGGAGAAAAGAGTGATTCGACTGTTGCTCCAAAGGATGTTGAATCAATAAATGGAGACCCCATTTTCATTGTGTGTGAACAAATGCCATCTTTCCCTGGTGGTGATGCCGCACTTTTAAGCTTCATCAGTTCAAATGTCGTTTATCCAAAATCTGCGGTAGAAAAAGGTATAGAGGGAAAAGTAATTGTCCGGTTCTGTGTAACCAAGGAGGGTAATGTTGATCTTGCTTCCGTGGCGAGAGGTGTCGATCCGGTACTTGATCAGGAGGCTCTAAGGGTGGTTAAGTCTATTCCTTCGTTTATCCCCGGGAAACAAAATGGTAAGGATGTAAATACCTGGTACAGTTTGCCAATAAGCTTTAAACTGAAATAAAAAAAGAGGTCTTCGGACCTCTTTTTTTTCTTATTTTATATCTGTCTCAATAAATTAATGGTGTAATTGAATATTGTTGAAAAAAAATACAGTCTATTTTGAAACAAGGTGCACACTTTTTGCGTAAAAGTGAATAAGAACATGGGGGTAAACTCAATTCCGAAAGGCAAATTGATAATTATCTTACTTAAAAACAGATGGATATGACTAAGATGAAAAATATTGGAAGCAGATCTTTCTTAAAACTTATGCTGGTTTTTTCACTTTCTGCATTTTTGTTCATTTCCAATACCAACACAGCTCAAGCACAGACGGGGGATGATGAAATTTTAATTGCAGCTGAAGAGATGCCTTCTTTCCCTGGTGGAGATAAGTCATTGCATGCAGCTCTTTATAAAAATCTGGTTTATCCTGAAGATGCCTTTAATAATAATATTGAAGGTAAAGTGCTCATCAGGTTTGTAATTTCCAAAGATGGTGCAGTAACCAATGCTTCAGTACTCAGATCAGCCGATCCGGCTCTTGATAAAGCTGCTCTTGAAGCTGTAAAACGACTCCCGAAATTCAATCCCGGAAAACAGGGAGGTAAACCGGTAAATGTATGGTACACGTTGCCCATTGTGTTTAAGATACAATAAAATGAAAGGCTCTGTGAGCCTTTTTTTTTAATTTATATAGTTGTTTAAGGTAGAATTTTCTAAATCTTTAATATTTTTGAAACATAAGAAAATATCTTTCGTAAAAGAATCAGTTCTGAAATAGATCTCAAATCAAAAGAGAGGGTTTGAAAGGGATCATTAAATTAATTATATCAATTAAATAAAAAAGATTATGGAGGATAGGGTAAAGAAAAAAGGTTTGAGATTAATTCTTGCTTTTTCATTTATTGCTGTAGCATTGTTCACGAATTTAAAAGAGGCTCAGGCACAGACCGGTAGTGACCAGATTTTATTTGTGGCCCAGGAGATGCCTACTTTCCCTGGAGGAGATAAAGCTTTGATGCAGGCTCTTTATAAAAATCTAAAGTACCCGGAAGAGGCTTATAGTAAAAATATTGAGGGAAAGGTTCTCGTAAAATTTGTGATTACGAAGGAGGGAACTGTTACAAATGCAACTATTATCAGGTCAGCAGACCCTTCACTCGATAAAGCAGCTCTTGAAGCAGTAAAAAAACTGCCAAAATTCAATCCCGGCAAACAGGATGGGAAAACGGTGGATGTATGGTATTCAATGCCTATTGTTTTCAAAAAAGCACAGGAATAGAAAGAAAGGCTCACAGAGCCTTTTTTTTTGCTGACTGATTTTGTTTTCCCCTTTAATAGATAACTTTTAATAGTTAACTGGTGCTGATGAATCTGATTGGTGGATATATTGCCAGCTTGAGTAATATTGTTGATTTACATTTCCTTACTGTTTCATTCTTAAAAAAAAGTTTTGCATTTTTTGAAACATAAAATGCACTTGTTACGTAAAACCCGACAACCTTGAAAATATTCCAACTTTTTAGAGAGAAGTTTAAGAAAGAGTATTAAATAACTTAATTGGAGATTAAAATGGAGAAAATTGGAATTAAAAAAAGTTTGTTGTTTGTTCTTGCTTTTTCGTTGGTTACTGGCCTGTTTCTGTCAAATCCTTTAAGGCTCAATGCCCAGACAGGTAGTGATGATGTTTTATTAGTGGCTCAGGAAATGCCATCTTTTCCAGGTGGTGATAAAGCTTTGGTTTCGACACTTTACAAAAACTTAAGATACCCTGCAGAAGCTTATGAAAAAAATATAGAGGGTAAAGTTCTTGTAAGATTTGTGGTTTCAAAGGATGGCTCGGTATTGAATCCATCAATAATCCGTTCAGCAGATCCTGAACTTGATAAAGCAGCACTTGATGCAATTAAGAAACTACCGAAATTCATACCCGGCAAACAGGATGGAATGCCGGTAAATGTATATTATTCGCTGCCAATTGTGTTCAAAAAAGCATAAGCTAAAAGAAAGGGCCGTCGCCAAACGGCTCTTTTTTTTATTTCTGCAGTATTTGATTTTATACCTTTGCAGGTAAACAACAAGGAATGTTAACTCTTGAACGAAGAATAGAAGCCTTTTCTGCTCTTGGTGATATTTTGCTGGGCAGTGTATCCGGCAACAGTCACGGACAGTCTGAAATTTTCACATCGTTAATAGATAGTCTAAACGGATCAAACCCCTGGTTCACTCCCGATAATGTAAGGATGGCAATTAAATCTACCGGGGAAATGATCTCTAATGAAAACCTACTGAAGTGGTTGTCGCATTATCCCGAAATTGACAAACCGCACACTCCTGCCAGAATCGGGGTTGTTATGGCTGGAAATATACCTCTGGTTGGTTTTCACGATTTCCTTTCTGTCCTTTTCACTGGAAACATTGTCAACGGAAAGCTAAGCTCAAAAGATGAGCTGCTGATGAAGGCCGTAGCCGCTACCCTTATTGAAATTGAACCTGGTTTACGGGAGTACATAGATCTCACCACGGATAAAATAACCGGTTTTAAAGGAGTTATTGCCACCGGTAGTGATAATACGTCAAGATATTTTGAGTATTATTTCCGGAGTTATCCTTCAGTAATCAGGCACAACAGAAACAGTATTGCTATACTGGACGGCAATGAGTCTGATGAAGAACTTACACTTCTGGGTAAAGATATCTTCACCTATTTCGGCCTTGGCTGCAGGAATGTCTCAAAGCTATATATACCTGAGAGTTATGATGTAAACAGGTTTGCCGGATTATGGAGTAAATATGACAATCTACGGTCGCATCATAAATATGCCTCCAATTACGATCACAACAAAGCAGTTTTTATTGTAAACAGGGAGCCATTTACAGATACCGGGTTTGTTTTATTGCGTAATGAAAGTTCACTTACGCCTCCAATGGCAGTGCTTAATTATGAATTTTATTCCTCTGCAGATGCACTTAAGAGCCAGATTCGATCACTATCAGAAAGAATTCAATGCATTGCAGGCCGTGAATACTCTGCATTTGGGCAGGCGCAATGTCCAAACCTGTGGGATTATGCGGATGAGATAGACACTGTCAGTTTCCTTTTAAAAAATTTTTCCTTAGAATGAATTATTCTTAAAAAATATTAAATTGCACCCATTCAAAACACGATAAATATGGTATATAAGTTTGTGGTCTTATCTGATGAGGATGAAACATTTGTAAGGGAATTTGACTTCCTGGACAGCCAGACTCTGATGGACTTTCATAATTCATTACAGGAAGAACTGGAGTTTGACAGGTCACAGATAGCGTCGTTCTATCTGGCAACTGACAATTGGGAAAAAGAGGAAGAGTTTACTCTCTTCGAGATGGGGGCAGGATCATCAACCATGGATGATGCTATTCTGGAGGATGTTATCTTCCGTAAGAACCAAAAACTTCTGTATGTCTTCGATTTCTTTAATGACAGAGCCTTATTCATTGAGTATGTTGGCGAAGCAAAAGAAGAAGATGGGAAAGAGTATCCTGCATGTACAAATTCAAAAGGTGCACCTCCCAAACAGGTTACCTTTGGTGCAGTGACACGCAGAAAGGCTACCAACCTTGTTGTTGCTGATGATGAAGATGACGAGATCATTGACGACGAAATTTTCCTTGATGCTGAGGATGAAGAAGGACTCTCAGCCAGTGAAGAGGAAGAGGAGGATGATTTCGATGAAAACATTGACGAAGAAGCTACCGGGGAAGAAGAAGACGAAGACGAATAAAACCCTCCGGGCTGCCTCCCGATGAACAACATACTTATTGTGCTTCTCGGACCGACCGGTGTCGGAAAAACAGAGTTATCTCTTGAACTTGCCGAACACTTTGGGAGTGAGATTATCTCCTGTGACTCAAGGCAGTTTTATCATCAAATGCATATAGGGACGGCTGCACCGGAAGAGTGTCAGTTGTCCCGCGTGCCTCATCATTTTGTTAACTTTCTTTCAGTAGAAGAATATTACAGCGCCAGCCTTTTTGAGAGAGACGTGCTTTCTCTTCTGCCCTCCCTTTTTAAAAAGAATCCTGTCTCATTTATGACAGGTGGATCCATGTTATACATCGATGCGATATGTAAGGGCATTGATGACATACCAGACACTGACCCTGCGGTAAGAAAGAAATATATCGACCTCTATGAGAAAGAAGGCATTGAAGGGCTGAGGCTTGCCCTCCGGATGCTCGACCCTAAACACTACGCCACTGTTGATCTGCAGAATCCACGCAGAATAATGCGCGCTCTGGAAATATCGGTAACAACTGGTCGCCCCTACTCTTCTTTTCTTACTGCATCATCAAGAGAGCGCGACTTCAGGATAATAAAAGCAGGTGCCAACAGGAGCCGTGAAGAACTCTTTGAAAGAATAAACAGGCGCGTTGATAATATGATAGCTTCAGGACTGGAAGAAGAGGCACGGCAGTTATACCATTACAAAGGACTTAATGCCCTGAACACTGTTGGATACCGTGAGTTATTCAGCTGGTTTGACGGGGAAATAACCAGGGGAAAAGCCATTGAACTTATTAAGAGAAACACCCGCAGATATGCAAAGAAGCAGCTTACATGGTGGGCAAAAGATAAAGATATTACCTGGTTTGACGCATCCGAAAAAGAGCGTTTAATGGAATGGCTGACTTCAGAAATAATTAAGGAAAAGATCAGATAAGAGCTTTCAGTCTTCTTATAACGTCACAGGGATCCTCGGCAGAAAAGACCGTACTGCCTGCAACCAGCACATCAACACCTGTATGAACAAGCAATGGCGCATTCTGTGTATCAATGCCTCCGTCAACCTCGATAAGCACGTCATAACCTTCTTCATCAATAATGCTGCGTAGTTCTCCTACCTTATTAAGGCTGTGAGGAATAAAGCTCTGTCCCCCGAAACCGGGATTGACAGTCATTATAAGAACCATATCAATAAATGGAAGGATATCCTTAAGCAGCATAACAGGTGTGTGGGGATTCAAAGAGACACCGGCCTTCATTCCCAGTGAACGTATCTCGCTTACTGTCCGGTGAAGGTGTGTGCAAGCCTCATAATGAACTGTAAGGTTTGAGGCACCACTGTCGTGAAAGCGTTTTATATACCTGTCCGGGTCCGTTATCATCAGGTGCACATCAAGGGGTTTGGTGCTGATATCAC
>DAOQAX010000070.1:0-9784 GCA_035354395.1 Bacteroidales bacterium | reverse complement strand
ATTATTATTGCTATCGTTTTACTTCTGTCTGCATCTTCCGTTTTGCAGGCACAGAAGCACCTTACTGATTATGTAAACCCGTTTTTAGGGACAACTACATTGTGGGACAGTATAGATATTGGATACAGACCTACACACAGAACATGGGGAGCTGAGGCATTTCCCGGATCTTCTGTTCCAAATGCCATGGTTCAGTTAAGTCCGGTCACTAAGTTCAGAAGCGGCTCGGGATACCAATATGAAGATACTGTCATATATGGTTTTATACATACCAGCAAAGGACATTGGAATCTGTGTCATATTCCATTGTTACCCGTAACCGGAACAATATCTCCCGATAACTACTGTTCCGCCTACAGCCATAGTAATGAGTCGGCTCATCCGGGTTATTACCAGGTTTATCTTAAAAGATATGAAGTGAATGCCGAAATGACATCTACTTTGCGGTGTGCTTTTCACAGGTATACCTTTAAGGTCGGACAAAGTAAAAAATTACTTGCCGATCTGTCATCATCCAATGAAAAGGTAAGGAGCTGGAATATATCGCAGGATGGTGATAATGTCTTTTCAGGTTTTCAGCAAACCGGCGAAAAAATGTATTTCTATGCGGTTAGTAATCATAATATTAATAACATAGAGCAGCTTAAGAAGGAGAATAAAGAAGTCTCTGTGATAAATTTTATTGATAGACCAGGGCCCCTGGAAATACAGATAGGCTTTTCATTTGTAAGCATTAAAAATGCCAGGGAGAACCTTGAAAAAGAGATGCTTGGGAAAAACTTTTCGCAGGTAAGACTTGAGGCTCAGGAAACCTGGGAAAACTTATTATCAAAAATTGTAGTATCGGGTGGCACTGAAAGGCAGAGGAGAACATTCTACTCAACTTTATACAGGTCTTTTCTGTGGCCGGCTCTGCGAAGTGATGTAAATGGGGATTTTACTGATAAAAAGGGTAACGTTGTAAATAAAGGTTTTAATTATTATACCGAACCATCTCTATGGGATGATTACCGGAACAAGTTGGTTTTGCTCGGACTGTTGTCTCCTGAAGTAACAGCTGATGTGATTAAGTCGCTGATCGATAAAGGGGAGAAGACCGGGTTCATGCCTACATTTTTTCACGGTGACCATGCAGCTCCTTTCATCGCGGGATCATATCTGAGAGGGATAAAGAATTTTGATGTTAAGGCCGCATATAACCTTCTTTTACGGAATGCAACTATAGAAGGAGGAACAAGACCACATATCAATGAATATATGGAGAAAGGTTATATATCAGAACCTGATCTGGCAAAACCTGTTCTTCAGACTGTTGCAAATGCCGGAGTTACAAAAACGCTTGAGTATGCCTACGACGATTATGCAGTGGCGCTTATTGCCAGGGAGGTGGGCGATACTGCCAATTACAGGGTGATGATGAAAAGGAGCAGGAATTACAGGAATGTGTTCGATCCATCTACCGGATTTATGCGAGGCAGGCTGGCTGATGGTGAATGGATAAAGAATTTTGATCCGGAGTTTGTATTTTATGAGTATATGTACCGTGAAGCCAATGCATGGCAATCGTCATTCTTTGCCCCGCATGATCCAAAAGGACTTGTAGCTCTTTACGGAGGCAATGATGCTTTTGAGAAAAAGCTTGATGCTCTTTTTACCACACCTTTTACCGGGCAGGAAGCTGATAACATGTCGGGATTTATAGGGCAATATTGTCATGGGAATCAACCCGATCATAATTTTCCGTTTATGTATTATTTCGTCGACAGGCAGGAGAAGTGCCAGTTCTATCTTGACAGTATCATGAACAGGTTCTATGATATGGGCAAAGAAAAGCTGGCTTATGCTGGGATGGATGATGCCGGCGAGATGTCGTCGTGGTACGTGTTTAATGCTATAGGTCTCTATCCTTTTTCCCCGGCTGACCCGGAATATATCATTTCAGTACCCTTATTTGACAAGGTGGAAGTAAAGCTTGATAAAAAAACGACCTTCACAATCATTAAAAAGGATTCAGGGAAAAAAATAGAACGTATTGTATATGGCGACAGGAGAATTGACGGGTATTTTATTTCTGACAAAGAGTTGAAACAAGGAAAGAAACTGATTATATCTACCAGATAGAATAGTGTTCTCTGTTTTTGCCACCTTTTCAGGTACTTTTAAATAGCTGAAGATATTATCGGTCAGACAGTCTCCTGTTGGGCTGGATATTATTTTACCTTCGGGTTTTAACTGACATAACCGGTCTCAAAAAGTATTCGATCAGATTAATCAGTGTTAAAAAAATCTTAATGTGGGTAAATCTAAAGGTGACACTGGTAAAAATTACTAGTTTCGCACCCATGTTGAGATTTATCCTGATAACTCATTTATTCGTTCTCTTGGGCTTCAATCCACAAGACAGTACCCTTTATTCTAAAAATAATGATACCCAACTACTGTATCAGGAGTGCGGCCTGGAGAAGTTGATATCATTTGATATCTTCAGGTTGGCAATGACCGGGCAGGGCAAAATCAATGAATTACAGAATAAAAACATAATTACCATTATAGATTTTTCAAAGCCATCTACCAGGGAAAGACTCTTTGTCATTGACCTGGAAAACAAAAAGGTTCTTTATAAATCACTTGTGGCTCATGGGAAAAACTCAGGCGGAAATATGGCAAACAAATTTTCTAATGCCCCAAGGTCATTGAAGAGCAGCCTTGGTTTTTTCGTGACAGCTGAGACTTATTCCGGGAAATATGGTTACTCATTAAAGCTTGACGGACTGGAACCTGGTATAAATGATAATGCAAGAAAAAGAGGAATCGTAATACATGGAGCCGATTTTGTGAGTCATGAAGTTGCCAGGCAATGTGGCTTGTTAGGAAGAAGTTATGGTTGTCCGGCATTACCTCTTAATACTTCAAAAGGGATTATTGATAAAATTTCAAAAGGGAGCTGTCTATTTATTTATGGTAATGATAAGCAATATCTTGAATCGTCAAAGATATTAAACGAGCAGAGTAACTCTAACTGAAAAATAACCAATGAAAGTCTCAATAAATTAGTTTACAGCTTGTTAAAACTGTTATGAGTCTTAGCTATTTTTGTGACTGCTCATACCCTCCTTCATATATTTCCAATATTCTTCATTCATTGCATTTCCGGTGAATAAAACTATTCCGGAGGCTCCGGCTTTCAGGGATAAACTTGTAGCAAGACCAAGTTCCTGAGGTTTGAGTTGTGCCAGATGCAAACCGCTGAATAAAGGATATTTACCGGCAAGAGCATCAACTCCTTCCCTTGTAGCAGTTTCGAGCCACTCAACCGGTTGACCTTCATATCTGTGGTACATCATTGGCATAACATAATCGAGTTTCCATTTTAACCAATCCTGCCTGACCCGGAACTTCGACAGGTTTGGAGTTGGAAAAACTGCAGCTGAGAGAATTTTTCCTGACTTATGAACTGTATCGTAGATTTCATTTACCAGGTTTGTAAGAGTGTCAAATCTGAAATTCAGCCAGGCTTCATTTGTTGCCTGATCAGGAAGGGTCAGAGGATCCATCCCTGATAATTCCTTAAACTTAGATCTGCAAACTTCGCAATAACAATAATCGAATTGAGGATGAACCAGATCATCCTGTGGAATATCATATTTTGCTTTATGTTCTGGTGCCAGCACAACATCCGGATAACGTATATAATCGAGATGGACTCCTGCAAGCCCGTCATATGCACAAAGCTCTTCAACCCTTTTTTTCAGGAATTCCACCACTTCCGGATTTGTTGGACACAACCAATTATAATCATTCACGTAAGCAGGTTTATCTATACATGATTCTCCTTTTCCATTCACAACATACCACTGAGGGTGTTCCTTCATAGTATTTTTATCAGGCCAGTTCAATGCAATAATCCAGGCATGAAGCTCCACACCTTCTTGTTTTGCAATAGGCATTACCTGTTCAACGATTGAATTTGTTTGTGTAAGAAGCAAAGCATAATCAATATTCCATTTTTTCAGGTTATTGAACAGTTTTTTCCATTCATCTTTGGAACTGACTGAATCGGGAGATTCTATGGGATGGATCCATGCCCAGTTTTTCAATCGGGAATTACGATCAGAACCCTTGCAGCTCCATCCGAAAGATGAAAAAGCAATAGTCCCTACAGTGGCGACGCTAAAAATCTTTAAGAATTCACGTTTTTTCATAGCTCTCAATTTTAATTAACGATCAAGAGATTTAATAACATTTAAGATGGTGTTATCCACATTTTTTGGGAATGAATTTGGCATCCCATCCCAAAAATATGAATCTTTACCCTCGTAAACACCCTGTTCAATATGCATGTTTGTTGGCAGGTAACTCGAAACATCGTTTGTATATCCGGCCACAGAGATAATTTTATCAGGCCAGAAATTCTTGAGTCTTAATCCATATCCGGTTGTTGTTTCCCTTGAAAACCCAACCAGTTTCCAGTTTCCGATATTTATGGTATGAATATACACAGGCATAGATCCCGGCATAGTTCCTTCATTATAGTATTTAAACATCAGATCGCACCACTTCACATTTTTTTCAGCATAAACATCACCTGTCTTGTCGATGTTTTCAGCGCGAAGTGCAATTATTTTATCCTTTGGCCACGGGCTGACAGGAATTTTAACAGTATCGAGATAAAACGAAATAGCTCCGTTTAATTGGGTCATCGGCCTGTCCAAAACTGCAATCACCTCTTTGGCCAGCTTTTCACCTGTAATATATTCTCCATCATCCTTTGGATCTATATCTCCCGCAGTTCCCTGTAAAAACAATGAGTTGGAAGTTCTGGTCCTCTCCTCTACTAATTTACGTGCCACTCCCGGATAATTGGCACTAATAGTATAATGCAAAGTGCCGGCAGTGCTGAACACGGGGTGGCAGGCTGTTAAAAACAGATAGCTTTCGGTTTGTTTTTCAGTATATTTTACTTTAACCACATCGACGTCATTATCATATAATTCCGGATGATCTTTCAGGCTCCTGTTGTAACCTATGTCAACCGAGCCTCTGCCAAAAAATAATTCCGCCGGAGCCATAGTTTTAAGGGCATTGTCTATTGATTTAAGAATACCGGCTTTTACAATAGAATTCAGATAAATACTATCAGGCCGCTGGCAATGCTCCTGCCATGTGAGCAGATCCTGCGTTACCGGTGCAAAATGAGTATGTGTAAAATTGAGAAAAACTGCCTGCGAAGGAATATGGTTTTTCAAAAAAATCTCTTGTTTCAACGGGCCTGTGAAACTTTCATTGAGTCCGCAAAGATCTACATTAACGATAACAACGGTTTTTTCATTTCTTTTTATAGCCATGCTCCTGGCAGAAAGGTTACCTTCGCTGCGATGTTCGCCGCAATAGAGATGATTATCCTTACTTACCCCAAATAATCTTCCGCGAAAAAATGCAATATATCCTATGTCCTCTTTGACAGTAACTCCATTTCTGTAAGCTATCTTTAACCATTTGGAGTTTATGTTTCCTGGTTCGCACTGATAAATAGTACCTTCAATGGTAAGCGCATAAAGTTTCCCGTTATTTGCTGTAATGCTTCTGATATCACAAATGGTTTTATTTATTGATTCAATTTCTTCCCATTCAATCTTATTTTCCGAAAGATCAGCTGACCAGAACGAACCATTAGTATTAGCTGCAAATAGTTTGTTGCCATCAGTTGCAATAAGTGTCACAGAATGATCAACAAAACAGATCTTTTCCCATTTAGCTCCTCCATTTATTTTTGTTGCCAGCAATTCTCCATTTTTGTTCATACCATATAATTTCCTGCTTAACCCGGCTATTGATATGATATTTTCTGCCTTCCCTTTTTTCCCCCATATTGATTTATTTTGTAATGAATCCAATACAAACAACTCATTGTTACTAACTATGAACAATTTTTCGTTTGATCCTCCTATGGCAGTAACAGTCGGTATGACGCCCTGGTCAATCCATTGGAGTGTAAAGCGCCCCTCTTTTGGGATACCATACCCTGCCAGGTGTAGTGAAATCAAAGACTGATCTGGTTCGATACTAACCTGTGATGTTCCAACGAGATATGTTGATTGTGAATAAGAATGAAAAGAGAGAAATATCAGTGACAAAAGTAACAGATTTGTTTTCCTCATAAGAATCATTAATTACTCATTTTGTATATAGATTTTAAAACTCTTTGCCTGTTTTATCCTTTTAGTTTTGAAATTCAGGAATTGCCAAAGCAAAATAAAATGTACCCCAGGTGTAAAACTTTAACAAAGTTAGATTGTTTTTTAATTACAAGAATGTTTTAAAACGCATTTTATGTTACCAGGTTAACCCTCATGAATTACTGCAAATAGTCTTTGAATACAAAGAGATCAAAGCATAGAATGGGGGTATACTATTTCAATATTGTTTTCAACCAGGATTAATTGAACTCGTCGGGCTAAAGCTTTCCCCGGTTCTTTTGAAGGAGCAAAACAAATGAACATAATGCTTATAAAAAGAAAAGGGTTTCTTCTGAGATACTATTAGTGTTGAATTGTCAGGGGATCCCGACTATTCATCACAAGTTCGAAATGTCGGGATAAACTTCCCTGACGAATTCTCGTAAACTCCAATTGTCAGGGTAAACTCGCCCTTCCAGTCCATAATAAAAAAAACCGGCTAAAGAAACCGGTTTAGTGTTGTCCTGTCAGGGCTCGAACCTGAACTCTTCTGATCCAGAATCAGACGTGTTGCCAATTACACTACAGGACAATTTTGAGACTGCAAATATATATAATTAATGTAAATCCGAAAAGACATGATAAAAATAATTTGTTGTGCAGGTTATGCAGGCTATTTAAGTTATGCAGGTTATTTATCTGTTAGTTAGTAAATTTGCATACTAACCTAAATTCGTGCTAAAATGGGAACAATAAAAAACTTTGAAGAATTGGCAATATGGAATATGTCAAGAGAATTGGTTAATCTTATCTATTCTGATTTCAGAAATTGCCGTGACTATGGATTTAAAGATCAGATTTGCAGGGCAGGAATCTCAATAATGAATGATATAAGCGAGGGCTTTTGCCGGGGAGGTAATGCAGAATTCCGTCATTTTTTAAATTTTTCAAAAGGATCTTCAGCTGAGGTAAAGAGTATGTACTATATAGCAGAAGATCAAAAACTTATTAATGCAGATCTGGCAACCGATAGAAGAAATAAAAGCCAACGTATTATAAACAGTATCGGCGTTTTAATGAAATACCTTAAATCTGGGGAAAAACCTTAAATCAAATGATAATCGACCCACACAACCTGCTCAACCCACACAACCAGCCCAACCTGCAAAACCTGTTAAACCTGCTAAACCTGCCTAACCTACCCAACCTGCCCAACCTGCATAACCTGCAAAACCTGTCTAACAATCACTTATTAAGCTTTGCCCACGTATCCTTCAGCTGAACAGTCCTGTTGAACACTAATTTATCATCAGAAGAGTCATAATCAACGCAGAAATATCCGAGCCTCTGGAACTGGAATGTATCAAGCGGTTTTGCCGATGCCAGCGATGGTTCTACCTTGCATCCCTTAAGAATTTTCAATGAATCGGGATTGAGGAAATTCCTGTAGTCTTCATCTTTTTGTCCGGCCGGATCTTCATGATTAAATAACCTGTCATACAATCTGACTTCAGCATTAATGGCATGTCTTGCCGATACCCAGTGAAGAGTTCCCTTTACCTTTTTCTCGGAACCTGGTTCTCCGCTTCGTGTGTCAGGTTCATAAGTGCAATAGACTTCTTCAATTTCTCCTGTTTTTTCATTCTTTTTAAATCCTTCACACTTAATGATATATGCACCTTTTAGACGGACTTCCATTCCCGGGGCCAGACGGAAGAATTTTTTCGGAGGATTCTCCATGAAATCGTCCTGTTCAATGAACAACTCCCTGCTGAACGGGACCTTTCTTGACCCCATGGTCTCATCTTCAGGATTATTGATCAGTTCAACCTCTTCAATTTTATCTTCAGGGTAATTGGTAAGTATCACTTTCAGCGGATTAAGCACTGCAAAAACCCTGGGGGCCCTGATGTTAAGATCTTCACGTACTGCATGTTCGAGTAGAGAGACATCATTTATAGCTTCTACTTTGGTATATCCGATAAGGTCGATGAATTTCTTTATTGATTCAGGGGTATATCCTCTTCTGCGCAGTCCGCAAAGAGTAGGCATCCTTGGATCATCCCATCCGCTTACCCTACCATCCTGAACAAGCTCGAGAAGTTTTCTCTTGCTCATTACCGTGTATGTAAGATTAAGACGGTTAAATTCAATCTGTCGTGGCCTGTAATCGCCTGTTTTCAGCTGATCGATGAGCCAGTTATACAGTGGGCGGTGAACCTCAAATTCAAGTGTGCAGAGTGAATGGGTTATACCTTCAAAATAATCACTCTGGCCGTGTGCGAAATCGTACATCGGGTATACTTTCCATTTGTCATTCGTACGGTGGTGAGAACTTTTAATTATCCTGTAAATGATAGGATCACGCATGTGCATGTTCGGACTTGTCATGTCGATTTTTGCCCTGAGCACATGGCTGCCTTCCTCGAATTCACCTTTGTTCATCCTTTCGAACAGGTCGAGGTTCTCATTAACAGAACGTTGGCGGAAAGGGCTTTCTGTTCCGGGCTGTGTCGGAGTTCCTTTCTGTGATGAGATCACTTCGGCAGACTGGTCGTCAACATAAGCAAGTCCTTTTTTTATGAGGGCTATTGCAAATTCGTAGAGTTTCCCAAAATAGTCAGATGCATAAAACTCCCTGTCCTCCCAGTCGAATCCCAGCCAGTGTATATCCTCTTTTATTGAGTCGATATATTCAACATCCTCTCTTACAGGATTAGTATCGTCGAAACGGAGATTGCATTTTCCTCCGTATTTTTTTGCCATACCAAAGCTGAGGCAAATAGCTTTTGCATGACCGATATGCAGATAACCGTTTGGTTCAGGGGGGAACCGGGTATGAATTATTCCATCATTTTTTCCCTCTTTTAGATCGTCAGAAATAAACTGTTCAATAAAACTTACTGGATTTTTTGTTTCTTCTTCCTTTATAATTTCTTCATTCATACCTGGTATATTTAGGATTACAAAAATAGGATGAATTTGATACTCATCATCTTTTAAGGATTATTATTTTTTTAAAAACTTAAAATCGGAACTCTCTTTTATTTACGACATTCCCTGTTTCCCATAATAATGTTTATTTTTGCATCCAATAATATTGAAAATGGTTGTCTATCAGATAATCATAGCCTTTAAATATAAAATGAGTGTCGGGAATCATACAAGAAACGCATTGATTTTGACTTCGTCGAGCTCCGCGGAGTTTATCCCGCCTTGCGGGGCTACGGTTCTTCGTTTACCCCGGCCCCATGGGGAGCGAAGAACCGAAACCCGCTTGCGGGTGAGCTCGGCGCAGCCAAAATCAATTTACTTCCGCATAGCGGAATGGGGTAAATAAATTGATTTTCAAGCAATTTATGAAATCGTATTCATGATTGCAGATAGTCTTAAATACAAAATATGATGGGTCTTATACAGATAGAGAACATGGAGTTTTATGCTTTTCACGGACATTTTAAGGAAGAGCGGATTGTAGGTAATAAGTTTCTGGTTAACCTGACTATTGAGACTGATATGGAGAAGCCACAGGGAAGCGATAACTTAAAAGATGCGGTTAACTATCAGCGTGCATATGAGATAGTTAAACAGCAGATGGAAATAAAGTC
>DAOQAX010000069.1:0-9804 GCA_035354395.1 Bacteroidales bacterium | reverse complement strand
TTCAGATCAGGCAGAGTATCTATGGAGCTGAAGCAGGTTCAATCTCTGAAGGAGGTGAGGACTATGATATAATGATCCGATATGCATCGGGAAACAGATCGGATATTGCATCTATCGATAACATAACACTGACCACCCTTCTCAACACACAGGTCAAACTGTCTGATGTTGCCGAAGTACGCCAGGGTTATGGTCCTATGGAAATAAAAAGGGAGTCGCAGCAAAGATATGTTACCGTTGGCGCTGACCTGAGGAATATCTCTCTCGGTGACGCAACAACAAGAATAAAAGAAGTTCTCAGCACAGTAAGTGTACCTGACGGAGTAAGCATCAGGATTGCCGGACAAACATCCTCACAGGATGAATCTTTCGGAGACCTCTCTCTTGTTCTGATTATTGGTGTAATACTGGTTTATATGGTAATGGCAGCCCAGTTTGAATCATTCAAGCACCCTTTTATAATAATGCTGGCTGTTCCATTTACACTTGTCGGTATTGTCATTGCGTTTATGTTGACCAACACAACTCTCAGTGTTACAACTTTTATAGGAATAATAATGTTGGTGGGAATTGTGGTCAAGAACGGAATTATCCTCGTGGATTATATCAACATGTTAAGAAAAAGAGGATACAAACTATATGATGCTATTCAGGAAGGAGGAAGATCAAGACTCAGGCCGGTTGTGATGACCTCTTCTACCATGATTCTTGCAATGGTGCCAATGGCTCTCAGCAAAGGAATGGGATATGAGATGTACTCTCCTCTCGCTGTTACAATGATCGGCGGCCTTCTGTTCTCGATGATTATAACTCTGATAATTGTACCTGTGTTCTATGCAATATTTAACCGTAAAGACAAATAAAACTATATAATATGAAATTCATTTTTTGCACATGTAATGTAAGCGTCATGGAAAGGATTACAAACCTTCTTGATGAAAATGAAGTGGGCAACTATCAGATCAACGATCGCGTTATTGCTAAAAATCAAACAGGAGCTCCGCGCTTTGACACTCCGATATGGCCCGGATATAATGTCATTATTACCATGCAGTTCAGTGACAATAAGGAAGCTGAAATGATTATTGCCCTCCTGAAAAAATTTAATAAAGAGTCTGCTTACGGTGTTGATGAATTAGTAACCGTTTGCAGTTGGGAAATGGATAATTACTTTTTTGAATAAAAATTAAAAACGGGGGTTACAATATGAAAACAAAGGCTATTTTTTTTGCGGGAGTAATAGCATTGCTTGCCTGTCAGGAAATGCAGGCTCAGATTAAATACGGAGTGCGTACAGGTCTCAACTTTCGGACTCAGTCTGAATTGGGAGAATTATGGGATAATGCGGATATCTATCCGGGATTCCTTGTTGGAGGTTTTCTTGAGTATTCAGTTGGGGCCAGTCTCTCTTTGCAGACAGAGCTTAACTACGAAACAAAGGGGGAGAAATATGATAATACCTTAACAGGAATCAAAACCACTACAAAAAGAGATTTTGATTATTTATCTGTGCCACTCCTTGTCAAAGGGACCTTTGGAAAGGAACTCGGACTCACTGACAAATGGAATGTAACCGGGTTTGCAGGTCCATATTACGGTTATCTCACATCAGCCAATGCAAAAACAAAGATAGGATCGACAAAGACAGATACAGACCTTGACGATCATTCTGAAAAAAGTGACTGGGGCGCAATATTCGGAGGTGGTGTAACATACAACCTGACCAATGGATGTGCAATAGTTGCAGAACTGCGTTACGAGATGGGTCTTGGCAAGATAGATAAAGATGATTCTGATCTCAGAAATAAAGTAATAGGTCTCAGTGTCGGATATAGATTCTGATTTTTTTTGTTTATTTTAATGAGGCTGTCTCAAAAGCCCTACATCACCCCCAACCCCCTAAAGGGGGCTTTCTAATAAACTGGTATTCAGCAAGTCCCCCTTGGGGGATTTAGGGGTAAACAATGATTTAAACCTTTTGAGACGGCCTCTTTTTTTATTCATAAATCAAACTCTGTTATGGTTATTCCGCAAATCGAAGAAAAACCAATATGGATCCTTTTTCAAATTCCAGACTGAAACTATTGCCCAAAGCCTCATTAAGTGTTGCAACCCACCAGCTTTTTAATCTGCATTGAGTCAAGGGATATTTCAACCCTGTTGACGTGACTTTTATCTCTGGATTAACCGAGAACAGAGAAACCTGCTGCCCCGGAAAAGAAGGTAGACTGCAGCTCTTCAACAGTGGCAGAAAGATTCCGTTATCAGTCACCATAATAACTTTTACGAATTCTGCATATTCTGCCAGAAGAGAAATGTTTCCAAGAGTATGATCTTCCCGTTTGCCTGTGGCACCTAATATCACAAGATCATTATATCCCATTTTAAAGCACCAGAAGACTGCCTTTGTCAGGTCATTAGTCTCCTGATCCTTATCTGCAAAGATACGATCAGTAAATTCTGCCGCTATTTCACAACTCAAGGAATCCATATCTCCTACTATCGCATCGGGATGAAACCCTGCCTTCAGAAGTTTTTCCACACTCCCGTCACAACATACTATCCTTTCTGCATTCCTCAGATAACCCAGCGGAATTTCATGACTCGGAAAGTCCCCGTCTGCTACAATTATTGTTTTTAATGACATATTATGTCTGCTAATTAACCATTAATGATTTCTTCCACTCCTTCAACCCGGCAAAAGACATTACCCCGTAAACAATATATAAAATAAATGTGGGATATAATCCACGGGTTAAAAAGAGAACCGCCGAAAAGAAATTAATGATAATCCATAACAGCCAGTGCTCATAAATCTTTCGCGCAAGCATCCAGGTAGCAACTATAGACAATGAAGTTACAAAGGAATCGCGTATCGGTACCGGGGAATCAGTATATCGTGAAAGAATTAACCATATTGCAGCAAATATTACTGAAAAGACAACAGCCAGTACTGCTCCTGTATTAAATTTTAATCTTGTCACCTGCAATGATTTATCATTAACTCCGTTATTCATTACCTCATCCTGTTCCGGCAGTAACTCCTTCTCCCTTTCCCCCTTTCTCCTTTCCTTTTTTCTGGCCCACCAGTACCACCCCAGGATACTTATAACAAGATAATATACCTGAAGACTCATGTCAGCATAAATCTTGCTGGTAAAGAAAACCCAGATATAGACTGATGTCGTGATTATCCCTACAGGCCAGAGCCATATATCCTGTCTTATCTCCAGAAATACATATATGATTCCGGTCACTGCACCAAAAACTTCTATATAATTATCTGCCAACCAATTAAATGACATCACAACTATTTGTTTACTTTAGAATTTTATTCCGATTTTAAATGTATAATTTATGCCTGCCTGCGGAAAATAATATGACCAGCTCTTCTCTGTACCATCTTCATACCAGTTTCCTCCATAGGCATTATTCTCATAAATACTATTGAAAACATTGTTTACAAGAAACTGAAGTTCGACACTTTCAGCTGCTTTTATCTTTGGTTCAAAATCGAGGCGGATATTATTTACAAAATAAGGGTCAATGGTTCGGTCAGGATTCATTGTATTATCGAAGTATTGTTTTCCCACATATTTACTTATAAAATGTAAAGAAGCATTGCTGAGAATGTTAAATTTCATATCGCTTGTTCCTATTATTGAGGGAGAATAAGCAATATCAACCGATTCATGATTTTTGCTCATGTATTCCTCTGACCAGTCAATTGTGTTATAGTCAATATAATATTCCCGAAAATCAAGGATCTTATTCCTGCTTAAGGTAAAGCCAAGGTTCCAGTCAAAGAAATCCACCGGTTTAAGATTAGCCGTTATTTCCGCCCCAATCCTGTAACTTTTGTCAACATTGGTCATTATGGAATAACCTACATTGCTAAGCTCGCCTGTCGGCACCAGCTGGTCTTTATAAATCATGCTGTATAAATTTATGGCAAAAGAGCTCCTGGTTGTCCTCAGTTTATAACCCATCTCGGTATTATACATTGTTTCAGGCTCCGGTGTAGCTGAAGCATCTCCTGCAGCTTCTTTGTAATCAGAGCGGGAGGGTTCGCGGTTAGCTACAGAAAATGAAAGATAAAGATCCTGATTCTTGTCTATGGAATAGAAGGCTCCCGCCTTGGGATTGAAAAAATTGAAGTCATGTTCCTGGCCGATATCCTTAAGGTCATCATCTGCTCCTGACATATCGTAACTGACAAAACGGTACTGCAGATCTCCGAACAGATTTACCTTTTCTGTTAAAGAATAGTTTACCTTACCGTAAATGTTCATATCCAATTTTGTTCCTTTATTAAGATACCACTGATGGTCTTTGGGTGTATTCCCTGCATATTCCATCCATATTATTTTCCCATAGTGATCGCCAGAAAAACAGTTTAGTCCCCCGCCAACTGTTGCATCAATCTTTCCTTTCTTATATTTGAGCGAATAGATGGTCCCATAAAAATCGTTAGACATCCACTTCCTTCTGATAAGATCAGTTTCTGAAATATCGGTATCTCCGATTTTCAAATCGGGCAATCCGTATTTTGAAAAAGAGGCGTCCTCCTTGTACTCTTCATAATATCCATTTCCTCTTGTATAATGCAGAGCAGCGTTCAAAGTCAGATCACTGTTAAGCATCAGGCTGTAAATTAGTTGATAATGGTTCTGATTATAATTATCAGCTTCATCTTTATAATAACATATATTTCCATTTTCATCAGTATATTCTCCGGCAGGATTATATCTCCTGTTGGTTGAAAGTATCTCTCCCGGCACGCCCCACCAGCTGATACCCGTATGTTCTTCTCCCATTATTATGTTAGCTTTTAATCGCGACCTTTCTGTTTTAAATACCCCGCTTATAAAGGCAGACTGGTGATCGGAAGATGCTCTGTCGACAAAACCGTCGCTTTTCAAGTCGGAATAACGCATTTGAAGGGCAAATTTTCCGTTAAGAAGCCCCGTCCCGGCCGATATCATCTTTTTAATGGTATTAAAGGATCCAACGGATGAATTTATTTCAGCAAATGGCTCATCTTCAGGATTTGTTGTCTGAATACTGATTGTTGCACCAAATGCTCCGGCACCATTAGAGGATGTTCCAGCACCACGCTGGACCTGAATGCTTTCTGCAGAAGAAGCCAGGTCTGGAATATCGACCCAGAAGACCTCCTGTGATTCAGGATCATTCAGCGGAATGCCGTCGATTGTTACATTTATTCTGCTTCCGCTTGTGCCTCTAATCCGGAGACTCGTGTTTCCAACACCATTCCCTGCTTCAGATGTTTCCACAAGCGATGGGGTAAGACTCAAAAGATAAGGTAAATCGGTACCGGTATTTTGCTTTTTCAGCATCATTTTATTGACTGTCGAATATGCTAATGGTGAGTATTTTCCTGCTCTTACACCACTCACAAGAACCTCCTCTGTCATAAATGTCGTTGCCGAAAGAGCTGCATTTACTATGGCCTCCCCTTTAAGACTGACCTCCAGTACCCGTGTTTCAAAACCGATAAATGAAAATCTGAGTTTATAGGTTCCATCTTTAAGTCCGCTAATAGAATATATTCCGTCTTTATCAGTATAAACACCCAGTAAGGTATTCTCAATTGTTATACCAGCACCTGGTAAGATATTGCCATTCAGGTCAGTGACTTTGCCTTTAATCGTTGAACCATTTTCCTGAAGGGCATAAGTCACTGAACCTCCCATCAGCGCAGAAAACACGATAAAACAGAATAGCTTCCTCATTTTTGAAAAATTATTAAACTATAAAAGATCAAGTAATGAGGCGATTATGGATAGCTGAAATATAAAAACACTCTTTTTCCCTCCGCCGGCATTACCCGGATCAGGTTTTAGGGTATGATCTCAGCCCGAAATATTAAGGCACCCCATTTTTGATGCAACAAAGGTAATACCTTTTCCAAATAATTAATCAGAATATATTTTATTTTTGCCCCCCGGTTACATCTTCATGTTTGAAACATCAGTTCTCAGAAGAGATATCTGTATTTTTATTAAATTAGCATTTAAAAGAAGAATACTATATTAGGAACATGCTTGAAAAATTAAATTATAAGGGTCAGAAAAGAATAGCAATAATTAATGTTGAAAGAGATTTCAGCACTTCTATTTCCAAAGAACTTAAAGGTATAATTGTTGATAATGAAATTGATCCCCGTTTCCCTTATGATTTCATGATAATATTTGTAAAGAGTGTTACCGAAGTCGATTCCTTAGCTCCGGGTGCTATTCATAACCTTGTGGCAGATGGAATACTATGGTTTTGTTATCCGAAAAAGACTTCAACTCAATTTTGTCCTGATCTCGATTGTAAACATGGATGGAATGCTCTTAAAAATTCCGGTTTCCGAAGTGTAAGGCATGCAATAATTGATGAAAACTGGTCTGCAATACGATTCAGAAACATTAAATATATTAAATCAGCACCCGAAAAATTCTAATCTAAACATAATGAAAACATTCCTCACGCAAAAGACTTTCTGGCTATTCATATTTTTCTCGTCTGTCATTTTACTGACAGGATGCGCCAATAATGAAGAGATCAAACAATGTCTCACCGGTCATACTTATGGGTTTTTCGGAGGTTTATGGCATGGTTTCATAGCCCCTTTTGATTTTATCGGCATGCTCTTCAGCGATAAGATCACAATGTATGCACAGAACAATAACGGAGGGTTATATGCCCTGGGATTCCTTCTGGGCAGCGGTGGCTGGGGTTTCTTCGGGAGCAAAGGCGCAACAAGAGTAAAGAGAGGGCGCTTTAATTTCCGTTCGGAGAGATTCGACGATGCAGAGATAGTTGAATAATAGCGCACTGACATCTGCCTCACCCCAAACCCCTCTCCCAGGGGAGAGGGGCTTTTAAATACGCTAATTAAAGTAAGATTTAATGGCATATCTTGGAAAAACGGTAGAAAAAGAGATGCATTTTGGCGCTAAAGCCAGGATTTTCAAATTTGCTCAGGAAATGCGTAAAAATCCCACTGAAAGCGAATATGTTCTTTGGAAAAATTTAAAGAAGTTTCGTGCTGAAGGGTACATTTTTCGAAGACAACATCCGATTGATATTTTTATTGCAGACTTTTATTGTCATAAACTGAGACTGGTAATTGAAGTGGATGGAGAAATACATAACAATGAGCAATCTCTGGAACATGATGAGGGGCGTACCGGAGAACTTGAAAAACTTGGAATTAAAACAATCAGATTTACCAATGAGCAGGTCCTTAAAAACATGTAGCTTATTAACAAACAGATACTTGATATTATAGCTGAATCAGCCTCCCCCGCTCTCCCGGGACCTGGGGACGGGAGGGGGTGAGGCTATACCTAATCAACACCATTTACCATGAAACACATATTTACAATTTTTGTTATGCTTTTATCAATTAACTCTTTTTCACAAAAAAAAGATATTATCTATTTATGGCCCGAAAAGGTTCCGGGTGAAACAAAAGATAAACATGATCCTGTCATTGACACTATAAGGAAAGATAATGTTCTGAGGTTCAGTGAAGTTACCAACCCGGCAATTGAAGTTTTTCTGCCTGAGAAAACAAAAAGCAACAGTTCTGCTGTTGTAGTCTGCCCGGGCGGAGGATATCAGATCCTTGCTTATGACCTTGAAGGGACTGAGATTGCAGCCTGGCTCAATAAACTCGGGTATACAGCTTTTGTGCTGCAATACCGGATACCTGACAAAAAAGAAGGAGCCATACAGGATGCTCAACGTGCACTTAGAGTCATAAGAAGCAATTCCGGAAAATGGAATTTAGATCCTGAAAAGATCGGGATAATGGGATTCTCAGCGGGAGCCAGCCTCAGCGCAAGAACCAGTACTCTTTTCAATATGAAGACATACTCTCCTGTTGATAAGGCTGACAGCCTCTCGTGCCGGCCTTCCTTTACAATGCTGATTTATCCTGCTTATCTTGACCTTGGACCAAACCGGACGCTTACTCCCGAATTACAACTGAGTAAAGATGTGCCTCCGATGTACATCTTCCAGACTGCTGACGACAAGTACGGAAACAGCGCTCTTGTGATGGCCGGAGCCCTTAGAGATGCCGACCTTCCGGTTGAATTACATTTTCTTCCAAAAGGCGGACATGGGTACGGATTACGGCAGGGAAGCCTTGCAGCCGAAACATGGCCATTGGTTGCTGAAAAATGGCTTAAGAGAACAGTGCAACAACAATAGCCTGGTTACTGTTCATTCTGCTTCTGTTACCATATCTTCAGATTAACAAATCCATTCTCCGGATCTTCAAAAGGACCGGGGGAAGGATTTGTATCTGATCTTTTATTGCCAAGATAATCGCTGTCAATCTTCAAAGGAGTTCCGTCGGGATTTTCGAATCGTTCTTTAGCCATCTTTGCCTTACCAAGCATTTCTGTAGTGACCATTTCGGTTTTTATCCCGGAGACTCCATTATCTAAAGAAAGGTGCAGAAATACACTGCCATCCTCCTCTTTTATTTCCATAACCGGCTTGAACTCAGGGTTTACAAATGCGTTCTTTTCATATTTACATGGCATTGCCCTGTCAAAATAAACGTTGCAGTTAATCACAACCGGCAACTTTGCGCTATTGTAGCCAGCTAATCCGAAGTTATACCTGGCATCTCTTGTTTTTCCATCCTGATCATACCCCAGGAATATATTATTAAGGTACCTGTCATCTCCGGAAAATATTGTTGAAAGACCTGCCACCTCTGTAGAATGTGGTAAATGATATGGGGTAAAGCGGTTCGGTTCGGGCCACATGCATATCTGACCGGCAATAAGATTATGCACAATGGCACAACCCTGCGACTGGGTAACAATGCCGGCAGGCGACAAAAAGAGATTGTTGTCCACCAGGATTGGCCCATGATCAACTTCCATAAAAAGATCTTCAAGATCATTGTTGTACAACAGGTTTTTAGAAACACGCGTTCCCTGAGCCATCCAGTCCAGCCATATTCCCCTTCCTGCATTATGAATACGGTTCTTTATTATCCGGGTATCAATAGCTGCATGAAATTTAATACCACCAATTTCTGCACCGTTAAATTGTCTCTTTGTCCAGATGTTATAAATATGATTATTCTCTATCAGGCTGAATGCAGCCCCCATGCTCCCACACATCCCTGTCTGCTCACAATTATATATTTCATTGTTACGTACAACATGAGAACCAATATTTTCTTTACTCCAGCCATTTCTTAATGTTCTGAATGTCACTTCAATATAATGAAGCGATCCATCCAGGCTCATATCTTCAGACCATACATTATGTCCGGTACTTCTCTCCTTCCCCAGTGTAATCCCGGAACATTTTGAATCGTGGATTATATTATTCTCAATTATCCAGCCCTTATTCCAGTTAGTGGAGATCATACCGATCTGTTCGGCAGTCGGGGCTGCCCACTGAGTAGCAGCCTGACTGATCCTGAAGCCGCTTATTGTTATATAGTTTATACCCGGTTCTGAAGGATAAAAACATGTTCTTCTAGCACTTATTTCAACAAGTTCTTTATTGGGATTGTATGAATGGAAATTGGCCCAGATAGTCGTATTTTTTGCATCACTTTCGCAATACCACGTGTATGTGGAACCCTCCTTGTCTTTTGCCGCATCAAAAGGCTCCGGGTTGAAGATTTTTTCGGGTTTCTCCTTTTCGTATAATGATTTACCGTTCAGAAAAATCTCCCCTGTATGATGAACCCTCCCATAACCGGTAAACCAGTCGCCAAATATTGAATCCTGGTATGGGTTGTAATCACCAAAA
>DAOQAX010000068.1:8537-9994 GCA_035354395.1 Bacteroidales bacterium | reverse complement strand
GCAGGAATAATGAAAGCCAGATGTGGCAATATCTTATAGAGAATGACCTTCTATTTAAAACTGATCAGTTTATGATCCGTAAACTTACGGGAGAAGCTCCTTTCACATCTTATTTTACCAATGAATCACCGGGAAAGGCAGCTGTATGGATAGGCTTCAGGATTGTTGAGTCGTACATGATGAAAAACCCGGGTATCACACTTGAAGATCTTATGAAGAATACGGATGTCAGTGGAATTCTTGAAAAGGCAAAATACAGCCCTCAATAAAAAGAAAGGCTGTATCGTAATGTTACAGCCTTTAACTTAAATTTTCATCAGTTGAATTACTCTGCAGGATGAATAGCCTCTACCGGGCAAACATCAGCGCAGGTTCCACATTCTGTGCATACATCCGGATTGATCTTGTAGATGTCGCCTTCAGATATTGCTTCAACAGGACATTCATCAATGCATGTTCCGCAAGCGGTACAATCGTCACTAATTTTGTAAGCCATTTCAATTATTTATTTTTGGTTAATTACAATAAGTGCCCAAAATTACCTTAATTTTTTAAAATGAAAAAGAAACAGGTAAAATATATGTATTCATCCGTAATGAGATGTTTTTTTTATTGATGGTGCGATACCCTGATTTTTGATTTTATCCTCACTGTTTCAATGGTTGTCTTTGCTGTTTTAACCATTAGTAAGACAATAAGATACATGAAAATTAAAAGTAGCACAAGGAACCCTGTTGACCCTTGTGATGTTATCAGAAATCGAGACTGAAGGAGAGATAGAAAATTCTTGGTAAGATATATTTGTTTTCTATTCCCCAGGCCCAGTCGGCTCTCACGAAATATCCAAGCAGTTGTGCTCTGGCTCCCGCGCCAAATCCTGCAACAATCGGTTCTCTGTTCGAGTCGAGGGTGACGCTGACCGGTCCGTTGGTAATTGTTTCGGTATCGTATCCGTTTTCACCCGACCATGGTGATTTTCCAGACCAGGCTGTTCCAATATCCCCGAATCCTACAACCTGAACGCTGTTGAGAAAGTTAGAACGTAACGGATGCCCTGCAAAATATCGTATAACCGGCCATCTTATCTCGCTGTTGAAAAGGACAAAATTATTACCGTTTCTTACATTCTGGGAGAATCCTCTCATATTTGTGGCAAGAGCCTGGAAACCATAATTGACATTTGGAGATACAGGGATGGAATTGTCAAACATTGAGTTCGTGTTGAAAAGATAACCCATCCAGTTATCTACACCTCCAAGGTAATAGAGAAGCTTTGTGTGCCCGAATGAAGTACTTGCTGCAAATCTGTTTGCCCAGATCAGTTCACGGTGTATCCGCGTGTACTTTCTGAAATCAACTCCCAGTACAAACATATCAGACCGTTTCTTTGTCAGCTCATTATAAAACTCTCCAAAGATCTTGAATCGGGTTCCATAATATATGTTGATACACCTTTT
>DAOQAX010000068.1:4401-8437 GCA_035354395.1 Bacteroidales bacterium | reverse complement strand
GGATTATAAAAAGTAGACCCTCCGCTATATACCTGATATGAATTATTGAGAAAACTAAAGTCGACCTGTGTGGCAAAGTAATTATTGTAAAATGATGTCTGGTAAATTCTTATCAAAGGCAATACAAGCTGTCCTGTGTCAAGATCGATATCCATATACTTCTTTCGCCACAGTTGTTCATAATAGTTCTGTTTTTCTTTCTCGAAAATGTAATGGTTTATATCTATGGGTTCATTTTTACTATAATATTCATACAGTGGTTTAGTAAGGGTATCCCTTCTTTTTTTGTCTTCCGCTATAAGCCATTGTCTCACCTGTTCTATGCTGTCTGCTTTATGGAAGAGCAGATTCTTATCCTGCCGGAATTTTGTTGTTTTAATTTCCTCCCTGGGAATGGTGACTGATTCACTGAAGGAGCCCTTCTTTAGTTTATACTTTCTTTTTGTGAATAGAATCTCGCTGTAAGTGTCGGACCCGTTTATAACTGACTGATTGATTATATTCCGGTCATAATTAGTTGTGGGCAGTGATGTTATGAAATACCTGTAATGGGTGGCGGTGTCAATATAACTTATTGAACTGTCGAATTTTGCAGTAAACCTGTTCAAAATACCGTTTTCGTTTCCAATATAGGTTAATTGGTTCTTACTGAGTACTTCAGGCTGATATCTGTCTATATGCTGACCTTCCGAAAGTCTGATCAGAACATTGTCATTCCGTGCAATATTGTATGTGAAAAGATCGAACGTGGATGACAACTTTTCGTAGGGGCTGCCTGTGTTTGTAAGTGTGTCGGATAACCGGTTTGAAGAGAAAATTATTTCATCCGGGGAATCTTTCATGAATGAAGGATTTATATCGTCAGCAAGATCCCTTGTAATCTGCTGGTTCGTTCCTGAAGCCAGAGTGTGTATGTATATATCAGTTATTCCATCTTTAACAGCAGAGAAAACAAGCCGTGATCCTTCAGGAGCATATGAAAAGTCGAGAACCTTATCAAAATAAAGGAGGTTTCTTTTTTCTGTCGATTTATCGCTAACCTTGTAAAAATACATTACAAGATCAGCTTTCTCATCATTTATAAAAGTAAGAACCATGCTGCTCGGATGCCAGGCCATCACGGGATATGTGTTGTCTGTAACCTGTTCAAACTTAGGTTCTTTTCTAAAGATTACTTTTTGTTTACCGGTTGTCTGGTCGTATAGCCAGATCCGTTTTCTGCCCCAGTCGTTAGTTACATAAGCGATATATTTGCCATCGGGACTGACTTTTACTTGTTGATAAATCTGTTCTTTCTTTGATTTTCTGATAATGCTCCCGTCGTCCACAGGCTGTTCCCTGTCATCAGAAAATTCTTCAGTGTAAAATTCTGTCCATTCCTTTAGAAGATCCTTGAGATCCTTCCCGGTAACATACAGGAAACCGTCATCAATATTTTTATAGATTTTTGTCAGATAAATAATATTCGGGATAAGAGCATCTCCGTATTTTTTACCGAAGAATCTCCAGAATGATTGCCCGGCAACAATGGCATCATCATATTCAAGATGGTTGATGTTCCTGAACTTACCTGACTTGAAACCATCTTTCACTCTGTTTTCTTCCTGGTAATCCCATCCGTATGATATATAATTGTATAATCCTTTTGTATACCAGTTAGGCATATATATCAGCGAAGAACTTGATATCCTGTCTTTTTCTTCTGCGTTATACAGTATTTCATTAACTATGACTTCAGTAATTGAAGCGGCAATCTGCCTTTCAAAGGCTACATGGTCACCTTCATAATACAGCATCACTTTATTTTTGATGATTCTGTTGAAGCCTCCCGTATTATAGCTATCCTCGTCAAAAGTCACAAGACCTATATTGGATTGTTTGTATTCTGCATTCTTGTTGAAAATGATGAAGATAAGTCTTTTATCAAGTGTGTAGTCGAAGAAATCCTCGATTTCTTCAAGCTTCTTCATAGCATAGTCAGCAGTGAATTCGGCCAGATCACGCCCATTTTCATTGAAATAGCAGTCAAAATCATCAAATCTGAAATATGACCAGTAGTAATCGTAATATTGCACTTTATTTTTCCCGAAAGACATTTGGTGACCATTATAGAACTGACTGTTTGCATTTAGATAAAAAATACAAGTTACAATACAAATAATCAGCTTCTTATAATTAATTGTCTTCAAGGCTTTTCAGAAATAAACCGGATTTAAAATTAACAAATTTCATTCCAAAAAGTCCGGCTCTCGCAGCAAAACTAGTGATATTCTGTTTGAAACTCTCTAAAAATAATAAACTTTATTAACAAATATGACTTGCCGGCGATTGTTTTTCGGTCTGATTTTTGTACGAATGCAACCAAAATCAGGTTGTCTTTGTTTTAATGGATAAATGTTTTTACAATAAATGTATATTTGCATGGAACTAGATCATTATTTTTCAAATACCAAAATTAAAGTCAATATGAAAAAGGTGTTATTTTTTATTCCGCTCTTAATTTTAGGAATCACAGCAAACTCACAGGTTGCACAGACAACAGTCAAATTTGCGGAAACCGAACATGATTTCGGCACTTTTAAGGAAGATGCAGGAGGACAGTCTTATGATTTTATTTTAACAAACACGGGGACACAGCCTTTGGTAATACAAAATGTAGTTGCATCATGTGGGTGCACCACTCCCGACTGGACAAAGCAACCGATAGCCCCGGGAGCAAAAGGGAAGGTCAGTGCAAAATATGATCCGAAAAACAGACCAGGTCAGTTCAATAAAACACTTACTGTTTATACTAATACAAAACCAGAAGTTAATGTCCTTACAATAAAGGGTGAGGTTACACCTCATGAAAAGACTATGGAAGAGCTATTTACCTTTCCGGTTGGTGCTGTAAGATTTGAAAGCAATCATTTGGCTTTCACCAATATTAAAAAAACTGAGAAGAAGATCAGGGTTATGAAGCTTGTCAACACTTCAAATGCTCCTGTCAAAGTGGAATTTGACGGAACACCGGAGCATCTTACCCTCAAGGCAGTTCCCGAGACTCTTAAACCTGGCGAGCAGGGCCTGGTAGAAGGAACGTTTGATGCCACGAAGAATCCTAACTGGGGAAATGTAAGCAGCATGGTAAGAGTATTGCTTAATGGCACCCCTCAGGAAAATGTATATTATTATGTATCAGCTAATCTTGTTGAAGATTTTTCGTCTCTTTCAAAGGAAGATCTTGAGAATGCTCCTGTATTTAAAGTAGCTTCCACCACAGTTGACCTTGGTAAAATAAAGGGTGCAACACAAAATGAGGTTGAGTTTAAGTTTAAAAACGAAGGAAAAAACGATTTGATAATCAGGTACATAAGATCCTCCTGCGGTTGCACTGCAGTTCAGGCAGGAAGCCAGGGTGTAGGAATAAAAGCAGGACAGTCCAGCTCAATAAAAGCAGTATTCAATTCGGGCAGCTATAAAGGGAAAGTCACTAAAGCTATTTACGTTTATACAAACGATCCGAAGAATTCAGAAGTTGTCTTAATGCTGAATGCCGATGTAGAACAACAAATTTCTTCCAAATAGATCTGAAATTGTCAATTAAAAATCTTAAATGTTCCTGTATGAAAAATCTTAGTTATCTTCTTGCTTTGGTGGTATTGATGGCTGCCTGCTCTTCGGAACCACATTATGTAGTAAAGGCTAAAATCGAAGGTTCCGATAGTCTTACCTTCTATTTACAAAAGAGGGAAGCCGGGAAAACAATTACGATTGATTCAGCTGTTTCAAAAAAAGGGTCATTTACTTTTAAGAAAGGCTCGGTGGAATATCCTCAATTGGTACAACTGGTTGTCAAAGACAAAAGAATGAGAACAACATTCTATCTCGAAAATTCTGAAATAGGAATTACCGGGAAGCTCGATTCTCTTTTCAAAGCGAAGATAACAGGATCAAAGACTCAGGATGAGAATCAGTCTTTTGTAGACATGAATGCACCTTTGAGCGAAAAATATGCCGATTTATATTTGGAATACCAGGCTGCAAGTCACGCAAA
>DAOQAX010000068.1:0-4301 GCA_035354395.1 Bacteroidales bacterium | reverse complement strand
TTGGTCAGAAAGCTCCTGATTTTACAATGAATGATGTTGATGGCAACCCTGTGGCTCTTTCATCAAAGATCGGATCCAAATTACTTCTTATAGACTTCTGGGCGGCATGGTGCAGCCCCTGCCGTCAGGAGAATCCTAATGTTGTTAAAGTCTATAACGAATTTCATAAAAAAGGATTTGATGTATTTGGTGTCTCTCTTGACCAGAAAAAAGAGGCATGGACTAAGGCAATAGCCGACGATAAGCTTACATGGACACACGTTTCAGATCTTCAGTACTGGGGAAACGCTGCTGCTAAAATGTATGCAGTATATTCCATCCCGTCAAACTTTCTTCTTGATGAAAAAGGAACTATTATAGGAAGAAACCTGAGAGGAAATGATCTTTACAAAAAAGTAAGTGAAGTTCTTGGTAATTAATAAACTGACACCAGACCTCCTGTTCCGGAGTCAAATTGAATCTTTATAAGAAAAACAAAGTATAAGTATCTCAGAAATAAAATTGGCTGTCCTGTTTTCGGGGCAGCCTTTCTTTTGTCAAACCTTGAACCTTGAACCTGTAACCTGTAACCTTGAACCTGTAACCTGTAACCTTGAACCTTGAACCAGAAACCTCAAACCTCTTTTTCAATCTCTTCCATCATAAATCCTGTTCCTCTTACTGTTCTTATATCTATGTTCTTATCATTTGCTACGTACTTTCTTAGCCGGCTTACAAACACATCCATGCTTCTTCCAAGAAAATAATCATCTTCACCCCATATCTCGGTAAGGATATCTTCTCTTGTAAGTATTTTATTTTTATTAATGATAAAATATTTCAGAAGTTGTGCTTCTTTCAGTGTGAGCTTTTCTTTGACATTTCCTGAGAGGAGGTCAAGGGTGTTGAATTTCAGGACGGTATCGGATATTTTATATTCATCGTTAAACGATGAATAGGTCCGCTTAAGGATATTGTTAATGCGCAGGATGAGAACTTCCGGATCGAATGGTTTTGTTATGTAATCATCAGCGCCTATTTTCAATCCTTTAATCATATCATCTTTCAGGCTTTTGGCTGTGAGAAAAATGAGAGGCAGGTCGGGTTGGGCCTGCTTGATTTTTTCAGCAAGGGTGAACCCGTCCATTTCAGGCATCATCACATCAAGCACACAAATATCCGGTTTGTCCTTGCTGAAAAATTCCCAGGCCTCCTTGCCGTCGCGGCATAGAGTTATTTTAAAGCCACTGATGGATAGATACTGACTCAGGATGCTTCCGAAATCTCTGTCATCTTCAGCTAATAATATTTTCATATCTACGAAATTTAATTTAGTAAGGTATTGATACAGTAAAGGTACTGCCTTTTCCAGGCTTACTTTCAACAGACACAGCTCCTCCATGGGCTTCCGCTATTTTTTTTACATAGTAGAGCCCCAGGCCCAATCCTTTGAATTTGTGTATGTTGCCCGTCGAAGCTCTGTAGAATTTGTCGAAAATGTGTTTCTGATCGCTCTTGCAGATCCCGATACCGTTGTCGGTAACCATTATATTGATATGGTTGTCCCGGATGAAGCCATCAATGTTTATCAATGGAACTTCATCAGAATATTTCACTGCGTTTGAAAGAAGATTATTGATGAGAGTTGTAAAATATAAGATATCAATATCAGCACGTACTCCTTTAAAATCGAAATTTTTGTTTATTGAAGCATTATGTCCTGCCCCTGCCTTAAAACTGTCGACAATATCATTCATAAGTTCATTAAATTCAACCGGTTTTCTTTCGAGCTGGAACTGTGATCTTTCCCACATGCTTATATCGAGCATCATATTGATAAGCTGATTCAGATGTACACTCTGTTTTCCTATCATCTTTGCAGTCTCCAGTATCTTATCATCACGTTTTCTTATCTCTTCCACTTCAAGGGTTCTTCCTGCAACAGTAATGGTCGATAGAGGTGTTTTAAGTTCATGTGTCATGTTGTTAATGAAATCTGTTTTCAACTCCGACAGCCTCTTTTCTTCTTTCAGATTCTTATAGGTTATGATAAAAAGGATCACAACCACAATAATGCTGAAGATGCTCAGACCCAGAGAGGCAGATGTCTCTTTCAGGATTAGCCTTCGTTTGTCGGAAAAATCGATATAATAATCAAAAAGAAACCTGTAATTGTTATCTTCCAAAATGGACCGGGTCACAAGAACGCTTGATTTTGATATTTCAGAAGATGAAACGCCTCCGGCATCCGCTGAGGACTGTTGGTTCATGAAGCTTCCGTTTTTGCATATTATGATTGTATCATTTCTGATCATTGCAAGATCCTGAATTACCACCCTCGATTTAAAATTATTATCAAATCCTCTTTTGACAAAATAGGCTGAAAGCAGTTCTGAAAGATCCTCTTCACTGGTTATTACACCTTTGAAATAATCAAGAACCTCTCTTTTTTTTCCGGTGAGCTTTTCCGGATCTTTTATTGTTTGCAGATCATTAATAACTTTTTCTGAATAATCCTCAAGCAGCAACCGCACAGTATCAAATCCGTCTGTATGTATCCTTCTGTTTATGAAACTGAGGGCTTCCTGAGATCTCATGGTGTACCTTAAGGCGAACATTTCGTCTTTCTGTTTCCATACACTCCTGATAATAAAAACCTGCACCGATATCAGGATAAAGATTGACAAAATACCAGGGATCAGTACGGTATTCCTTTTTTCCATCATGAATGATTTACTGTTTCAAAAGTATGAATTTATATTGACATCGCAGGAGAGGGTACAGGACATTAACCTGCCGTTAACCCGATGTTAACAAAACATAGGAAGGACAGCTCGTAACTTTACCTTGTAAATTTTCAAAAGAGAAGCCATGAAAAAGTTAAGTTTAATATTGACGGTTGTATGTTTCTTTTTAATCGGGTCATCCTTTCAGCGCGTAGCAGGTCAGGAGAAGACCAAGAAAGAACAGGAAAATGAGATTAAGGTCCTTCAGGCCATTGAGGCACAGAAAAAAACCATGACCGAGCAGAAGAAGGAGGAGATGGAACAACAGGAAAAGAAAGCGCAGAAAGAGTCGCAGGATGCTTTTGATGCGCAGGAAAATGCAATGGAAAATCTTAAAGATAAACATCTTGAATTAGAAGATGCTTTAAAGGATCTTCAGTTTTTTGATATAGATGTTGATGAAGCAGGTAATGCAGATAAATCAGTAAGAATCTATAGGAGGAGAGGCAACAGGGATTTTGATATCAGGGTGCCATATACTGATTCTCCGGATGTTGATGTTTTTTCTGATTTTAATTTTGGAGAGGATAGAGAAAGAACTTCATGGACCTATTCCAAATTTGTCAAGGAAGGTTCCTTCTCAAACAGTTACTCTTTTGATGTTGAAGAATCGGCAAATACAGTAATAATGTCGGTTGTGGGTGATTGCAAGGAGGGGGAAATCCGTATTAAAATCATAATGCCGGGAGGGAAGAATTATTCCGAAGTTGTAATAGATGAATCGGGAAACCTTAACTGGAGAAAGTCGATTTCTATTTCTGATACTGAGAATCAGGATAAAACCGGTGAATGGAAATTCAAGATAGAATCAACTGACGCCACAGGATATTTTAAAATTTCTCTTCAGACATATTAACTTTTCTCATCTCGCCTGACAGGTGTTATCCGGGGTCCTGACTGACAGTTGTTAAAGAGAGGATCCCAATTCCTGTTTTGATAAAACTCGGATGTCTTTGTATTAAAATATCCAAGGACATGTTTAGGTGATAATGTATAGACCAATTCGTCATTGTCGCTGTAATACGGATCGGTAATTGTTATAACATCTTCAATACTGGTTTCTCTCTTGTTGGAGGCATCAGTATATTTATAAAAAGTACTTTTTGGTATGGCAATGATTATGGTATATTGTCCATAATCTTTTCTCTGGAACATAAAATAAGTTACCTCAATTGGTTCATTTGGATTGACCCGGTCAGTAGAATAGGATAACTGGTATTCAAAGACAAAACCGTTATTCATAATGCTTTCTACGACGTTGAATTCCTTTGTGTTATGAAGGAAAAAATAACAATTTTTGAAATTTTTCAGGATTTCTGCAAGTATCTCACCTTTATTATTCATCCTTCACAAAATGGGTTTTTTGTTAAGTCAACTCAAAAATAGCTATATTATTTTATTTACAACACATAATCCATTTGTTAGGTTATATGTTAAATTTGTACCCGACAATGAATTTATTGATTAATGAGGAGATTTTTCTATTTTCTGCTATTGATTTTTCTGTCATCATGTGGCCGGCATGGTACTGATAAC
>DAOQAX010000067.1:0-10148 GCA_035354395.1 Bacteroidales bacterium | reverse complement strand
TCAAATCTGAACTCAATCTCTTTTTTATCAAGTGAAGCAATCTGCAGTATCGTTTCCACCTTCTTGTTCATCCGGCTATTCTCCTTCTTTATCATGCTGATAAAATGCTTTATGCTTTCCTCATCTTTGATAACTTTCGGATTTGTAATCGTATCAGCTGCAAGGGAAATTGTTGCAATAGGAGTCTTGAACTCATGAGTCATGTTATTAAGAAAATCAGATTTCATTTCAGTGATTTTCTTCTGTCTGATTATCAAATACAGGCTGAGTGCAAAAGTTGCCAGTATAAATAGAGAAAACAGCAAAGAACCTCCAAGTATCCAGCCCATTGATCCAAGCACATAATTGGTCCGTTCAGGAAAGATAATTGAAAGAATAAGATCCTGCCTTATAATATTATCAGGAAACAACCTTGCCATATAATGACTCTTAAGAAAATCTTTTTTATCCGATTTTTTAAATGTGCCATCCTGAACTTTCCCGTTTTTAATTATTGCATACTCGAAAGGTGTTTCAATCCCGGCAAAATAAAGCGATTGCCGTAGAGAATATTCAATCTCTTTATTGTCAAGTTCCATGGTTTTCTCCCACTGGTAGATTTCGGAAATCATCTGATCGCTCAGGTTCTGAAACTCACTCGATCTCTTTTTCACCCAATCAAGGAATTCATTTTGCTTTACATATACCTCTCTTGAATTTGTAGTAACCGGCACTCCCCTTCTGACAACGCCCATCCTCCCCGATCCATCCTGATTTGCAACAATATATGTGGATGAATCCGAAACAACTGAAGGTTTATCACCATCAAACACATACGATTTGTTAACAGTTGTCACTATCCCTGTATCATTGTTTCCGGTATACGACTGGTTTGTAATCCTTACACTTATATTCCCGTTTCCTGATAAAGAACCGCCGATATTAAGAAATCCTTGATTATTGTTTGATGGTCCTCCAAAAGAAAGAGGATCTGAAAACATGAAATTATTGAAGAAATTCATCTTCCTCGATGTCTCAATAGAATTAACGGCATTATTAAGACTTACAACTACAGCATTATCAAAATTTTCGTTCCTGACATTAACTGCATTCCTTATCCATATTATCTGAACTCCGATAATACCAATAATGCATAACAACATCATCATTATCAGACCTGAAAATTTTGCCCTGCTCATAAGACAAAAATAAATTATTAATTCATCATTAAAATACTATTTAACTTTTCGTTAACTCTAATTAATTCTACTTTAACAAATTCGGAGGACGGGAGACGGGAGACGGGAGACGGAAAAACGGAAAACGGAAAACGCAAAACCAGAAACGGGAAACAGGAGACGGGAAAGAGGAAAATAAGTAGCGCGTAGCAGAATCGAACTGCTATTCTCGGATTGAGAATCCGATTTCCTAACCGTTAGAAGAACGCGCCGTAATATAAATTTACGCGTGCAAATTTATATCTTTTCCTGATTCTTTTGCTATTCAAATAAAAGTTTTCCAAAAAATTGTGGAAGATGAAAATTTGGTTTATCGTTTTTCACAACTGACCATGTAATATAATGCGGGTTGGAATTATTTTCAGCTATCTTGTAAAGGTTAGCTCTCCAAACCACTCCCTTGGCCGGTCTGGTTATGCTGGCATGTTTTTCCAGAAGTGTAAGAGGAATTCTGTATTCCAGAGTCCAGGTAACCGGATCTGTCATTTCCGGATCAATAAACTCCGGCAGGGAATGAGCCATCTCAATTGTCTTAATATCTTCAACAGGAATGCTTTTAGTTTCTATTTTCGGAACCCTGTGATATTCCATTAAAGCAGTACCTCCACAGTTTGTCTCAAGATTAAAATAACTCTCATGCGCAGATGAATCTGGTGCAAAGAAGAATTCAACACAAGCATCCCTGAAAACAGGACCATTGTACTTATTTGTCACACACCTGACATACTTGTCCTTCACCTGAAAGATAACATACACATTATCATTATCGTACATTATCTTTGCTTTAACTTCAGGATGAAAACCGGGCACTGCCCCCATATAATTTGTAATATTTAGGGCTTCAATCCCCTGCCATTGTGTTTTCTCCCAATTTCCGTCAATCACCATAGACTGATCAAGTTTTGTAACACGATAAACCGAGCCATTTTCTGTATCTTTCTCTGCTGAGCATGAGACCGAGATAAAAAATAACGCTATTAAACTGAATGTTGCTGATAAAATTCTCATAAGTATATGTTTTATAATTTAGATCTTTCCTCCCTTATCGACTGCTGTCCTGTAATCTGAAAATAACCTGAATCTGTTTTTATAAAATCTGCATAAGTCCTGTCACGTCTGTTAATGCGTAACCATTATTTTCGTTGTTTTCACAGAACCAGCAAATATTATGCGGCAGATATATAATCCGTCCGGTTTGTTACTGCTGTTCCAATTGAGTAAATGGTCGCCGCAAATTAATTGTTTATTACAAATAATATCAATTACCTGGCCATTATTATTAAGAATTTCCACCAGTGTATGGCCATCTCCCGGTAAATGAAAGCTTATTGATGTCTGTTGCCTGACCGGATTTGGAAAGTTTTGCTGAATATAAAAACCTGATGAGTTATCTGTTATATCATTAATACCTGTTCCACTGTAATAACAAGTCTCATTTACAAGATGCCAATAGGGCTCAGTTTGTCCGTTATAATCCCTCTGCAGATACAGGGTTTTGAGAGGATATTGCTGAAAGTCTGCCAGATTAGACCTGACGGCGCCTGTTACAGGATTCCATTCATAAACAGGAATGTCTGCAGGGTTTATGGTAGAAATCATACCGCGTTCCTTAGCCAGATGAAAGAGTCCGAAATTGCCTGGTTCATGTCCTCCAAGATAGTGCCCGATAATATCAACATAGAATTGATTCCTACCGAAAATAATATAATTAGTCATATAATCTGACGCTAGCCCCCCCTCATTTGGGCCATTTATGAAGTTCCCGTCTCTTCCATAAATTCCCTCAATGATATGAAGACCTGCAACTGTGACAGAATTATTGTCGATACAACGTGTTGCCCAGGTTTCCTGCCATAATCCGCCATTGCTCCCCGGTCTGTCCCACCTCGGGACATATTCATGTATATGCTTCTTGTAATTTGTAAGAATATCCTCATTCGCCGAAGAGCTTATATGATCGTAATTCACACCTTTCATTGTAGTGCCATAAGCCGTACAATGTGCCTGATAATTCATGGCAATGGTTCCCTGGAGATTCTTGGCACAAAGTGTCATTCCCATCGAATGAGTCTTAAACTTTGAAATGTTAAGCAGAAAAGTATCCGGAGCATTTACCGGCCACAGATAAGGTATCTTTTTAAACCACATACCATCAGGAACATCCACCCACTGAACACTTTCAGAAGGAAGTTCCGACGCCGGCTTACTGATTCCTTTAAGATCGATACCTGTACGTTCAGCCATACTGACATAGCCTCCATCAGCAAACTCATCAGGACAGTTAACTTCCCTTATATAAAACTGCCCACCTGACATACCCAGCTCTTTTAAGCTTTCAACAACCCCTTCAACAAAAAAAGCATCGGTCACAATACCCATAGTACCTTTTATAGTATATCTGCTATCATCGCTAAAGCGGCAAGTGAGATTGGGTTTTATCACAACCTTATGTGTCAAAGGAATCCCCTGGTCTGTATCATCCGTCAATCCAAACACTGAACGTCCAAAATCCAATCCAACCTTTCTGATTGCTTCTGAATTGGTTTTGACATCCACATTGGTCCGCATAACAAACACTGCCGCAGGATTCTGAACAATAAACGGATTCACTCCAAACAACACCAATGATGATGGATTTCTGAAGCCTGACAAAGGCCCAAGCATCATACCGGCACCTGTCATAAGTGACGATTGAACAAACTGTCTCCTTGTTATTGACATAAGTATCTGTATTAATTGAGGACACTAAGCGAATTTAGCAAAATAATCTCAAAGAATACAGACAGTCAGTTGTTTTATAATACTGAATCAGCAAAGACCCGCCAGATATCTCCTTCAGGAAAATGTGCTGTGATAGTTATCTTTTCCTTCCTTACGGGGTGAATAAATTCCAGGCTGCGTGCAAAAAGGCTTATGCCACCATCCTCATTTGACCTGGGAAAACCATATTTCAGATCACCCTTTATCGGGCAACCGATCTTTGCCAGCTGGGCCCGTATCTGGTGATGTCTGCCAGAATGAAGCTCAACCTCAAGTAAATAATATTTTTCTGATCTCCCTTTCAGTCTGTATGTCAATGACGCCTGTTTTGATCCTTTTACCTCATTATCGAAAACATAACTTTTATTCTGCTGCTCATTCTTCTTAATAAAATGGGTAATCGTTGCTTCATCTTCAGGGGGCCTCTCCTTTACTATAGCCAGGTAAATCTTCTTAACCTGCTTTTCCCTGAACATTTCATTCATTCTCTCAAGGGCTTTGGAAGTACGGGCATACAGGATAACTCCGCTAACCGGTCTGTCGAGACGATGAACAATGCCCAGAAAAACATCTCCCGGCTTTTTGTATTTTTCAGAAATGTATTTTTTTATCTCATTATCAAGGGACTCATCCCCTGTCTTATCACCCTGCGTCAGGTCAGAAGATTTCTTGTAAACAGCTATCAGGTGATTGTCCTCGTAAAGTATCTCAACCATTTAGTATTGCTCTTTCTCGTTAGGGAAATCCTTTGATCTTACATCAATAATATAATTCTGCACAGCTCCTTTTATTTCTGCATAGAGGTTATGATACCTCCTGAGGAAACGTGGAGAGAATTCCTGTGTAATACCAAGCATATCGTGCAGAACAAGCACCTGTCCATCTACCTTTCCTCCTGCACCAATACCGATCACCGGAATTTTCAGGTTAGCAGTAACCTCCTCAGCAAGTTTTGCCGGTATTTTTTCAAGAACAATAGAAAAACACCCTGTCTTCTCAAGAAGTTTAGCATCTTCCAGCAGTTGACGGGCCTCTTCTTCCTCTTTTGCCCTTACCACAAAAGTCCCGAACTTATGAATTGCCTGAGGTGTCAATCCAAGATGACCCATTACCGGAATACCTGCAGATAATATTCTTTCGACAGACTCTACTACCTGTTTTCCTCCTTCAAGCTTAACAGCGCTTGCCCCTGTTTCTTTCATAATCCGTATAGATGAAGCCAGAGCCTCCTTTGAATTACCCTGGTATGTGCCAAAAGGAAGATCAACCACAACGAGGGCCCTGTCAACTCCTCTTACAACCGAAGCGGCATGATATATCATGTTATCGAGTGTAATTGGCAAGGTTGTTTCAAAACCTGCCATCACGTTCGATGCTGAATCTCCTACCAATATAACATCTATCCCTGCCTCATCGAGAATTTTTGCAGTTGAATAATCATAAGCCGTCAGCATGGCTATTTTCTCGCCTTTGAGCTTCATCTCATTCAGAACATGAGTTGTTATCTTTCTTACAGATTTATGTTCCACCATAATAATATTATTAAATACAGGAGACAAAGTTACAGATTTGTATCGGATGAAGCATCTTCCCGTATGCATCTTTTTAAATGGCAGCTACGGGTAAAAACACTGTCGTTTTGTCACAACTATTCTTTTACAGGCGGCATAGTCACCAATATATGATGCCATAATTTCATAAAAACATTGAATGGCATAATCATTGCTTGAATGATAATATCAAAAAGGAAATTAAAAAATTATCATAAAATGGGAAAAATAATTGGAATCGATCTGGGAACAACAAACTCATGCGTCGCAGTGATGGAAGGTAATGAACCTGTTGTAATCCCTAACAGTGAAGGAAAAAGGACAACCCCTTCAATAGTTGCTTTTGTTGATAAAGGTGAACGGAAAGTTGGAGATCCTGCAAAACGTCAGGCTATCACCAATGCAAAGAACACCATTTTCTCAATAAAAAGGTTCATGGGTGAAACATACGATAAGGTAGGAAAAGAGATAAAAAGAGTATCGTATACTGTAGTAAAAGGAGACAACAACACCCCCAGGGTAGAAATAGAAGGCCGCAAATACTCACCCCAGGAGATTTCCGCAATGATACTTCAGAAGATGAAGAAAACTGCAGAAGATTATCTTGGACAGGAAGTTACTGAAGCAGTCATAACAGTTCCGGCATATTTCAGTGATTCACAGCGTCAGGCAACAAAAGAGGCCGGAGAAATAGCAGGATTAAATGTCAAAAGGATTATAAATGAACCTACGGCTGCCTCTCTTGCATACGGACTTGACAAAAAGGCTCAGGACCTAAAGATAGCCGTGTTTGACCTTGGTGGCGGTACTTTCGATATCTCAATACTTGAACTTGGAGATGGCGTATTTGAAGTGAAATCAACCAATGGAGACACCCATCTTGGTGGTGATGACTTTGACCATTTGATCATCGACTGGCTGGCTGATGAGTTCCTCAAGGAAGAAGGTATTGACCTCCGGAAAGATCCTATGGCTTTACAGCGTCTTAAAGAAGCAGCCGAGAAAGCAAAAATTGAACTCTCAAGCTCAACATCCACTGAGATTAATCTTCCATATATAATGCCTGTTAACGGGATCCCAAAGCATCTTGTAAAGACTCTTACACGTGCCAATTTTGAGAAGATTTGCGACAAGCTGATACAGGCATGTATTGAACCATGTCAGAAAGCACTTCAAGACTCAGGATTATCAGTATCAGAGATAGATGAAGTTCTTCTTGTAGGAGGTTCAACACGTATCCCCGCCATACAGCAGATTGTTGAAAAATTCTTCGGAAAGGTACCTTCCAAAGGTGTTAATCCTGACGAAGTTGTAGCAGTCGGAGCAGCAATACAGGGTGGTGTCCTTACCGGAGAGGTAAAAGATGTTCTTCTTCTGGATGTTACACCATTGTCACTTGGTATCGAAACAATGGGTGGCGTGATGACAAAACTTATTGAATCAAATACCACAATACCTACAAAGAAAACTGAAGTATTTACAACGGCTGCCGATAGTCAGCCCTCTGTTGAAATACATGTCTTACAGGGTGAAAGGCCAATGGCCTCAGGCAATAAGACTATCGGACGATTCCATCTCGATGGTATTCCGCCTGCCCCAAGAGGAGTGCCTCAGATTGAAGTCAGCTTCGATATTGATGCAAACGGAATTCTGCACGTTACTGCCAAAGACCGGGGCACCGGTAAAGAGCAAAGTATAAGAATTGAAGCATCATCAGGATTAACTGACGACGAAATCAGGAAAATGAGGGATGAAGCAAAAGCCAATGCTGAAGCCGACACCAAGGCTAAAGAGAAGATTGATAAGATAAATGCTGCCGACAGTATGATCTTTACAACCGAAAAACAACTTAAAGAATTTGGTGACAAGCTTCCTGCTGACAAAAAACCGGCTATTGAAAGTGCCCTTTCAAAACTTAAAGAAGCTCACAAATCGCAGGATGTTGAAGCTATCGATAAAGCTCTTGCCGAATTGAATTCAGTATGGCAGGTTGCATCGGAAGAGATGTATAAAACAGCTCAGAACACAACAGGCCAGCCCACAGGTCAGCCTACATCAGAACCTGGTCCTCAACAACCAGGCGGAAATAACGCAAAATCAGGTAATGATGAAGTTACTGATGTAGACTTCGAAGAGGTTAAATAGGCCTGAAAAACAAATATTAAATTCACACACAAACCGCTGTAGACAAATTGTTTACAGCGGTTTTTTTATTATCTTTTAATTGCTATATGTCAAATTAAAAAATAATGAGTCAAGCCGAAAAGGCGGTTGATAGGCAGAACTTTCATTCAAAAAGTTTTTCGGTCTTCATATGAAAAATTGAATATCCCTTACTCTTCGGAGATTCCTCATTTCACTGCGTTTCGTTCGGAATGACACACCATCTTAAACTATTATAATGATGGGTCAGTGTGGGCGGCATGGCCGCCCACACTGACCCATCACGTTATTCTGCTATCAGCACCTGTCATTCAGACCAAAGGGAGGAATCTTTATCCATGTAAAACAATATCTATTTACCCCCGGAATTGTCCCAGCAGGATAATATATTGTCAAAGAATTATTTCCATTTCCTGTTTAAGTCCTGCAGGGACATAACAAAATTATCCCGGACAATAGTGAAAACAAAATGGAGTCTAAACAAAAAGTCAATATAATAAGCCATACGAAATATCGTTATTCTTAAATGAAAGATCGATTATAAATTGAACGGCTATAACCAAAAAAAGAGGATATGAATCTTAAAAATTGTATACCCGTATTGTTCGTTAAAGACGCCGGAATATCAAAAAAATTTTACACCGGACTTCTTAAGTTTACAGTAGTAATGGATAATGGTGGAACAAATTTGACTTTTAAAGAGGGTTTCGCTGTCTGGCAAGTTTGGCCTGACAATATTATTCCCAAAACACTGGGTGCTGAAAATATTACAAATCAGAATAATACAAGTCGTTTTGAATTATGTTTTGAAACTAATGACATAGATCAAACCTACCGGACGCTTAAAGAAAATGATGTTAAGTTTCTGCATGAAATAAATACAGAGATCTGGGGACAACAGACAATCCGTTTCTATGACCCTGACGGTCATCTTATAGAAGTGGGTGAAGAGGCGTCCATTTTTCTGAAAAGAATATATGAAGAGGAAGGAAAAAATCTGGAAGCCACCGCCAGGAGAACTTTTATGCCAATAGATGCACTTAAACATTTTGTGCTGGAATAGTCTTTATTATTCGGTTAAAAGCAGAGAATATTTGAAATTCTCTGTTATTTTTGTAATCAGGTGATACAAAAACAACAAACATGAACACTGTATTTAAATTGGTAATTAAAGCATAGCCAACCTCAATAGACTATCGTTTAACGGGTTCTTTTGTTTCTCATTGGAAGCCAACCAATATGTTTACATAAAACAGTCACGTTATAATTATATTTATTGTAATGAGGATATTGTGTATTCTGCTCAAAGAGTCATAATTTGAGCCGTCAGGTTAAAGTATTTCAGATTCGGATGCTTATTCCCGTATCGGCTATCTGTATTAATTCAATCCTACACAGCAGTTACACATGGCCGAATCTGTTCAAAAGCCCGGAAAAATCAGATAGACTGAAATAACAATTCTCTTTACACTTTGTGAGAATTGTTTCTTAAGCGAATTTTTGTTGAATTTAAAAACCCACCTATTATGTTCGATATAAGAAAAATTCAGGAACAGGTAATATATAATGCAGTAAAAGCTGAGAGTAATGAACAAACGGCTCAACAACTTGTAAATCAAAAACAGGAAGACAATCCTGCCTGGGTAAAAAACACCATGAAACGACTGGAAAAGAGCTTTGATACTCCAACTATCAAAAAAATCAGAATGAATTGCCAGTGCGGATACGGAATGGACGAAAAACTTGACTTGTTAAAAGAGCTTATGGATAATGCTTCTGACTTAGAAGAGTTTGCTTCACAGGAAAAAGCTTTGGCCGCCGGTTTATCTTACCGGAATGGTGAGCTCTATTTGATGTTTCCTTTTTGCCCCTGCCCGATGCTTGCTGAAGTTGAGAAATTACAGTCGAAAACCTGGTGTCAGTGTACTACAGGCTACAGCAAAGTTCTGTTTGAAAAAGCATTCAGTTGCGAAGTGGATGTGGAATTGCTTAAAAGCATAAAGATGGGTGATGATTGTTGTTTGATGAAGATTATCCCGCAAAGCGAAATCTGTTTTAATGATCGGAAGGAACATGAAAACCAATAAAACTGAAATTCTCAGAAGGCTTTGTTACACAGAATTAGTTTATGAGCGGATAAATAAAAAGCTTCATTGCCAGCTTTCAAAACCTGAAATTGAAAAATTACTTTTCGATGTTATAAACGAAACTGATGGAGCATGTTTCGAACGAGTTGGAAAAAACATATATGTAACAAACTTTGAAAAGAATATTAAAGTAACCATTAACGCTCATACATTTCGGATTATTACAGTTGACCGGACTAAAAGAAAACAAAACTGAAAAAAATCCGGAGAATAACTATAAACTACAATATGACAATTGTATTATGAGAAAAATTTAAAAAATTATGCCAGACAAAACATTATTATACCCTCGCAAAGAAGATAAAACCATG
>DAOQAX010000066.1:0-10162 GCA_035354395.1 Bacteroidales bacterium | reverse complement strand
GGACTCCTGGAAACGAAAAGAATTGGTGACTATGCAGAGGAACATGGTGTAGCAATGGCTTTACACATGGCCGGGTCACCTGTTTGCTTTATGGCGAACGTGCATTGCGCTGCAGCCACCCAGAACTTCCTTGCTCTGGAACATCACTCAGTTGATGTTCCCTGGTGGGGTAACCTTGTAAAAATGACGGGAAGCCAGCCAATGATCGAGAAGGGATTTGCAAATGTTCCTCTTGATTCTCCGGGTCTGGGTATTGAGTTGAATGAAGAAGAGGTTAAAAAACATCTTGTAAAAGGAGCAGGATATTTTGATCCGACCCCGGAGTGGGATCAGAAACGCTCACATGACAGGCTCTGGAGCTGAGAATCATCAGAGTTCAGAATACACAAAAGGCTGCTGTTTTTATTTTTAACAGCAGCCTTTTTATTTAGAAGATAAAAATTTTCTTCAGGTAAATGTTCAGCGCACTACCCTGCCTGAACCATCGCCTTTCATCAGTTGTTCCACTTCCGCTACCGTAACAAGGTTAAAATCACCATGTATTGTATGTTTCAGACATGAAGCGGCTACTGCGAAGTTTAAAGCCTTCTGGTTGTCTTCCGGATATGTAAGCAGACCATAGATCAATCCGCCCATGAAAGAGTCTCCTCCTCCTACTCTGTCGACGATATCAGTAATCTGATACATTGGGGCTTCATATAGTTTTGAACCATCGTAAAGAACCCCCGACCATGTATTATGGTCAGCATTGATCGATCCACGAAGGGTAATAATAAACTTCTTTGCTTGCGGGAATTTATTTTTCAGCTTTTTGCATACTGATTCATATTTTGCAGCACTTACCTTACCACTGGCTATATCGGTATCGTCAGGTTTAATACCAAATACTTTTTCGGCATCCTCTTCATTGCCAAGAATAATGTCGCAACCACTAACAAGGTCAGGCATAACTTCGCCTGCTGTCTTACCCCATTTCCAGAGGTTTTTCCTGAAATTAAGGTCGCATGATACAGTGACTCCTTTTCTTTTAGCTGCTTTAATGGCTTCAGCACAAACAAGAGCTGCTCCTTCCGAAATGGCCGGAGTAATTCCTGTCCAATGGAACCATGTTGCTCCTTCAAACACCTTATCCCAGTCAATCATTCCGGGTTCTATTTCTGCAATAGCAGAATGGGCTCTGTCGTAGACAACCTTGCTTGGTCTCGAAACTGCACCGGTTTCAAGGTAATATATTCCTACCCTGTCGCCGCCAAGAATAATATTATTTGTCCCTACATTGTGTTTTCTTAAATCCATCAATACGCATTGACCAATATCATTTTTCGGAAGACGTGTCACAAACTCAGCACATAGTCCGTAATTGGCAAGCGAAACAGCAACATTAGCTTCACCTCCTCCAAAGGTTGCTTCAAAAGAGGTGACCTGTGAAAAACGTTGATGATCCGGAGCAGCCAGTCTCAACATTATTTCGCCGAATGTTATTATTTTTTTATCCATATCACTAAACTTTATTTTATATCAATTTTTTCTGTTTCTTTTTCAGTCACCTCTTCACTGACCTTTTTCTCTGTCTCGATTTCAGTTTCAGTTTTATTTTCAACAGGTGGTTTACCGCGCCAGAAATTAGCAAGTATAGAGCCGGTGATATTCATCAGCGGGCCGAATACTGCCGGGGCAAGCCCTACTGTGGCCATCTTGCCCATTCCGAGTGCCAGACCGGAAGCGAGTCCTCCGTTCTGCATACCCACTTCAAAGGCAACTGTACGACGGTCCTTCTCAGGCAATCCCACCAGACGTGACAGCCAATAACCGGTAAAGTAGCCGGTAAGATTATGCATAAGGCTTGTCAGGATAAGTAAGGCACCGACCTTCATAAGATCATCACGTCCGGAAGCAGTTATAACAACTACAATAAATGTAATTCCAACCATTGAGACCATAGAAAGAATGCTCTCCATAACCTTGAAATCATCCTTAAGGATCCGGGCAAGAGCTATACCGCCAACCATAGGAAGGAAGAAGAACCAGCACATCGCTTTTACAAAATGAATCATAAGCCCAGAGAAATCAGTTCCTGATGCTTTTAAGAATACCACATTTGTAAGAATAATAACAACTATATATGAGATAAGCTGAGTAATCCTGGCTTTTTTTGTTTCCTTTCCTTTTGCGTACAGGTTGAAAATAAATCCTGCCACTATAGGAAGAATAATCATATTGAGAATGTCCATCATCATTTTCCAGAAATCCACTGCAATATACTGACCACCGAGCCATTTCATAAGGCTTGGAGTTACGAAAGGAGAAAGAAGCGTCGAAATTGCACCAACTGTAATACCAAGAGCTACATTAGCATGAGCCAGGAATGACATTACATTCGATGCAAGACCACTTGGAACGCAACCTATCAGTATAATACCTGCTGCTATTTCCGGTGGAAAATTAAAAATGCTTGCAATAGTAAATGCTATCAGAGGCATTATCATATAATGAGAAAAAACACCTACGATCACACCTTTAGGCATTTTTATTACTCCTGTAAAATCTTTAAGGCTCAGCTGGGAACCCATCCCAAACATTATAACCTGCAAAAGAGGAGTTATAAGAGTTTTGAATTTAAAATCGCCAACCGAAACAAAATACTTTGGAAAGAACATTGCAGCAGCAACTGCAGTAAATATCCATAAAGTATAAGAAAACCCTTTCAGCTTATCAGATCCTCTTACAGCAGTAGCTAAAGCAGCTAATCCTGCAATAAGCAAGATTCCGATTAAAGTAGAAGATCCTCCTGCGAAATAAGAGATGCCTGAGCTGACTAATAGCAGAGCGCAAACAAAAAATAACGAACTGTATATCTTTTTTCCCATGACGAATTAAAATAACTTTAATTTTAAAAAATGATTCGGTGCTAAATATATGGATTTGGTCTTGAAATTATAGAATTCACGTACCTAATTTATCACCCCGAACAAAAATATGGTTTATTTCAAAGAAATATTAATATCAATTCTTAAAAAAACATAAAAAGAACATAATGAACACTTTTCATAATAAAAACAGTTAAGGATTTAACTGATAAATATTATTTTTGCTTTATCCATCAACAGGGAAACTTTTCTTTTATCCCAATAAACACTGAGGTTTTTGAAAATAGAATTAAAAGCATTTTCGACAAAAACAACGATCATGAAAAGACGCAGCTTTATATCAAAGAATATGGCTCTGGGCGCAATGATACCAGCCTCATATGCATCATACGCTTTCACCGGCCAAAAAGATAACAAACCATCAGATTCATCACTCACTGAGGAGGAGGTTGTTATAGAAAGAATCTCCGATGACAAGCCTCATAAGGGAAAAGTTCTGGCGGTAATACAACCTCATTGCGATGATATTCCTATTCATGCTGCAGGTACCGTAGCCAAACTCATTTATGAAGGGTATACCGGATATATGATAAGAACATCAAATGATGAAGCTGCAGGAGACGGTACAACAGGAGAGAGAATATTGAACAATGAAAGAGATAATAACGCCGTGGCAAAAGCTCTTGGACTCAAAAAGACTTACGATTTAGGATACAGCAATCACAGAATGGATGAATACAATATTCAGGAGATAAAGGGGCGATTGATCTTTCTGTTCAGACTGCTGAAGGTTGATACACTGATTTGCCACGATCCATGGGGCACATATGAAGAGAACCCTGACCATTACATCACTGCAAGAGCTGTTGAAGCTGCACGCTGGATGGCAGGAATGAGTACAGATTATCCTGAACAGCTGGAGGTTGTAGAACCTCATGATGTCAATGAGATGTACTATTATGCAAGGGGACCTCAAATTGTCAACAGGATGGTTGATATCAGTAAGTTTCTTGATGAAAAAATCAAAAGTAATCTTGCCTGTGCTACTCAGGGACCTGGAGGCGGCAAAGGTGCGCTTCTGAGAAAAAAGCTTGCTTCAGAAGGTAAAAAGCTGGAAATTCTTGGTGATGATGATGATACTGCAAATTATAATTACATAAAGCAGTTTGTCATGGAACGTAACAGAAAATATGGAGAAAAATATGGATTGGAATGGGCAGAAAGATTCCACTACATTGGCCCTACTCCATCAAAGGTGGAGGCATATGTAAAGAAGAATGCGATTCTTAAATAAACGATTTTGGGCTGATTTTACCATTTATGATCTGAATTTATAATAACCTAAAATAGAATGCTATGAAACGTAGAGATGTAATCAAAAACTTATCAATTCTTCCTGCTGCTGGTGTAATAATGGGAAGTACCATTCCTTTTGAATCAGTTGTTGCATCCGCCCCGGTATCTGAAGCTCCGGCTGCTGCAAAACCCGATTTATTTAAAGAGCTTGGAGTTCGCACATTCATAAATGCCAGAGGAACAATAACTGCACTTAGCGGATGCATTATGCAGGATTGTGTTATGGATGCCATTAACGGCACCTCAAAAAAATTCTGCATGATAGAAGAACTGCAGGACAAAGTAGGAGCAAAAATCGCTGAAATGGTTCATTCGGAAGCTGCCATGGTAACAGCAGGATGCTGGTCAGCACTTGTGCTTGGCACTGCAGGAGCAATAACCGGTATGGATCAGAAAAAGGTGCAGCAATTGCCAAACACCGAAGGCCTGAAAAACGAGATCCTGGTTCAAAAGACACATAATAACGGATATGTGCACGCCCTGAAAAACACAGGAGCTAAAATAGTTGAAGTTGAAACAGCCGAGGATGTTGCAAAAGCTATCAATGAAAAAACCGCTATGATGTGGTTTCTCAGCTATGCAGGCCCAAGTGGAAAAATAACTGATAAAGAATGGGTGGCTCTTGGGAAAAAATACAATGTCCCCACTATGATTGACATGGCTGCTGATGTACCACCTGTATCAAACCTGTGGAAATATAATGATATGGGATTTGATATGGTTTGTATCTCAGGAGGAAAGGGTTTACGCGGCCCACAGAGTGCCGGAATATTAATGGGTAAAAAAGATCTTGTTGCTGCTGCCAGGTTAAGCGCTCCTCCAAAAGGTGGAAATATCGGACGTGGAATGAAGGTCAACAAGGAAGAGATACTTGGTATGTATGCCGCACTTAAACACTACCTCAGCTACGACCATGAAAAAGAATGGAAGATGTGGGAAGACAGGATTGCCGTAATAAATAACGCGGTTAAAAACATTAAAGGAATAACTACTGAAGAATCAGTTCCCGAGATTGCCAACCATACACCCAATCTGACTATAAAATGGGATCCTGCCAAGATAAAACTTACAGGAAGCGATATGGTCAAAGCTTTGTACAATGGCAATCCTGCTATTGAAGCAAACGGAGGAGAGAACTCAATGTCTGTCGCTCCATGGATGATGTTGCCTGGTGAAGAGAAAATTGTAGCTGCCCGCATTAAAGAGGAACTGCTAAAAGCATCCGTATAGTTTTCTTTTTTCCTTATAAAAAATATAATTTAACTTAACTTCCCTGCCAAAAATGGCAGGGAATTTTAATTTTGTTGATTATATTAACCAAAAAAATAATCGATCTGAATAATGAGCAGAATAATCGTAATAGGAAGTTCCAATACCGATATGGTAATAAAATCAAAGAAACTTCCGGCCCCCGGAGAGACTATCCTTGGGGGTACTTTCATGATGAACCCGGGTGGTAAAGGAGCTAACCAGGCAGTTGCTGCTGCAAGGCTTAACGGTAAAGTAACATTTGTTACAAAAACAGGAAATGATATGTTTGGAGATGAAGCCATTCACCTGTTTGACAAAGAAGGTATTGATACCCGTTATATTATAAAAGATCCCAAAAACCCATCCGGTGTTGCCCTTATAACGGTAGATGAAAATGGAGAAAACAGTATTGTGGTTGCCCCAGGGTCAAACGGAACTCTTTCGGCTTACGATATTGAAGATGAGATATTCAGGACTGACAAGAACGATTTGTTCCTCATGCAACTTGAAATTCCGGTAACAACTGTAGAGTTTGTAGCCGATAGGGCCATGAGCAGAGAAAACAGAGTTATTTTAAACCCTGCTCCCGCTCACTATCTGTCAGATGACCTGCTAAAATGCCTTTACCTGATAACCCCTAATGAAACGGAGGCAGAGATACTTACAGGCATTAAAGTTCAGGACGAAACAACAGCCGGGAAAGCAGCAGCTAAACTTCACAATAAAGGTGTGCAGAATGTAATCATTACTCTCGGTGCATCAGGAGCATACGTTTTATCCGGGAATATAGCAAAAATGATCCCTGTTATTCCCGTTAAAGCAGTCGACACCACTGCAGCCGGCGATGTATTCAACGGGGCACTGGCAGTTGCCATTTCGGAAGGAAAGAAAATTGAAGAAGCCGTTGTTTTTGCTAACAAAGCAGCCAGCATCTCGGTTACAAGAATGGGCGCTCAGGCTTCTGCCCCTTACAGAAAAGAAATATAATCAATATAATACAATCAATCATGAAACAACTAGTCTCTGCCACTTTATTGATTTTACTGGTAATCTATGGTTGCACAAGTCAGCATGCAAAAAAGGTTGCCACCCCTGTAAAAATCATTTTCGATTCTGATTTCGGACCTGATTATGATGATGTAGGTGCTCTTGCATTCTTGCATGCTGTATCCGACAGCGGTAGAGCCGAGATACTTGCAACAGTTTCCTCAAACAGGTATGAGCTTTCTGCACCATCGATGGACGTAATCAACACATATTTCGGTCGTCCCGGGTTGCAAACAGGCGCCCCAAAAAATCATGGAGTAAATATGGCACCACCACAGCACTGGACCGACTCAATAACTGCAAATTATCCTCACTCAATAAAGTCAACGGATGAAGTCCCTGATGCTGTGACCACCTACAGAAAAATTCTTAGCTCACAACCAGATAGTAGTGTGACAATTGTCACCGTCGGCTTTTTAACCAACATCAGCGATCTGCTCAAGTCACAACCCGATGATATATCATCTCTTTCAGGTCACGAACTGGTATCAAGAAAGGTAAAAAGACTCGTTTCAATGGCAGGAAAGTTTCAGGAAGGAAAGGAATTCAATGTTTATATGGATTCTGTTTCATCAGAATATGCTTTCAACAACTGGCCCGGAGAGATTATTTTTTCGGGGTTCGAAATTGGTAATGATATTCTTACAGGTTTGAGGCTTACAAAATCAGAAATAAAAAACAACCCTGTGAAAGATGTTTTCAGGATCAGTATGACATTCTCAGAAAATGACAGGAACGGAAGAATGAGTTGGGATGAAACTGCAGTGTTAATAGGAGTATATGGAACTAATGGTTTCTTCGATACCGTCAGCGGTAAAATAATAGTAAATAAGGACGGGAGCAACAGCTGGGAATATGATTCACAGAGCAAACAAAAATATGTAGTCCGGAGGGTTCCGGCAAGTCTGATAAGCAATTTTATTGAAGACAGGATGATGCACATTCCTTTCAGAAAAGTAAAATAGCCTTGCAGTAATGTTAATAAAAATTTTATAATTATTTAATAATAAATACATTAGACATGAAAAAAACATTTCTGATTACTCCTCTTTTATTGATTATCCTGCTTTTATTTTCATGTAAAAGTAAGTCAGATGGTTTCAGAACCATAAAACCTGAAGTTCTTAAAGATAAGATAGCCGGAGGCTGGGCCGGTAAAATGATCGGAGTAACTTACGGAGCTCCCACTGAATTCAGAGCTCAGAACAGAATATTTGAAGATTCAATCAAATGGAAACCTTCCGATATAAAAGGAAGCATGTGGCAGGATGACATTTATGTGCAATTGACATTTTTGATGTCGATGGATAAGTATGGCCCGGAAGCTCCGGTAAAAAAATACCAGGAGATGTTTGCCAAAGCCGGATACCAATTATGGCATGCCAACATGCAGGGTCGGAAGAACTATTACGACAGCATATTTGCTCCTCAGTCAGGAAATCCGGAATACAATCTTCATGCAGATGATATTGACTTCCAGATAGAAGCCGACTATATCGGGTTTATGTGCCCGGGAATGCCGGTAACCGCAACGGGAATTGCCGACAAAATTGGCCACATTATGAATTACGGAGACGGAGTATATGGAGGCGTATTTGTTGCAGCTCTTTACTCTGAAGCATATTTTGAATCGGATATCTCCAAAATAGTAGAAAATGCTCTTAAGTCGATACCTTCAGAAAGTGATTATTATAAAATCATAAAAGATGTGATTAAGCTGCACGGGCATTACCCAACCGACTGGGAAGCTGCATGGAAAGAGCTTGACAATAAATGGGGGAATGTTGACATCTGCGGGGCTGGAACCACTTTCAACATCGATGCAAAGCTTAACGGAGCCTATATAGTAATGGGTCTGCTGTATGGCGAGGGAGATCCTATCAAGACTCTTGAGATATCGACCCGATGCGGTCAGGATTCAGACTGTAATCCTTCAAACGCAATGGCTGTTCTTGGTGTAATAAAAGGATTCAACGGGTTGCCTGAAGAGATGAGAAATGGTGTTATTGCCATAAGCGACTCTTTGTTTATCCACACATCTTATTCGTTCGCCTCAGCTGTTAACAGCACTAATAAATATGCACTTGACTTTGTTATCAAAAACGGAGGCAGGATAACAGACAAAGAGATTATGATAAAACCACAGGAACCAGTTGCACTGAAGGCTGAGGTATCATTCCCGGATGTAGTATTTGATAAAAAAGTATCTGTTTTTGACAATAATGGATGGTCATTTAAGGGCAAATGGGAAACACGTGAGGTCGTTTCCGGAAAAGATTCCCGGCCGGTAAAACAATCAATGTACTCCGGAAAAGCAGGAGATGAACTTGATTTTAATTTTTCAGGAACAGGAGTATCCCTTGTAGGAAACTGGTTCAAAGATGGAGGAAAGGCTGATGTATATGTTGACGGAAAGCTTCACCGTACAATTGATACATATTATAACTTTGCGCAACAACAGCACACTGAAAGCATCTGGCATGTATTGAATCTTCAACCGGGAGATCACAATATCAGGGTTGTGGTAAAAGGAGAGAAACGACCTGAATCTGAAGGAACCAGGGTTTACATCTCTTCCGCTACAGTCTTTAAAACAGCAAAGAAGGGAAATGAATCATTTAAATTCTCATTCGAATAAAGTCGGCTAAACTTCAGGCATCCTTAATAGTATTTCTTAATCATATGTAGTGTTATCTATAATATTTAAAACAATGTTCATACCACAAAGCTACTCACTTGCCATTATTCTTTGTTTTGTAACAATGCTCTGCTGGGGTTCATGGGGCAACACTCAGAAACTTGCAGGTAAATCATGGCGTTTTGAATTGTATTATTGGGACTATGTAATAGGGATACTTTTGTTCTCATTATTACTTGGTTTCACACTTGGCAGCAACGGTGAAAGCGGACGCGAATTTATTGAAGACATGCGCCAGGCTGAAACAGGAAATATAATTAATTCCATTATAGGTGGAGTTATCTTTAACGCTTCCAACATACTGCTGGTAGCTGCAATGGCAATTGCAGGTATGGCAGTAGCCTTTCCGGTCGGAGTCGGGATTGCTCTGGCCCTGGGAGTAATTATCAACTATGTATTTGCTCCGCACGGTAGTGCTATGTGGCTTTTTTGCGGAGTAGCCCTTATCGTTGCTGCAATAATAATAGATGCGGTTGCTTATAAAAAACACAGCGCATCAATGCAGAAGGTATCGACCAAAGGGATAGTCCTTTCAATAGCTGCAGGAGTACTGATGTCCCTGTTTTATCGTTTTGTGGCAAGTTCTATGGTGACAAGTTTTGAGGCACCAGAAGTTGGAAAGCTTACCCCGTACTCAGCATTGCTCTTTTTTGCGATAGGAGTTCTGGCAAGCAATTTCATTTTTAATTATTATATAATGAAACGCCCGTTTGAAGGTACCCCGTTATCGTTTAAAGATTATTCGCAGGGAAGTTTCGGTGTTCACCTGACCGGTATTCTCGGAGGTGTCATCTGGTGTCTGGGTATGGCCATGAGTATTATTGCCTCCGGAAAAGCCGGTTTCGCAATTTCATATGGTCTGGGACAGGGTGCCACTGTTGTCTCCGCATTATGGGGCGTATTCATCTGGAAGGAATTCAAAGGAGCCTCCAGGTCGGTTAAT
>DAOQAX010000065.1:0-10180 GCA_035354395.1 Bacteroidales bacterium | reverse complement strand
ATCGGCCTCAAAAATAGATCACCTCCGTACGGGAGGTACGCTTTTAAATCAGAAGTTTGCTCCCTCATTCTTTGAGGATGAGGAGAGCTATGACCATCTTACAGCATTGATCCGCAGTTATTTCTGCCTTGACGGGCATCATATTCAGTTTAATGTTGTGAATGCTGAAACATTAAGAGATGCGCAGAAACATCCGGAATTATACAGGGATCTTATAGTACGTGTGGCAGGTTACAGCGATTATTTCAATGATCTTGGAGAAGATCTCCAGGATGAGATCATAAACAGAACGGAACATGAGGGAAGGATGTAGAAGGCTGTAGAGGCTGTAGAGGCTGTAGAAGGCTGTAGAAGGCTGTAGAGGCTGTAAAGGCTGTAAAGGTTGTAAAGGTTGTAAAGGTTGTAATGGTTGTAATGGTTGTAAATGCTATAAGGGTGTAAAAAAATAGAGGCTATGAAGATAAACTTCTAGCCTCTATAGCCTCTAAAGCCTCTAAAGCATTCTATTTGTTTTTCTTATCTTTTGTCTCGTTGAACACCGATGTTGCTGTTGCAACAACACCTGCAATATCAGCCAGGTTTGATGGCAGAATAAGGGTGTTGCCCTGTTTTGCAATATTTCCGAATGCATTCAGATATTGTTCAGCAACGCGAAGATTGACGGCGTTCAGACCGTTCTCTTCTGATATTGCCAATGATATTGCTCTCAGTCCGTTAGCAGTAGCCTGAGCAACCTGTTCTATCTCAGAAGCACGACCTGCAGCTTCATTGATCCGTCTTTGTTTCTCACCTTCTGATTTCAGTATGAATTCCTGTTTATCTCCATCAGCATTATTGATCTTGGCTTGTCTTGTTCCTTCCGATTCAGCAATAACAGCTCTTTTCTCTCTTTCAGCCCTCATCTGTTTTTCCATGGCATCTTTAATGCTCTGAGGCGGGGAGATGTTTTTCACTTCATAGCGTGTTACCTTTACACCCCATGGTTCACTGGCTTTATCGACTGCGTCAACGATTGACACGTTAATGGTTTCACGTTCCTCAAATGTCCTGTCAAGTTCCAGTTTGCCGATGACACTTCTCATTGTTGTCTGAGCTATCTGTATAGAAGCAAACCGGTAGTTGTCAATGCCATAAGAGGCCTTTTGAGGATCCAGAACCTGGAGGTAGAGAATACCGTCAACTTCAACCGAAATGTTGTCTTTCGTGATACAGATCTGAGGAGCGACATCAATTGCCTGTTCCTTAAGGGTGTGTCTGTATCTGACCTTATCGAAAAAAGGAATAATTATCTGAAAACCTGCCGTATAGGTTCCCTTATATTTTCCTAGTCTCTCGACTATTATGGCTGTTCTCTGAGGAACAATCTTAATCATAGATGCAATCAGGATAAATCCTAAAAAGATTACACCTACAAGAATAAAAGTACTGCTTGGTCCTGCCATTTTTACTGTTTTTTAGGTTCGACTATTAATGTAAAATTATTTTTTTCGACGATGATGACTGTTTGTCCTTTTTTAATCTCAGAAGATGACTGTGATTTCCATTCAGTACCCTTAAACTCTACTTTGCCAGTTTTTTCGGGGCCAAAATCGGTCATTGCCAGGCCATCCTTTCCTGTAAATTCATCTTCAATTTCATCAGAGACATTATCCTTGTTGTAAAACAATTTTCTCTTAATGATTCTTCTAAGACCAATAAGGGAAAGTATTGATGTCACTGCGAAAATTATTATCTGCAAATTTATTCCCGGCTCCCCGATAAGGCAAATCAGTGCGGTGACCCATGCGCCCAGACCAAAGAAAAAAATAAAGAATCCAGGAGTGAATAGCTCAAAAAGGAAAAGTACCAAACCCATGAAGAACCAAAAAAGTTCAGGCTTCGAAAAAATGGATTCAATCATAACAAATAGTTTTTAATGTAAGCGAGATACTTGTTTTGCATTAAGTAAAGATACAATAAAAACAATATAAAATTCAAAATTTTATTAAACAGAAATCCTTTATCTGAGTGGTGAAGATTTTATCCGGGAAGATATTTGTTATTTTTCTATAAGGCTATTGTTTATCTCCCTCATCCACAAAACAACTTTCTTCGAGTAGAAATTAAGATTTTCACACGATGTGTTGCCTTCCTTTTTAATGAGGCTTCCATAATATTTACCAGTAGCCGGAGAATATTGGTAGCAGGTGAATTCTAATGATCCTATTTCTGATTTTGTATCTTTAAGAGCAGTAACCTTGCTTGAAGCTATATTCTTAATGTATCTGGAGTATTTCAGCAGTTCTTCTTCTGATATCTTTTTACCTGTTGGAACACACTTGCTTATATTTTCAGCAACCTGTTTCTGGTTAAGGCTTAACTCATTGTCAGGGAAGTTCCAGCCGGTTGGGTTGCTATATGCCAGAACATTTCCTTCATCGTCGATAATAAAGCCACTATGCTGATTACCCGTTGTATTGTTGATATATTCAAACTGGAACAGTATTTCCTGCTTATTGTTGATGACATAATTCTTTTTACATCCAGTCATAAACAGAATTATCAGAAGGCCGTAAATCATTCTCATCGCTGCAGGACCCATACAATTTTTTTTAAACATAGAAACTCTACAAAAAGCAGGCCATTTTTGGCTTATTCTGTTTTATCATCATGCAAAATTATTATTATAATCAATACAACTGAAGGGCAGTAAAAAAATTTTAAGGATTCATTTTTTTTTTGTAATTTATATCGGTAATAATTCTGAAAAGAATGCAGCGAGATCATTAAAATCTCATCCGTCATTTGAGCGGGATAAGTGGTTGATGTGTACGTTATTATAGGCAGTGTGCTATAAACTTTAAGGAATACAACCAGGATAGGAGACAAATCAGATGCAAAAGTTTTTTGATTATTTCGATGACCGGTACAGAGAGTCTATTTTAAATAAGCCTTCTTCCGAAGATGGTCCTGTAATTACACTTTCAAGGTTGACAGGATGCGATGCCCGCCAGATAGCAGCCCTTTTGGTCAACGATCTTAATCGTAAATATCAAACAACAAAATGGAGATGGGTTGACAAAGATATTATTTATGCTATTGCAAAAGAGTTGAATACCAACGCTCAGCGTGTGGAAAATTTCTATAAAGGATTTGAATTATCCAATATGTCTGAGATGATAATGGCTTTTTCCGGTGGTTTTGTGAGTGATCTGAGAGTAAAAAAAGCTATCAGGGATGTTGTCCTCTCCATGTGTAAAGAAGGTTATCTTGTGCTGGTTGGAAGGGGAGGAGTTTCGATAGCCAGCGGGATTACAGACGCGCTTCATATCAGGTTGATTGCTCCGTTCTACTGGAGGGTTGAAAATGTTATGAAGAAGAAAGAGATGAATATAGAAGCTGCTGAGGAGTATGTTGTTGATACAGATGAAAAAAGGTTCCACCTTATTCAGACTTTTCTCGATAAGAAACCTCTTAACATTGATTACCTGTTTGATGCAACTATAAACCGCAGTACATATACAATTCAGGAGACCTCAGATCTGATACTTACCATGTATGAAAAGAAAGTAGGAAGGCAGATCGCTGACCGGAAAAAGATAAAAAAGATACTTTAAATACGGCTCCTTCCAAAAAGATGAGGGGGCCACCAGGCTCTTATGCCGTCATGTCCCCCTTCATAAAAAACAGTTAATGGCTAGAGGCCATTTATTTCACCAATTTTCTTAATATGCTCACTGAGTCTTTTATCGAGGCTTTTTTCATAAGTGTTCCAGTCGGTGATCGGGAATTTTGCAACACCGCTATCGATTGCAGCCCTGGCAACGGCTGGGGCCACGCGTGAAATAAGCCTTGGATCGAGAGGCTTGGGAATAATATAATCTTTCCCGAAGAGTAGTTTTTTTGTGTTGTAGGCCTTTAATACTGATTCGGGAACAGGCTCTTTTGCCAGAGCGGCAAGAGCTTTTGAGGCAGCAAGTTTCATCTCTTCATTAATGGTTGAGGCTCTTACATCAAGTGCGCCACGGAAAATGAAGGGAAAACCAAGAACATTATTGATCTGATTAGGATAGTCCGATCGTCCGGTAGCAAAAATAAGGTCGTCCCTTGTTGACATTGCATCCTCATAAGAGATCTCAGGATTAGGATTAGCCATAGCAAAAACGACAGGATCCTTTGCCATAGAAGCCAGCATCTCTTTTGTCATCATATTGGCGGTAGAAAGGCCAAGAAAAATGTCGGCACCCTTTACTGCCTGTTCCAGGGTATCAATATCCCTACCTGTGATAAATTCCTGTTTAAATTTATTAAGGTCCTTCCTCTTACTGTTTATAACACCCTTGCTGTCGACCATCACAATATTCTCCTTCTTTATTCCAAGGGCAACATATAATCTTGAACATGAAATGGCAGCTGCTCCGGCTCCACAGACAACAAGTTTTACATTTTCGATCTTTTTGCCTGTAATCTCAAGGGCATTCATAAGTCCAGCCCCTGATATAATGGCTGTTCCGTGCTGGTCGTCATGAAAAACCGGAATATCAAGCATCGCCTTCAGTTTTGTCTCTACTTCAAAACACTCGGGAGCTTTGATATCTTCGAGATTTATACCACCGAAAGTGGGGGCAATGCTTGCGCATATTTGCACCAGTTTATCAGGATCTTTTTCGTTTACTTCAATGTCAAACACATCCACATCAGCAAATATCTTAAAAAGGAGCCCTTTTCCTTCCATAACAGGTTTTCCTGCAAGAGCTCCGATATCTCCAAGCCCCAGTACTGCAGTGCCATTCGATATCACTGCAACAAGATTTCCTTTTGCAGTAAAGTTATATGCATCTTCCGGTGTCTTCTCTATTTCAAGACACGGATAAGCTACGCCCGGTGTATATGCCAGACTAATATCAAATTGTGTATTGTAAGGTTTTGTAGGGATAACCTCTACTTTACCGTGGCGGCCCCTGCTATGATAGAGAAGCGCATCTTCTTTTGTTACTTTTGGCATCGTGTGAAGTTTTTTAAGTAAGAATTCTGGTTATAAAAGCAGATTTATAATTCAAAATTTTTAACCTGATATGAAAACAGATTACGATAAATTTACAACTTAAAAAGCGATATTTATATGAAAAATATCATGATATTAATACAGGCAGAAAACGGTTTTATCCTGTAAGGATTAAATATTCCAATAACGGTTAATTTTATTTTGCATTGACAACAAAATTAAATATTTTCAACGTTTATTTTAAAACAACTTTTTACCAGACCTAAATATTAAATTTTCTATGAAGAAAAACCTCGCAATTGGCACAGATATAGGAGGAAGTCATATCACTTGTGCTGCAGTCGATCTGGTTTCCGGGAAAATACTCAGGGATACTGTATCTGAAAGAGCAGTTGATAATAAAGCTCAGGCCAGTGCAATCATTTCTATATGGGCAGAAGCCCTTTCGGAGGCCTTATCAAAAATATCTTTTGAGGATGTTAAAGGAATAGGATTCGCAATGCCGGGACCCTTCGACTATGTTAAGGGGATCAGTTACATCCGTGGCGTCGCAAAATATGAGAATCTTTATGGGTTCAATATCTCCTATGCTATCTCAAAAACCCTTGGTGTTCCCGGTGATTTCCTTGTCAGGTTTATGAACGATGCTTCATCTTTTGCAGTGGGAGAAGCATGGGCCGGCAGTGCCTCAAAAGTAAACAGTTCACTCTCAATAACTCTCGGCACCGGTTTCGGTTCGGCATTCATCCGCAACAGAATCCCTATTGTAGATGGTCCGGATGTACCCAAACTTGGTTGTGTGTATCACCTTCCATATAAAGACGGAATAGCTGATGATACTTTTTCAACCAGGGGATTACTGGGGAAATATAAAAATCTGAAAGGTAAGGAGTTGTCTGGAGTTAAGGAACTCGCCGCTTTGGCTCCTTCCGACAAGGCAGTTGCCGATCTGTTTACAGAATTCGGTGATGGTCTGGGATTGTTCCTTGCGCCATGGCTTAAGAGATTCGGTGCAGAGATGCTTGTCATCGGGGGCAACATATCATATGCCTATAACATCTTTGGGGATGCTCTTGAAAAAAGGTTGAAAGAGGAGAACTGCAATAGTAAAGTTGCCATTTCAAAACTTAAAGAAGATGCAGCTATAATAGGAAGTGCCTACCTTCTTGATGATGGTTTCTGGAAATCAGTACAACATGCACTCCCGTTGATGTAAATTTGTAATCAAAAAGCCTGCAGCCGGCCGCCTGTATTTATAATGATACTGGCCTCGGGTTTCAGGCAACAAGGAGAAAAAATGATATTTTAATTAATTATTCTCAAACATATTTATTATGAATACACAAAAAGTGAACATCACCAAAATACTTCCGGTTCTTATGGCATTCTTTGTCATGAGTTTCGTTGACCTGGTTGGTATCGGCGTCGACAGGGTAAGCAAAGATATGAACCTGAGTGCTACTCTTGCACAGCTGATCCCATCTGCAGCATTCCTGTGGTTTCTTCTTCTTTCTGTCCCGGTTGGAGTCCTGCAGTCACGCCTGGGGAAAAAATTCATGCTTAACATAGGTATGTGTGTAACAGCTGTCGGGCTGCTTATTCCTTTTTTCTTCTATTCTTTTGCAATGGTGCTCTTCGGATTTGCCCTTCTTGGAATAGGTAACACTATTGTTCAGGTATCTGCAAATCCTCTGCTTGTTGATGTGGTTCCTGGCAACAGGACATCGAGTTTCCTTAGCTTTTCCCAGTTTGTGAAAGCTATAGGTTCAATGATTGGAGCTCCTCTCGCTGCAGTTTTTGCAGCCCGGTTTGGTGATTGGAAGTTATTATTCCTTGTATTCGGAGTCGTTTCAATACTTTCTGTTCTGTGGCTGGGTTCAGTTAAAATTGAAGAAAAGGCACAGGCAGAGAATAAAGCAACTTTTGCTTCATCATTCAGCCTTCTTGGGAATAGTTTTATTCTTATGATGGTATTGTCAATTTTTCTTGTAGTAGGTATTGATGTAGGTTTCAACTCAAATTCAGGTCAGTTCCTGATCAAACAGTTTAATATTGATCCTACGGCTGCTGAATCAGGAAGAAGTGTTTATTTCTTCGGACGTATGCTTGGGACTTTTGTCGGAGCTATCCTTCTTACAAAAATCACATCCAGAAAATTCTTTTTATGGACGACAATACTGGGAATAGTATTTCTGGCAGCAATTCTTTTAATCAGGTCGACAGCAATGGCATGGGGACTTGTGTTCCTTATTGGTCTGGCAGTTGCAAACATCTGGCCTCTGGTGTTTTCAATAGCTGTGGAGAAATATCCTGAACGCAGCAATGAGATCTCAGGGCTTATGATGATGGCAATATCCGGTGGTGCAGTTGTACCTTTATTAATCGGATGGGTGAGTGATATAAGCACTGTTGCATTCGGAATGTCAATCCTGATAGTTTGCATGATCTATCTTTTTGCAGTATCTGTATACTGTCAGAAGAGATAAGCAATCATCCTTTAGCATTTAAGTCTCTTCCTGTTGAAAGGGAAAGGCTTTTTTGATTGAAGTGACTGATAAATAAAATAAGATCAACCTGAGATGCAAGACGAAATTTTTGATTTCGCCAGCCATTTATTTTAAAATGATTCAGTTTGATTATGATGGTGCATCTTGTATTACCGTGAGACGGGTTGTCCTTATCGGGTTCAGGGTACACAATAAGTTTCAGACAACAATTATAAATGACACTAAAAAAATAATTCTATGAAAAAAGAAAACCTTGGCAGACGTGATTTTCTTAAGAAATCAACTGCTGCTGCTTTTGCTTTTACCATTATTCCAAGGCATGTACTGGGAGGTACAGGTTATATGGCTCCCAGTGATCAGCTTACAAAAGGGATAATCGGTGTTGGAGGGATGGGACGCGGGCATTTTGAATATGAAGGCACACGTCTCCTTGCTGTTTGTGATGTTGACAAAAAACATCTTGATGATGCTGTTGCCGCTGCAGGTGGTAATATTTCCGGGTACCATGATTTTCGTGAGCTTTTGGCCCGCCCTGATATTGATATTGTTCATATTGCCACCCCTCCTCACTGGCATGGATTAATATCAAAGGCAGCTGCCGAAGCAGGGAAAGATATCTGGTGCGAAAAGCCTATGACACGTACTATCGGAGAAGGAATAAAAGTTGTTGAAGCAGTTCAGAAACATGGCAGGATGTTCAGGCTCAACACATGGTTCCGGTTCAAAGATCAGTTCTATGGTTTGGGTACAACTGTTAAACCGCTTAAAAAACTTATTGACAGTGGTGTGCTTGGATGGCCTCTTAAATTTACTGTCAGCGGAATAACCGGTTACGACTGGAAATTCTATTGGAGCGGATTACATAATCTGGAGCCGATGCCTGTTCCACCTGAACTGGATTACGACTTCTGGCTTGGTCCTGCACCATACAAACCTTATAACTCCATGAGGGTGCATGCAAATTTCCGCGGATACTGGGATTATGATGCAGGCGGACTCGGAGATATGGGACAACATTATCTCGATCCTGTCCAGTATATGCTCGGTAAAGATGATACAGGTCCTGTTTCTGTAGAAATTGATGCTCCTGAACAGCATTATGATGCAGTGGGCTCATGGAGAAGAATAACATATACCTATGCCGACGGATGCCAGATCATACTTGATGGTGAAAACCGTGATAAGGATGCAGCTTATATAGAAGGTCCTAACGGAAAAGTTTTCAAAGGATTCAGGTCGACCATCCCTAACATTGAGAAACTGATTAACTCTCTTCCTGATCCGGCACCTCAGATTACAACATTCAGCGAATCTGTAAGGACAAGGCAGAAATTTGCTCTAAATGAATCAAATGGCCACAGGTCATGTTCTATCGTCAACCTTGGTGCAATTGCCCTCCGTCTGGGGAGAAACCTCAAATATGATCCGGTAAAACAACAAGTTATCGACGACGAGGGAGCCAACAGACTCATTAATCCTCCTATGCGTGGTCCATGGAAGATCTGATAAGTGATACTAAATTGAAAACTTTAAAATGGAAAATATGAAAATCAAGAATATACTTATAATAAGTCTTTCTTTCCTGCTGATCTCATTTTCATCATATGCACAGGATAAGAGGACCACTGAAACAAAAGTAGCTGACCTGCTCGCAAGGCTGCCGGCAAATGATCTTCAGTTCAACAATAAACTGATGGGTGATATGCTGTTACTCGGGGAAACAGGTATTAAGCAGATTTGTGATCAGATTGTCGCCCCCGGAACCGGTAATGATACCAGCCCACGATTTGCAATAGAGAGCCTTTCCCGTTTTCTTTCCCAGAGTGGGAAAGAGACAGAAAGAGCTATGTGGGAAAAGATCTGCATCAGTTATGCAATTGAAAAAAAAGACAATAATGTCAAAGATTTCTTTATGAAACAACTTCAGCTTATCGGAGGTGATAAATCGGCTGAAGCTGTGAAGATATATCTTGGGAACAAAGAGCTCTGTGAACCTGCTCTTGCTGTAATAAAAGCTGTCGGAGGGAAAAACTCCGAGACTATTATAGCTGAAGCACTGAAAAATAAAGATCTGCCATGTGCCGCTGCTGCCATGAATGCACTATCATTAATAAATTCACAGGTTGCAGTAAACGAATACATAGCATGGACTTCAAACAGTAATCCCGATATCAAGGCTTCTGCATATAATGCCCTTGCACAAAGCGCCAGTCCGGCAGCTTATCCTGTTCTTTCAAAAGCAGCAATGGATGCTTCATATAAATGGGAACGTACGGGTGCAACAGCCGCTCTGCTTAACTATGCACGTAATATTGGTAAAAACGGTGATGTTAAAACAGCTGATAAGATATGTAAGCTTGTTATATCAAAATGTGATGAGGATCTTACTATCCAGAATAAAACAGATGCTCTCGATATCTATACATCTCTTCATGGTGTTAAAGCAATGCCTGAACTGATAAAAGCTGCTTCACATCCGAATAAGAAATACAGGAACGCAGCAATGCGTATGTCTCTGGCTCTTCAGGGTACAGAAGTTACTAATAAGTGGGTCGCTGCTTTCAAGAAAGCTATTCCTGAAGCAAAACCTGAAATAATATCGATGCTTGGTATCCGTGGTGACGTAACTGCCATACCGCTTGTAACTGCTTCGTTATCAGATACTGATGTAGCAACAAGGGCTGAGGCA
>DAOQAX010000064.1:0-10306 GCA_035354395.1 Bacteroidales bacterium | reverse complement strand
TTCAATGCCCGAGCACAAGAAGATGAAGATCGCCGGCGAGACCATTTTTCTTTATGCTCCGCTCGCTCACAGGCTGGGTCTTTATGCAATCAAAAGCGAACTAGAGGACCTTAGCTTTAAATTCAGGCAACCCCAGATATATGAAGAAATTTCTTCAAAATTAAAGCTCAGCGAAAAGAAGTATCTCGCCCTTATTAATAAATTTTCTTTTCCCATCATTCAGAAACTCACTGAAGCCGGAGTTAAGTTTAACATAAACGGAAGACCGAAATCTATCTTTTCGATATGGAAGAAAATGCAGGCAAAAAATGTTCCTTTCGAAGAGATATATGATGTTCTGGCTGTCAGAATTGTTTTTGAACCTATACATGGAATTCCTGAAAAGACCCAATGCTGGAACATATATTCAATTATCACTGACTACTATACTCCTAAGCCCGACAGGCTTCGCGATTGGGTAAGCAGGCCAAAACCTAATGGTTACGAAGCATTACACCTAACAGTCATGGGCCCTGAAGGTCAATGGGTAGAGATACAGATCAGGAGCACAAGAATGGACGAGATAGCTGAAAGAGGCTACGCCGCACATTATAAATACAAAGGAGACAATTTCCCTGAAAGTGAACTCGATAAGTGGATAAAGAACATCCGTCTGATGCTCGAAAATCCTCTCGATGATCCTGTGGAATTTCTGGACGAGTTTAAGATGAACCTCTTCTCTTCTGAAATAATGGTTTTCACACCGAAAGGACGTCTTATCAGCCTTCCGAAGGGAGCATCAGCCCTCGATTTTGCCTATGAAATACATACTCAGGTCGGAAACAAATCCATCGGGGCCAAGATAAATCATAAACTCAATCCGATAAACGCTGTTTTAGCCAGTGGCGATCAGGTTGAAATAATCACCTCCGATATTGCAAAGCCCGAAAAAGGCTGGCTCTCTTTTGTAAAGACTTCAAAAGCCAAAGAGGCTATTAAGAACGCCTTAAAAACTGAATCGAAGGACAACATTCAGAAAGGGATGGATGTGCTTGATGCAATTCTTAAAGACCAAAACCTTACAGCAAATGCTGAAATCATTAAGAAGCTACTCTCCAACTATGACTCCATTAATAAAGATGATCTTTACTCTTCAATCGGCATTGGTACATTAAGTGCTGACGACCTGAAGAAATTTATCAAAAAAAGTCAGCCGAAAAATATCATCAAGTATTGGGATCTTAAACTCATCGGATCAAAGAAAGAGAAGAGAGAAACAAAAACCACAGAGGAAAAGATCGATAAAACAGTCCCCTTCCTTTTAAGGGAAAATGTTGAAAATGCAGAACAGTCATATGTAATTGCAAAGTGCTGTAATCCAATACCCGGCGATGAAGTGCTGGGGTATCACTCGCCTGAGGGATCCATCATTGTACACAAACCAAAATGCCCTACTGCAATCAGACTCATGTCAAACGAAGGAAACAGGATAATAGCTGTCAAATGGGCTATTCATAAGCTCATCTCTTTCATTGCAAGGATTGACATGACAGGTATAGACAGAATAGGCCTGCTTAATGATGTTACACATATCATTTCATCCGAATTACAGGTCAATATTACCAACATTAATGTTTCTGTAAAAAATGGCATTTTTGAAGGTACAATCGATTTGTATGTTCATCACATTAAGGACCTTAACAACCTGATTTTGAAAATCTCCAATATAAATGGAATTGAAAATGTCAGAAGAGTCGAAGATTTTTCAAAATGATTTTAAACCATCATATTTAGCTGTTTTCCGGGTAAAAATATGTACTTTTACTATTATTTTAAATTAGACCAAATATGATTAGTGACGATACCAAAATTACAGTTAAAAAGATCTTCACTGAGTATCTTGAAAAGAAAGGTCACCGCAAAACTCCTGAGAGGTACGCCATACTTGATGAGATATATTCACGCATTGGTCATTTTGATATAGAGTCGCTGTACATCTTCATGAAGAACAAGAATTACAGGGTAAGCCGTGCAACATTGTATAATACTATAGAGTTGCTGCTTGACTGTAACCTGGTTATCAAGCATCAGTTCGGAAAAAACATTGCACAATTCGAAAGAGCATATCAATGCAGTCAGCACGACCATCTCATTGATATTGAATCAGGCAAAGTGGTTGAATTCTGCGACCCCAGGATCAGCGAAATAATTAAAACAGCCTGTGAACTGAATAACTTCTCTCCCATGTATCACTCACTGTACATTTACGGGAACACCATCGAAAATAAAGACCAGACAAAAAAGTAAGATTGTTGTCAGAAAGTAACTGAAGCCGAAAAGACCGGCTGCATTCCTGTCAAGCGTCCGTTTACCAGGTATCCTCTGCTCTGCATTTTGGAATTAAGTAACAGGTTCTGAGGCATGAATGCAAGATCCCAGTTGCTTTTTTTTCTATTGGCAGGTATAAAATTAAAAGCAATATTTTTTCTTTTAAAATGCTCCACAGCATAAGCATAAGCACCCAGGCCCGTTGCATATGGTATCAGATACCACGGTGTAGCATTTTCAGAATCCACTATCATTGCGATACCCAGTCCAATAATTGCTCCTCCCGTCGAGGCATATGCAGTTGTCAATCCCTGCTGCGGTGAAAGATCTGCATCTTTCAACCATAAATGGCTGATCAGAGTCCCTGAAAGTACACCGGCGGCCGGGATCAGCCAGGTGGCATCATTTATTTCGTTGTCTGATTGCAGATCGGTAAGTATACCATAACCCAATCCTCCGTTTAAAACAGTAAGCACCCTTGTGGCTCTTATATCACCTCTTGTATATTCATGCATGTTATTCACCTTGTTCCCAAGCAGATAACCTCCGGCTCCAAACAACAGAATGGAGCCTCCGAAAACTCTTATGTCATCAGAGAAAGCTGCGGCTACTGAAAATCCTGTAAATGGCATTATCCATCCGTAATGACGATATAAAGCAACCTGTCCTTCTGTCCAGTCATTATTTTTACCCAATGAATTACCAAGCATACCCAGACCTATGCTTGACAACGCACTTAACCCTATCGTCATTTTATAGTAATCATTTCCTTCATCCTCCCATGCATTTTCACCAAGAACAAGTGATGAAAAGGCAGCACCATGTACCCAACCTATTGTTCTCCCGTGACCCGAAAGCATAAGTTGATTAGCGGTAATAGTTTTTGAAGTATTCGAGATTAGCGGTATCAGTACACAAACGCCGGAAGTTATTATAGGAACTCCACCTGCTGCAGCTCCGTCAAGTTCGGCTATGGCATCGATAGCTCCACCATAAAGCAGGCCATTCCATCCTGATGAAATAACATATTTTCTGAACAGTACATCCTCATTCTGAGAAAATAAATTTTGAGATGCCAGGGTGAATAAAATTAAAAAAAAAGATGACAATTTTACAAAATCTCTCATAAGAATATTCATGAATAAGCAACTCATTACCAAACAAATGATCTGTCTGTCAATCCAATTAGCAAATTTACGAAATCCACCGAATCTGTTGCTGTTCGAACTAAAAAAAACATGTTTGTTAATTAATTTTATTATTCCAAAAACCCTGCTGAAAAAATTAATAATCAGATTAATAATAAAAAAATCCTGCTGTTGCACTTCAATATCACGGCCATTTTATTAACAATGCTTTTCCATGTCTATATTCTGCCGATAAATTTCGTATCTTGCCGGGTATTTTTTTATATACAATAATACATCTAATATGAACATTGACATATTGTTAGGCCTACAATGGGGTGATGAAGGAAAAGGAAAGATCGTTGATGCATTAAGTCCGGTTTATGATGCAGTTGCCCGTTTTCAGGGAGGTCCTAATGCAGGGCATTCTCTTGAGTTTAATAATGTTAAACATGTATTACATCTTATTCCTTCAGGCATATTCCATCCTGATAAGGTTAATATTATCGGGAACGGGGTTGTAATTGACCCTGCAATATTCAAAAAGGAGATTGAGGAGTTGGGACCGTCTGTTGATGAGCTGATAAAGAGGCTTGTGATTTCCAGCAGGGCTAACCTGATACTTCCCGGGCACAGGATCCTAGATGCAGCTTATGAACACCACAAAGGCAATACGAAAATAGGATCAACACTTAAAGGCATAGGACCTGCCTATACTGATAAAGCAGGCCGTAACGCTCTTCGTGTTGGCGACATCCTCAGAAAGGAATTCCTGGATCTTTACAAGGAACAACTTGATAATCATCTCACCATTCTTAAGAATTATGATTTTAAATTCGATCTGAAAGAGTATGAGAAGGGTTGGTTCGAAGGAATAGAGTTTCTGAAAAAATTTCAGATTATTAATACCGAATATTACGTCAACAATCTCGCCGCCAAAGGAAAGAAAATACTGGCTGAAGGGGCCCAGGGGACAATGCTTGACGTTGACTTTGGATCATATCCATATGTTACTTCATCAAATACTATCAGTGCAGGTGCATGTATCGGCCTGGGTGCTTCCCCAAAAGCGGTCGGAGAAGTTTTTGGAATTTTCAAAGCTTATTGCACACGTGTAGGCAGTGGACCATTTCCAACTGAGTTGCATGATGAAACAGGAGATGCACTCCGGAATATCGGTCATGAATTCGGAGCTACAACAGGTCGTCCCAGACGATGCGGCTGGCTCGATATGCCTGCATTGAAATATTCCATAATGATAAATGGCGTTACAAAGCTTTTTATGACCAAAGCCGATTGTCTTTCAGGATTCAAGACCATAAAAGTCTGCACAAAATATAAGGTCGACAGAATGGAATGTCTTGAAATACCATTCAACACAAATGCTACTATTGAACCTGTATATACTGAGTTCCCCGGATGGGAAGAAAATATAAGCGGAATAAAGGAGTATAACAAACTGCCTGTTGCTCTTAAAAGATATGTGGAGTATATCGAGAAAGAAACAGGAGTTCCTGTAACAATGGTTTCAGTAGGACCCGACAGGGAGGAGACAATATACAGATAACCGCCTGGATGAGGCGTGAAGTTTAAGGTTTTAAGTTTGAGGCGTGCAAGATGCTGTGAAGCAAATGCGAAGCTATCTTATTTCATAAATCCAGGCGTCAGTTACGCCGGTGTCCTGAAAATCTTTCAGACGTTTAAATGCCTGTCGGAAGTTCTCATGTACTTCGGCTGATACAAGGTCAAACATGCCTCCTGACATCTTAATAATCTTTGTGTTATATCCTTTTTGCTTGTATACCTCGGAAAGGTTTTTAGCATAATCGGGCGTAAGGAAACTCCCAACTATAATATTATATTTGTTTTTGCTTTCCCATGCCATTCTTTCTTCTTCAGCCCTGCGGGCAGAATCAATTTTTGCATTTTCAATGGCCTGCAGGTTTATTCTCATTATTGAATCGGCAACCCTTATACTATCCTGTTTGATTTTCCAGGCTTCTTCTACATTAGTTTTGTGACCAAATAATCTGAAGTTCTTAAAGTATTTACATGAAGAGGTAATAACCATAAGACCCATTAATACAATAGCGAATAAATGTTTCATATCAGAATAATTATGGTTTAGAAAAAAAATTTATTTACAAATATTAATGTGTTGATAATCAAAGATACAAATTATTGAATACCAAAACAACCGGGATAAAGATATAGTAGCATGACAAATCGTACAAAATTTGTATATTCGACATAGAAAATAAACAATAACATAAAACCTGAGTTAATGAAATCATTAATACAATTCTTTGAAGAAAGCGTAGAAAAATTCAGCAGTAACGTCTACTTATGGGAAAAGCCTAACGACAAATATGAAGGCACTACTTATGGTGAGACAAAAAAACAGGTTTATGAATTTGCAGCAGGTCTGCTAAAAATGGGGATACAAAAGGGTGACCGGATTTGTCTTATGTCGGAGGGCCGCAATAACTGGGTCATAGGAGAACTGGGTATCCTGTACACCGGAGCAATGAATGTTCCTTTATCTGTAAAACTAAATCCTGATGAAGTCAAATTCAGGATTAACCACTCAGGAGCAAGGATGATAATGGTTTCGTCTATTCAGGCAAAAAAGCTGAAAAGCATTCTCAGTGACTGCCCCTCCCTGGAAAAAGTTATTCATTTTGATACACAGGAGGAATATGCTGCCAATGAAATACATTTCAATGAGATAAGAAAATCGGGAAGAGAGTGGCTCGAAACGCATGATAACATGGCAAAATTCGAAGAACTATACAAGAGTATCACGCCTGACGATTTTGCAAATATCTGCTATACTTCAGGCACAACAGCTGATCCAAAGGGAATTATCCTTACCCACGGTAACTATGTCACCAATGTGTATCAGGCTTACAGCCTTATGGATATACCGTCATTCTATAAAACGCTTTTAATACTTCCGTGGGACCACTCTTTTGGTCATACCTGCGGCATTTATGCCTTCATGGGAAGAGGCGCCAGTATTGCTTCTGTAAAAACAGGAAAAACACCAATAGAGACACTAAGAAACCTTCCCATCTGCCTGAAGGAGATTAAACCAAATCTGCTTATGAGTGTCCCTGCAATCTCTAAAAATTTCAGAAAGAATATAGAGAAAGGAATAAAGGAGAAAGGGAAGCTTACCGAAATACTTTTTAATCACGCCATAAAAACATCATATTCATATAACAAAGAAGGCTGGAATAAAGGAGAAGGGTTACAGAAACTGAAAAAACCATTATTGAAATTTTACGATAAGATCCTGTTCAGTAAAATCAGAGAAGCGTATGGCGGTGAACTCGACTATTTTGTCGGCGGCGGAGCCCTCCTTGAAATTGAGCTTCAAAGGTTTTTTTATGCCCTGGGTATCCCAATATATCAGGGTTATGGCCTGAGTGAAGCCTCACCGGTTATTTCCTCTAATTCTACCAGCCGGCACAGACTTGGATCTTCAGGAGTGCTTGTAAACAACATGGACCTTAAGATATGTGACGACAATGGGAATGAAGTTCCGCTTGGTGAGAAAGGAGAAATAGTTATCAAAGGTGGCAATGTGATGCACGGTTACTGGAAAAATGATACCGCTACAAAAGAGACTATTAAAGACGGATGGCTCTATACCGGCGATATGGGTTACATGACAAAAGAGGGATTCCTCTATGTCCTTGGACGCTTTAAAAGTCTTCTGATAGCCGATGATGGCGAAAAATTCAGTCCTGAGGGTATTGAAGAAGCAATCTCTGAACAATCAAAATACATTGATCAGTGTATGCTTTACAATAATCAGAAGCCTTATACCGTGGCCCTGATAGTACCAAACCAGCATGCTCTTAAACTATTTCTTGAAGAAAAAGATCTTACCGCTGACTCTGATGAAGGAAAGCGCGCTATTGTAACGTTAATCGAAAATGAAGTCAATGAATACCGGACCAACGGCAAATTTGGTAAGATGTTTCCGCAAAGATGGCTTCCTGTTGCAATTGCAATTCTCGAAGAAAGCTTTTCTGAAGAAAACGGCCTTATGAACTCAACAATGAAAATCGTAAGAGGAAAGGTGATGGCCAAATATCAGGACCGTATCGATTATCTGTACACTCCCGATGCCAAAGATGTTGCAAACGAATTAAATATTGAAGAGATCGAGAAAATGAAGCTCGGCTGACCTGGTCAGGTGACCAGGACCGGCTGGTTACATAATGAGGTTAAACAGAAATAAGCAATATTAAACAGTCAGCCTGCTTTTAAATGGCAGGTAAGTCATGAAGTCGGCATGGTGAACAATATAGGCTTCAGTGGTCCTCTTCACTATATCGCCTTCCTGTGCATGTGTTGCTATGATATGACAAACTTCAGGAGGCACACCACACTCTTCAGCCAGTGATACTCCGGAAAATGGGTGTCTCAGGAATTGCCCGTATTTACCCTGAACGGCTCTGCCTTCTTTATCTAATTCATATTCAAGAAGTTTGCCAACATCAGCAAGTATAGCGCCGGAAATAAGAACATCCATATTAACCGGTAGATCTTTTTCAAAGAATTCATTCATTTTTTCCCCGCTTGCTTTTGCAATATGGACAACGCATCTTTTATGGGACATAAAGCTAACTTTAAGATCAGGGCCACAGAGCAGGGTAAAAGGTATCTTCTCCAGATCGCCGGCAGTAAGTACACTTCTTTCGAGTGCCAAAGCCCATGTTCTGGTTGTTTTTTCCCTTAGCGACCGGTCTTTGATCCACTCAAGTTCAGGCCATAGTTTTTGAACTTCTTCAGTTTTCATTCAGGATGTTGATTATTTTAATCGGGCAATAATAGCATCGGTCATCTGCGAAGTTGAAGCGGCTCCGTTCTGGACAACTTCAGGCCGTCCAGCCATTTTCAGCATGTCATATGTTCTTACTTTACCTTCTTCAACTACGTCAGATATAGCTTTTCGTATTTTAGCTGCGATCTTCTTTTCCTCAATATAATCAAGCATCATACATGCTGATTCTATCATGGCAATTGGATTTACTATTGACACTTCATAATCAGCGTATTTGGGAGCAGACCCATGAGTTGGTTCAAAAACAGCAATGCCGTCGGACGAAAACTGGGCGCTGCATGCAAACCCTAATCCGCCAATAAGACCTGCAAAAGCATCAGATGCAATATCTCCGAACATATTTCCTGCAACTATCACCCCGTAGTCTTCCGGATTTTTTGTCAGCCACATCATCTGCGCATCAATGTTGGTATTCAGAAGCCTTATTTCTGGAAATGAATTTTTCTGAATCTCTTTGGCAAGCTTCCACATTAAACCGGAAGTTTCCCTTACAACATTAGGTTTCTCGCATACCGTCACCGACTTATACCCGAATTTCCTGGCGTGTTCAAAAGCTGCCAGTAATATTCTCTCTGTCGCTTTTTTTGTAAATATTCTCGCAGATATGGAAATCTCTTCAACCGGTACGTTCCCAAAGTTTTCAACGAATTTCTTATGAGTAAGAAATGCTTTGTAAACCTGTTCCGGAGGGTTGGTCCACTCTACACCTGAATAAAGACACTCAGTATTCTGGCGGAATATCACAACATCAACAAGCGGCTCATCGATAGAGTTTCCTTTTCCTCTTCTTATAAAATTCAATGGATTTCCTTTATATGACTTGCATGGTCTTATGCATATGTCAAGGTTGAAATGCTGCCTTAATCCGACAATAGGGCTTGAGTAAGTGTATCCTTTCCCCTGAAGGGAAGAGTTTAACTCACTCTTTGCTTCATCGTTGGGTTTAGATGTAATTGCTCCGAAGAGAGCAATCTTATGTTTTTCAATCAGGTCAATAGTTCTCTGAGGTAAAGGATTGCCTTCATTACACCAGAATTTCCAGCCAATATCGCCATAAATATAATTAGCATTGAAACCGGCTGCATCAAGTACCCTTATAGCCTGCGGAAGAACAATGACCCCTATACCATCACCTGGTAATAAGACAATTGTACGTTTTGACATATTTCAATACATTGATTAGGAAGTAGTATAACCATAGTAAATTTAATCAAAATTCAGTATGTTTTTAAACATTTGTATTTTATCTCTTAAAAAAAGTATGTTTGCTGTCTTAATTATTCTTTTTTCTAGTATGAGTGCCTTAAACCAAATAAGTTCACCTCCAATCTGGTCTTACTTCGAAGAAATATGCAGTATTCCCCGTTTGTCTAAGAATGAGGTGAAAATAAGACGTTATCTTCTTGATTTTGCTGAGACAAATCACCTTGAATCAAAAGAAGATGAAGTAGGCAACATTCTGATTATAAAACCAGCCTCCCATGGAATGGAAGACCGTAAAACCTTAGTTCTTCAGAGTCACATGGATATGGTCGGAGAAAAAAAGATCGACTATCAGCACAACTGGGAAACAGATCCTATAATACCTGTCATTAAAGACGGATGGATTATCACAAATGGCACTACACTGGGAGCTGATGATGGTATAGGAATTGCTTCCCAGATGGCCATCCTTACCGACAAAAATCTGAAGGCAGGAAAGATAGAATGTCTCTTCACTGTTGATGAAGAATCGGGCATGACGGGAGCCAATAATATTAAACCCGATTTTTTCACCGGTAGGATCATGATCAATCTTGATTCGGAAGATGAAGGAATCCTGTTTATTGGTTGTGCCGGGGGAATGGATACTGTAGGCACAATGAAATATGCAACTGTTCCGGCAAATGAAGATTCTGTCGCTCTGAAAATTTCAATTACAGGGCTGCACGGAGGCCATTCCGGTGATGAAATTCACAAAGGATATGCCAATTCAGTTAAGCTTATGAGCAGGTTGCTCAGCGATATATCGGAA
>DAOQAX010000063.1:0-10609 GCA_035354395.1 Bacteroidales bacterium | reverse complement strand
CGGTAGCATATCTCTTGTTTCTAATCTTCTACCTCGGATTAAACTTTGGAAAGGTTAGTTTAACCGGACCATCAGATGACTCTGTAAAATGGTTTAATTCTGTATTGATTTATTTATTTCTGACAGGTTTCTTCTTACTACTGCTTTTTCAAAGGAATAATTCAAAGGATGTGATCCCATATTTACATCTGCCCTTCAAAAGAAATAAGATCATTACTTATCTTTTAATGATTACTTCCTGTAACTTCTTCACTCTTGGCTTTATTTCATTTTTAATTTCATTTTCAATAAGCACTGTTTTTCAGGTTTACGGTCTGCATGATTCCTTGTTGTATTTAATGGGTCTTTTGTTGCTGTTGATGATTGAGAGTTATCTGGTGTTGCTTTTTAAAAACCTAATAGGACTGGCATTCCCTGTTCAATTACTGATTCTGGTTATTGCATCTCTTTTGATTATTTTGAAAGTAGTTCTTCATATATCTATGGAAGAAATATCAGCAGATTTTTTTCAAAGGCTATTATCAGGAGATATTATTTTAATTCTGTTTCTCATACTTACTCTCTTCATTCTGTTGATTGTCAATTTCAGATTATTGAAAAATGCGATTTACTATAATGATTCACAGACATCAGGCGTCTTATGGATCTTTAAAAAAACAAAATCATATTCTTTTATAAATGAGCATTTTTCCTATGCATTACTTGAAATCAGACTGATTACCAGAAACAAAAGATTATCCGGGTTTTTCATTATAGCTATTGTTTTCATTTTCCTGTTTTATTATATAATTCAAAATGAGCAGAATAGCATATATCTTTCTTTTATTATTTTTATAATCTTAAGCGGAATTTTCGGGTACCTTTTTTCACAATATCTGTTTTCGTGGGAAAGCAGCTTTTTCGATTTCATCTCTGTCAGGACATTTAGTGTGAGTAAATATTTAAGGGCTAAACATATAATATACACTTCTTTAGGATTAATTCTTCTTCTTTTTTATTTGCCTTTGGTAATTCAGGGGAAAATGGATATTCATCTTTATCTGACAGCACTTTTATATAATTCCTCCATAGGGTATTTTATTATTTTCTATATGGCAACTTTTAACACCTCCAGAATCGATCTGGGGAATAGTATCTTTTTTAATATGCAGGGATACAATGTCATACAGATGATAACCATAATGATAATTATTATCCTCCCTTTATTATTGTTGCTTTTTCTGACATCCATTTTTAGCGTGCCTCAAAGCCTTATAATAATGAATATTTTAAGTGTACTTATTTTATCATTCCACAGGAAATGGTATAAGATTATATTACAGCAACTTTACAGACGAAAACATATTAACATGGAGGGCTACAGAAGATGATTTCGATAGAAAATCTATTAAAGAAATTTGGCTCAACAGTGGCTGTTGATATTGAAAACTTAAATATTCCACAGGGTGAAATTTTTGGTCTTGTTGGTAATAATGGCGCAGGAAAAACAACTCTTCTAAGATTGATGCTTGATTTATTGAAACCAGAAAGGGGAAATATTAAGTCAAAATCAAAGATAATTTATCAATCGGAACATTGGAAAAAATATACTGGATCGTTTATCGATGATAATTTTCTTATCGAATTCTTAAAACCGGAAGAATATTTTGATTTTATAGGATTCCTTTATGGGATGGACACTACCGAAATAAAGAAGAGGCTTGAAGGATTTGGAACATTTATGAATGGGGAAGTTTTTGGCATTAATAAGTATATCAGAAACCTTTCATCTGGAAACAAACAAAAAGTTGGCATTATTGGTGCGATGCTTTCAGAACCGGAAGTTTTAATTTTAGACGAACCTTTTAACTTTCTTGACCCAAGTTCACAAATGAGTCTTAAAGGAATATTAAAACGATATCATGAAGGAAACACAAAAACAATTATCATTTCGAGTCATAATTTAAACCATATCTCTGATTTGTGTACACGGGTTGCCCTGATGGAAAAGGGTAAGATTATAAAAGACTGTGCTAATAACTCTGATTCAATGAAAGAAATTGAAACCTATTTCAATTCACAGATTGGAATATTTTAAGGTATTTAATTTATGGTTAGCCTATGCGTTTACAGCTGCTATGGACAAAATGCTTAAATACAAAGTTTTATTTGCTGCAAATCTTACTGTTTCTGGTGTTGTAACAGGCTTTGCCTTGGCAGTCAATCTTACCGGGCTGAAATTAGTAATAGCTATTTTAATAATATCCTCCGGGGTGCTGTGCGCTCTGGCAATGTATCTTGTAATACACAGAATAAGGAAAGATTTATAAAGAAAAAACCTTTCACCTTTAAATCAGTAAAGTAATCAGGGAATTACTTGTTTCCATTTCAGAGCTCCTCCTTGAAAATTCATTGAGATACTGTAGGTTAAAAAATCCCCCGGCAGGCGATGTTTTGTCTACCGGGGGTTGGGGTTGCGATCTGAACGATCGCCGGTTCACTAAGAACCCAAACAACAGCACGAAATGCAGCGAGGCGTGCTAATAGTCAGTTGGTTCCTGAAAACAACAACACATAAAACAAAATTTGCAAGAGCCAGTCAACATCCTGATTTTATTCGAATTAAATTGCATACTCAACAGGACGACATCGACTATATGATGCAATTTAAAAATAGCCGGGGACAGAAAAATGGCTTTTCAATATTTTTTTTAAAAATTATTGAAAATCTTTTTCTGTTACATACGACCTGTATGTTTGGCTATACCTGATATCTATCCCTTCATCGCGGATCTCTTTAACAATCCGTTTAACACTCCTTTCACTTATCTCAAACCGGAAAGCCAGATCTGCAGGAGCACCAGTGCTTTTTAACTCTGCAAGTTTTAATAGTCTGTGTTTTAAAGCCTCTTTTTGAGAACTGTTCATGATCGCCGGATTTGTAATTGTTTTTGACTTTATAATATAAAATTAAACAAAAAGAAAATATATTCAAAATATATTGCAAATATTTTCAGGTAGTTAGCTTGGAAATGTTAAGAAATGTTAAGAATGAATGATGCCATCATCATCTTCCGGATATCCGGAACAATTTACCAGGCCGGTGAGGTTAATAAATAATATCAATTCATCTGCCGAACAGGCTGCTTTGTTTTGTAAACATATTGAAGTAAATTCCTTTTCTTTTCATAAGTTCATCATGGGTTCCTGTTTCAGCAACAGCTCCTTTATCAAGTACAATTATCCTGTCGGCAAGACTGACATTTGTAAAGCGATGGCTGATCAGTATTGATGTCCGGTCTTTTACTATCTCTCTGAAACGGGTGAAGATATCATATTCCGTTTCAGCATCCATAACACTGGAGGGTTCATCAAGAATCAACACCGGGGCATCTCTGAACAGGGCCCGGGCAAGGGCAATCTTTTGCCACTCCCCCCAACTTAATTCGCGGCTGTCATCAAAAAGGTTCCCTATAACGGTGTCATATCCTTTTGGGAGATTAGTAATCAGATCATTAACTCCGGTAATGGCTGAAGATGATTTCATCTTAACATCCGGTTCTTCCTGATGGATATTACCAAGACGGATATTTTCTCCTGCAGTGAGGTTATAAAGCATAAAATCCTGGAAAACAACTGAAAAGAACTTTCTGTATTCTTCCGGATCCATATTCCGGATGTTGTTTCCATCGTACTTAACCACTCCTGAGTCCGGATCATAAAGCCGGCATAAGAGTCTGGCAAGTGTGCTTTTTCCTGCTCCGTTCGGACCCACCAGGGCAATTATTTCTCCTTTTCTTATTTCGAAAGAGATATTATTTATGGTTTTTGATCTGTTTCCGGGATAGGTGAAACTCAGATTCTCGACAGTAATTTTCTCTTTCAATGGAGCTGGTATAACTATCGGTTCAACAGGAGTGATTTTTTCTTTCAGGTTCAGGAACTCAAAAGTATCACCAATGAAAAGGCTGTCTTCATAAAGTCCTGCTACTGAGCTTAAAATGTCTTTTATGAATGTCATCCCCTGCCGGAAAGCCAGCAGGAACATTGTCATCTGTCCCAAAGAGAGTGCGCTGTTAATTGTTTTGCTCGCGATAAACAATAAAGTGATCAAAAATGCAGATGCCTTGAAAATGTTAGAGATAAGTTCAATAAGTGTCCTCCTCTTTATGATATTGATCTCTTCCTCTTTCTGTTTAAGGAATGATTTTTTAAAAAGACTGGTGAAATAATTCCCAAGTCCGAACAACCTGAGTTCTCTTGAAGGTCTGTCGCCCGTAAGAAGCCAGTTGAAATATGCTGATTTTCTTGCTTCAGGTGTCTGTTTCCGCTGGAAGTTATAGAGGATATCCGCATAATGCAGCCTCATCCATATTCCTGGTATATTAGCTACAATAAGAAGTAAAGCCAGTGTCCAGTTAAGAGTTACGATCAATCCGGCCATAAGAAGTAATGACAGGAGACTTCTGAGTAAAGCAATCAGGTTGTTAAGAATGTTGTTGGGCCTCCACGGAGCTTCCCTTGATGCCCTCGACAGGCAATCGAAATACTCGGGACGTTCAAAATTAATTAGATCCAGTTTAACCGACTTCTCATGTAAAAGGCCATACATGTATACCTCAAGTTTCAGCGATTGTTTCTTGCGGATATAATTACTGAAATCAGATGATACTTCATCGAGAAAATAAACAACTACCACGGCAATGATCATCCACATTACCTTATCGAAAGAAAATCCTGAAGAATTAGTTGCTGCAAGTGTTATATCATCAATCAGGATTTTTATCAGCCATACCAGTACCAGTGGCAGAAAACTCCTTAATACAGAAATCGAAGTATTTGCAATGGCCCATTCCGGAGCACTCTCCCAGACAAGTTTCAGTGATTTTCTGAACAGATTTAGTTTTTCTTTCATCGGTTACTTTCTTACAATCTTCTTCCTGACAATAATGAATATCACCCTTATTCTGTTCCAAAAATATGTTGGTCTGGTATTAATCCTGATGTCTGCTCTGACCGGATTTTCACCTGTAGTCTCAGCTCCCACTACTCTTCCTGCAATCAGGTCAGCTTTTACAGGTTTATCAGGGCGGGAGTTACTGTCGCCTCTTGCAATAAAAAGTTTAACACCTTCTTTTTCAATAATTTTAACCAGACGATGCACAATCAATCCACTTTCTCTCCTTATTGCTATTATCTCTCCCCTTACAGGTGATCCTTTAAGATGTATTGGTTCAATAAGTACCATGGAACCCGGTCTGATGCATGGATACATGCTATAGCCATTAGCTTTGATCCGGATGGTTTTACCTTCAGACAGTAGTTGTAGTCCGATATTTTTAACAATATCTGTGTTCCGGTTATTATTCATGCTCAAGAATATGATCAATTACACTTCTGTCGGGCTTGAAATAAAGCTTCAGAACAGGGACTGTCTCACACATGATTGATACCGATCCAAGCAGACGGGCTATTATGTCCGGGCCCCAGTTATGCTGGATGCAGTTTGCCATTATCAGGCTGACAGCAGTGCCTCCACTTACCGGGACCAGTTTATTTTTAAGGCTGTGTTCAATTATAAAAATTTTATTCAATGGCGATTCCCCTGGTTCATCATTATTATATACAGGCGTATTGAACATCTTATAGCCGGCTGCTGTTTTTCTGATTATAAGTCTGTCATCATGAATTACTTTCGATCCTGAATTGGCCCATAGCATGGCCATTGTTGATTTCCCTTTCCCTGATACACCACTGAACAGATATCCGTGACCTGCATTGTTTATTCCTGATGCATGTATAAATATATCACCATAAATAACTGTAAGGTAATAGAGTACCAGGCCATCAAGCGGATATTCAAACGGATCGGTACTATTTCCGGTACTGTCAATCCATAGATCCCACTCTGCCTGTTTAAGAGAAAACCTCAGCAATGCGTTTTTGTCAGGAGAGGATAGAGGAAAGACTGTCATGATATACAGGTCGGAATGGCATTTCCATATGCTCCAGAAGTTTATTCCATGATTGATATGTACTCCATTCATCTCTTCTACATATGGAGCAGAAAAAACCTTTTCAGCTTTTTCCGGAAGGTTAAATTTTCCGGAATGGACCCGTATCAGAATGTCTGAATTGTTGTCGGTAGTTATATTTCTGAGGAACCTTGCAGAAGGAATAAGGTCCGGTCCATCGGCTAATGCTTCAAACCTGATGTTATACCCTGCAATATTCAAATTATAATTCCTCATATATGTTGATGCGTTTTTTTAACGCTCCTGGTGGCATTTTTTAAAATACGTTGGATCATTTATTGATAATCAAATATTTGCTCATTTCCTCAAGTAAAGACAAAACATCTGCCTCAGCTGTTTTATTATCAACATTGTATTCTTCAGTTAATTCATTAATGATCTCTTCAACACTTCTTTTGCCATCAATATGTTCCCAGATAAATGCACCGGTTTCATTCAGAGTATAAACACTATTCATATCTGCAATGTTATTTGTAACGGGAATAAGAACATATTCATTTCCTGTTTTTCTTGTAACTATTGAAGGAGAATGAGTAAGGATCGATTTTAAAGCTGGCATAGCATTCCAATTATTAATCAAATGTATTAAAATTTATTATTCCTTTTGTTAACTTCGCAAAAACTGAATTATGAGTAGAAAAGGCAGGGGCAAAAAAAGTCCCGACATTTCAAAAGAAAAACTTACCGGACAGATACTAGATATATTGAATAAAAATCCCGAACAGGGATTGAATTTCAGACAAATCGCCAGTCGTATTGATGTTACTGAATCATCAGCAAAACAGATGGTCTCAGATATTTTGAAAGAGCTGACAAAGCAAGACAGAGTACAGGAAATAGTCCGCGGAAAATACAAAGTAAAAGCAACCAGGGGCAATATCACAGGAACTGTTGACATGACAAGAATGGGCTATGGTTTTGTCACTTCTGATGAACTTGAGGAGGATGTATTTGTTGCTGCAAAGAACCTGAATACAGCTATTCACGGTGATAAGGTAAAAGTAAGGCTTTACGCCAGGAGGAAAGGAGCACGTCCCGAAGGTGAGGTTATAGAGATAATTGAAAGGTGGAGGACATCGTTTGTGGGAACAGTTGAGGTAATGCCCAATTTTGCATTTCTCATCCCTGATAATAAGAATATGCCTTTTGACCTGTTTATCCCGATAGCGAAACTTAACGGGGCAAAACAGGGTCAGAAAGCTGTTGCCAAAGTTGTTGACTGGAACCCTAAATCGAAAAACCCTGTAGCGGAGATCATTGATGTACTGGGTTATCCGGGACAGAATGAGACTGAGATGCATGCCATACTTGCCGAGTTTGAACTTCCATATAGTTTTACCAAGGAGGTCGAAGACGATGCAAACAAGATTTCTGCAGAGATCACAAGAAATGACATTAAAGAACGCCGTGACTTCCGGAAGGTGCCGACATTTACTATTGACCCTGCGGATGCCAATGACTTTGATGATGCGATATCAATACAACAGCTCCAAGGCGGAAACTGGGAAATAGGGGTCCATATTGCGGATGTGACCCATTATGTAAAACCTGGTTCATTGGTGGAAGAAGAGGCAAAACAGAGGGCTACATCAGTGTACCTTGTTGACAGGGTAGTTCCTATGCTTCCGGAGATACTCTCAAATAATATCTGCTCGCTTATGCCTTCGACAGATAAGCTTACATACTCGGCTGTTTTTGAGATGAATGATAAGTCGGAAGTCATCAATGAATGGTTTGGAAGAACCATCATCAATTCCGATAAAAGATTTTCTTATGCTGAAGCTCAGAAGGTAATTGATTCAGGAGAGGGTGACATGAAGGATCAGGTGCTTGAGCTTCACAAGCTTGCACAGCAGCTCAGGGAAAAGAGATTTTCTGTCGGAGCTTTCAATTTTGAAAAGACGGAAGTGCAATTTGAGCTTGATGAAAACGGGAAACCTCTTGGAATAAAATTCCGTGAGACGGGCACTGCCAACCAGCTTGTTGAGGAGTTCATGCTTCTGGCAAATAAGCGTGTTGCGGAATATGTTGGTAAAACTCTGAAGGGAAAGACTTTTGTTTACCGTATTCACGATAAACCGGATCCTGAAAAGATCGATAACTTCAGCCACTTTATAAAGAGGTTTGGTTATAAGCTGGGAGGAGACGGTAAAACATCTCTCCCAAAAGCTTTAAATAATCTGCTGACATCTGTATCAGGCAAAAAGGAACAGAATATTATTGAAACACTTGCTTTAAGGTCGATGGCCAAAGCAATATATTCGACTGATAATATCGGCCATTATGGTCTTTCGTTCAAGCATTACACACATTTCACATCACCAATACGCCGTTATCCCGACATGATGGTTCACAGACTTCTTGCAGCATATCTTGCGCAGGAGAATCCGGGGACAAAAGAGAAGTTCGAGAAGTTGTGTGATCACTCTTCAAAGATGGAAAAACTTGCATCGGAGGCTGAGAGGGCATCAGTTAAGTATAAACAGGTTGAATTCATGAGTGACAAAACAGGTAAGGTGTTTGAAGGTATTATATCGGGTGTTACGGAATGGGGAATTTATGTGGAGATAGTTGAGAATCACTGCGAAGGGATGATTCATATCCGTGAACTTGCTGATGATTTCTACGAATATGATGAAGAAAACTACTGCATAAAAGGACGTGCAACAGGTAAAACCTACACTCTTGGAGATAAAGTTAATATAGAAGTTGTTAAGGCTGATCTGCAGAAGAAACAGCTTGATTATAGGCTGGTAAATAATAATTAAAGGTTCTTCTCAAACAGGATCCTTTTCCAATATTTTATACCTCATCCACGATCCTTTATCCTTTATTTTCGGCCTCAATCCAGAGGCCACTGCTCACTTGTTTACTACCTCACACAGGTCGATTTTTCATTTATTATATACCTCAATCCCCCAACCTCTTTTCCATTATTTTCCACCTCATCCCCCGGCCCCTTCTCCCAGGTGAGAAGGGGAGGAAGAAAAAAAATCGGTATTTTGAGTCCAGCTCCCAGGGGAGAAGGGGAGGAAGAAGGAGAAAATCAGAATTTTAAGTCCAGCTCCCTTGGGAGAGGGATTTAGGGTGAGGCGGATTTAAAAATCCGGCTCAGGGTAAGGAAAAAACATAAAAATTCTTTGGATTTAACCTATTTCTTCTGATCTTTTTCGATAAACTTAAGCAACTCTTCCGGAGCATTTTCTTCAGGTATATTTTTCAGAACCGGAACGGTCCCTTTATAGATATGGACTTTGCCGTTTCCTGCCCCTACATATCCATAGTCAGCTCCTGCCATTTCGCCCGGACCATTTACAATGCATCCCATAACAGCTATTTTGAGGCCTTTCAGATGGCCTGTAGCTTCCTTGACCTTCCTTACCGACTCCTGCAGATTGAACTTTGTCCTGCCGCAAGTAGGGCATGAAAGATACAAAGTCCGGGTAATGCGCGTCTCTGTACATTGTAATATTGAGAACGCAAGTGCAGTTAATTCTTTCAGATCAATTCTTCCTATATTGGAGATTGAGATGCCTGCGACATTTTTATCAGTTAAATAGCGGCCGAGCAGGGCGGAGGCTTTTATCTGGAGTTCCTCAATATCGTATTCGTGAAATACAGGATTGAGTATAATATGGAAACACAAACTATTTTCATAAAGCTGACTCATGAAAAGATCAGGAGCGTATCGTTCTTTTTCAGCATCAAAAGTGAAAATAATAAGAGTTGTTGTCTGATCGGGTTTTCTAAGATGCTCAATGCTGGAATTCGCGTCAGCAAGTAAAACATTAAGATTATCGGATTGGGAAGTGCTTGTGAAAAATGACTCAGGAGAAAACAGAGGAATCAGATTTTCATTTTCCCTGTTTTTAAACCATATTTTATACGGCAGAACCAATAAAACATCCTCAGGAATATTTTCAGGACATGATGATAATATTATCAGATCAGAAGAACTATCACTCCTTTTTACCTCTTTTGCATCAGGATTTACCGTAAATCCGGCGTCCTTGTATACAGTACCGGTAATTTCACGATATGATGCCATATTTGAAACAACAATAGGGCCGTTAATCTTTCTGATGATGCCTGGTTTTGAGGAAGGAGATTTATAAACAGGAGTATTTTCCGGTTTTGTACAGGATATTTCTCTCGGATAAAATAACGCAAGTTTCTTTGCAACAGGTATCTCTTTCTCAGGTTCTTCTGATAATGAAACTCTTATAGTATCACCTATTCCTTCAGAAAGCAAAGCGCCTATTCCTGCTGAGGATCTTACCCTGCCGTCTTCACCTTCACCAGCTTCGGTGACTCCAAGATGGAGAGGATATGAGATTCCTTCAGCTTGCATCGTTCTCACCAACATACGGGTGGCTTCAATCATCACAGCTGTGTCGGATGATTTCATGGACAAAACAAGATCGCTGAAGTTCTCTGACCTGAAGATCTTAATAAATTCCATGGCAGATGCGACCATCCCCTCAGGAGTATTGCCATACCGGGTCATGATTCGATCTGAGAGTGAGCCGTGGTTAATACCTAAACGGATAACCGTCTTATTATTGCGGCAGATATTGATCAGTGGAAGAAGCCTG
>DAOQAX010000062.1:0-10654 GCA_035354395.1 Bacteroidales bacterium | reverse complement strand
AAGTAAAGCCCTATATTAAAGGGTATTATAAAAGGATCAAATTGCATCTGCATTCCCAATATTTTTTTGAAAAGCCTTTTTTGTAAGAGTAATAACATTTCTGGTATTAACTCCGCGCGGACAGACCAATGTACATTTTCCGCAGAGCATGCATTTTGAGATTTCTCTGCCTACTTCCTCATTTTCCCCTCTTTTTATCAATATATTAAGTCGTCTGAGGCTGAATGGTGTAAAGTTTCCTGCAGTGCATGTTGCTGAGCAGCCACCGCACTCAAAACATATTGAAAAAGAAGGCTCCTGTAAGAGAATATATTCAGCAAGACTCCTGTCATTCTTATCGTAGTCTATCTGACGTCCTTTCAATAATGTAAAACCGAAATTCACCATATCCGTTTCACATGGTTTTCAGATAATCAACAACATCCGAAACTACTGCTCTTGCATGAGATATTGTATCTGTAATATTCATCGGAGCAGTACATGTCCCGGCATAAAAGACTCCGCCAACATTCCCCATATTACTGCCAAAATGGTGATCAGCCGGAGAGAAGAAACGGTTTTCTCCCGTTTTTAACCCTGATGATAAAGCAATTCTTCTTCCTTCAGCCGACATCTCCATTCCTGCCATAAGGATCATCATGTCAAGTTCTATTTTCATTGGCCGCCCTAAAAGGGTATCCTCGACCTTTGCAACAAGTTTATTATCAATATTCTCAGAAACCTCTGATACTTTTCCCCTGATAAAATTTACTCCGAATCCTTCCTGGGCCTCTCTGTACATCTCCTCATATAGTGCCCCACCCATTCTTATATCCATATAGAAACAGAAGACTTTTGCAGCCGGCAACATCTCTTTAAGCTCAATTGCCTGCTTTACTGCTGTTACACAGCACAGCTTTGAACAATAACGGTTTCCCGATTTTTCATCACGCGAACCTACACAATGAACCAGTCCAATTTTCTCAGGAATAACACCGTCACTCCTCTTCACCTCTCCTTTTCTGAACATCTTTTCAAGATCGGCCGAAGTGATTACGTTATCGTAGATTCCGTAACCGTATTCTTCCTTCTTTTCGCATCTGAAAAGGTCAAAACCAGTGGTAACGACAACAGCATCAGCTATTAATTCACCTCCGGAGGTAGTTTTCAATGCAAAAGAGTCATCTCTTTTTTCAAAACTTTCAATAGTTGTTCCGGTCATCAATGTAATATTGTCATGAACGATCCGGGTTTTCAGATAATTCATAACCTCAACGCTGTCGCGTCTGTCGGGAAACAAATGATACCAGTTTCTCAAATGTCCGCCTGTATCTGATTCTTTCTCAACAAGCGTCACCTTGAATCCTTCTTTTGAAAGCTGTCCGGCGGCCTCCATACCGGCAGTTCCGCCACCAATAACCACAATATTTCTATCCATGCTAAGCATTGATAAGGTTTTCAGGGACAGGCATCTGCCTGCCGTCTTTTGTCCTGAATTTATCATCAGGATCATATTCTATCCCTAATTTTCTTAAAAGAGGTTCTGACTGAACCATGTGATACTGAATTCCCAGATCCCATGGATTATACCCCATAACCAGTCCGGCCAGTTCCTCATATGTCAGAACCGGTATTGATTCACCGTTATCACCGAATACTTCACCGTTCATCTCTTTCATGGTATATTGCCATTTGTCCATGAACATAGTGCAACCGGGGCAATTTGTTAAAATAAAGTCAGGCTTATAAGGTTTCATGGAAGCAAATTTCTTTGAAGTATTTGAAACAGAGTATCCCCTGTTGGCCTGAACCAGATACTGTCTGAATCCAAAGCCGCAACAATGGCGTCTTTCAGGATAATCGACAACTTTTCCTCCCCACGAGTCGATCATGCCTGCAAGCACGTTAGGAAATTCTGCTCCACCAACACCTGATTTCGGGAACATTTTTGCATAATGACAACCGATATGTTCAACCACATTAAGAGGTTCTCCGGTAAGTCTGTTGATGAGCCGGTATTTTCCTTTTTCTGCTATCTCATTCCTGAATTTGTATATTATGTCGCTTGTATGAGCCATATTTTCAGGGATATCAAACTCGCGACCGGTAGCTTTGAAAAGATACTCGCGCGTTTTCTCAAGCTCTTCGGGAAAATGCTTCCATGTCTCAAGAATCTCTGTGTATATACCAAATGATGTGACGCACGAAATAGCAATATTTTTGTAACCCGCCTCTTTCATCAGTGCAAAATGACGTGCAACAACAGTCATTATAGTTGCAAGCGGAACAATATCACTATGATAGCCAATGCCGGTACAGGTAGTATGGGAAGGATTTTCATAAACATCTTTCCCCAGGACATTCCTCATAAAATTCAGAAAAAATGTTTCGGATCCTGGAAAAAAGCTCTGCCTGATGCATGATCTTACATAAAAAAAATGATCGTCAGCAATTTCCTTCTGATAATCAGACCAGATTCTTCGTTTACCTTCTTCTTTCATCTTTACTATGGTCAGATTGTGTGATGACCGTTATTTTCTGTAAACACCTTAATAAAGTAATCATTATCGGCCCCATTTTCACCTGTCTGAAGTCCCATCTCCTCTGCTTTTTTCTTTGAGTACCTTTCAATATTATTCAGGAACTCTGTACCACCTGTCACCTCGAAAATGTTTTTAAGTTCTTCTTTTGCATCATCGGGGATCCTTCTTAAAGGTCCTTCGCCATATTCATCAACTTTTCCACCAAGACGTTCGAATACATCATGAGTGTTTTCAAGTATATAAGACCATATTGGCCCCTGTTCAGGATGCAGGTCAGGTCTTACAGCATATGTGGCAACACAATAACCATATTTAAAGATATTTGCGCCCACAGTCCTTTTGAGGGCGAATTGCTGCCTGCCCTTTTCTGAATCAGTGAAAAATCCCAGCTTTTGTGATAATGTTCTTAATGACATAATTACCAGACCGGGAGTATTACCACGGGGGCATCGTGTTTTGCACGACATGCATTCACCGCAATACCATATAGTCTCAGATTTCAACAGCTTTTCAATCTCTTCATTGTTACCCGACTGAACGGTATCGACTATTTTCCTGGGATCGTAATTGTAAAATTCAGCAGCCGGACAGATAGCTGTACAAACACCACAGTTCATGCAGGCATTAAGACCTTCATTGAACCTGATATCCTTTTTAAGCATTTCAAAATAATTCTCCATTCCAGCCTATAATTGAATGTAAATTGCATGATTACAATTCACAACAAAAGTAGGTCAATTCAAAAAGTCAGATAAGACTCTTAAAACCTATTTGCAATGGGGTATTTATACGTATAACGGTGCAACGGTGGAACGGTCCCGACGATCCCTCATACTTCGGGATGTCGGGATTTCGGCTGCGTCTCAACACAACGGAAGAACGGCTCAACGGCGCAAAGGCAAAACGGCAAAACAACATAACAACATAACAACAAACCTGAATAACCTGCATAACCTGCATAACAGCATAACAGCATAACCGCATAACAGCATAACAGCAAAACGGTGTAACGGTGGAAATCTACTTAAAGGTGTATTCAGAAATCTGTTTTCCTGAAATGTCTTTGACGATAGCTTTTATTCCGGAATTATCTACAGCAACTTCAACAAATGAATTATTTGAGTTAACAAGCACCGGATAACCTAATCCAGACTTACCTGCGTCATAAAAAGCATTCCTGTGTATGTGACCACTTATCATCAGGTCAATACCTGCAGCCTTCAAAACGGGACCAAAGTTATCAGCAAGAAATTTTGTGCCATGTCCCTGATTTTCCCCTTTGACAATCGGAATATGTACTAACACAATCTTGTATTTTGCATTTCTGAACTCATCGCTGAGTACCTCCTTTTTGAGCCACTCCAACTCTTCAGTCCTGTAAGTATCAAAATCAGCAAGACCATAATAATACCTGTTGTCATCAGGCTTATCTTCTCCGCAGTCAAGTATTATGAAATGAACTGGTCCTAAGTCCATACTATAATAAAACCTCCCGTCTTTGTAATCAAAATAATTCTTAAGATCCTGATTCAGATAACCTCTGGTTTCATGATTTCCTCTTATATAATAAAAAGGTTTCCTGCCGGCAAAATATGCAGTGGCAGTATCTATAAACCCTGTAAACAACTGATCACTATTCTGAAGAAAATTAACCATATCTCCATTAAAAAAGTAGTAATCCTGAACATCAGAATTGCCATTTTTAAGGTATGATGCAAACTTGCCCGACAACTCATGAACATCATTTACAACAGTAAAGTTTATTTTATCAAGATGATTTGAAGGAGTTGTAAAGGTTTCGGATTTTCTTATCAATGTATCGCCATAATATATCTTATATGCCTGGTATTTCAATACCTGGACCGATTTAGTGCCATATTGATATTTTGTTCCCTGGGTCAATCCATCAATTCTCACCTTATGAAAAGTTCCTCCTCCATCAACTTTTCCATAATGGCTGTTTCGCACAAAACGTGTAGTCCCATCAGGAGCTATAATATTTACGCCCGGAATAGCGGGCTTATTGGTAGCCCAGACTATAGTGACACCCGTGGAGGTAAGATTCTGAATATATGGCCCATGAGTAACAATAAAATCGTCATTTACAATATCCTGGGCAAATGAACCTAAGGTTAAACAGGCCAAAAATATAACTGATACAATTACTTTTTTCATGTTTCACCGGTAATTTACTATTTTTTAACACTATTAAACGGATAATTCGTGAAATTAACATGAGATTCTTCGCTTCACTTCGTTTCGCTCAGAATGACAGGTAATTGTGTTTTTGAGAAGGAGGTGATTGGCGGCGGGTGCCGCCAATCACCTCCTTCTCCCCACAACCTTCTAAGTAATTGTCATTCTGAGCGAAGCGAAGAATCTCATATTTTTAGTCGGACACTATTGATTTTTTAAGACTATGTCCAACTAAAAATACAATAATATTAGGGGATTCTTCGCTTCGTTGCGCTCAGATTTTTTTTAATTAAGTTTCTGATCATCCGGAATAAGAATAGGTTGATCTGATACATTTTCACAACTTTCAGTTACGGTTAAAAGCTCATGTAATTCAGCCTCCTGATTTTCTGCCAGAAACTCCGGAACCACATCGGTTTTAACATAATCCTGTTCCATCAAAGAGGTAACACTTGCATATCTCCAGGCTTTAAGATAAAATCGTACATATATAAAAAACTGTGTTAATATGAACAGCAGAAAAACGCCTCCTCCCTTAACAGGGGTCCAGCTCCCGATTATCTTTAAAAAAAGAAATGCAAAAGCCAACTGGGCAAAAAGAATAATAATGATTAACGGAAATGAAGTAAAGAATTTCCCGAATGTTCTACTGAAACCAAAACCTATAGCATTAAAACAGGCCGACTTGTCATTTGCCACTTGCCAGGCTCTTGCGTAATCAGCAACCAGAACCAAAATAGCCGATAACAAAAAGAATAATATTCCGCATCCTGTTTCCAAAGCAAACGCAGCCGGCTCGGATATAGTCACCGACTGGCTTATCATGCTTACCGGGAGCCCAATAACAACAAATATCAGAGCAAGAAACATAAGACATATCAGCAATGAAATAACAAGAAATGACCAGAAGTTTTTTGCAGAAGAGCTGAAAAATCCTGTACCTGTAAACTCTTTTGATGATTCTCTCAAACAGCTGAACATTCCTCCTGCAAGAAACGCATTGACAAGCATACCCGTCAGAACAAGCATTAGTAATCCGGCAGAGAAGGATGAGAAAACAGCGCTAAGTGATGGTCCCAGATCGGTTACAATATCAAGATTAACTCCATCCATAAGTTTTTCAGTGGCCATGCTTTTCCCGAATGCTGAGTTCAATGACCTTTTAATCGGAAGAGCTAGAAGTGAGACGAGTATCAGTGATGCAAACCAGGTTATCAAGACTCCCTTCCATGCTTTTGCAGATCGTAAAGAACCTGATTTTATGGCATTTATAATTTTCATGATTTTAATAATTTACAATGTAACAATACTGATAAAAAATTGCATGAAAGAAGTAAATTTGTTTGTAAACCTTCTGACAGGGACCTTGTTACTAACTTCTGCCAATGAATTGTTTATAAAGTTCACATCCATCCTGATCTTATACTCAGGATCAATTTTAACCCAATCGATTTTACGGCTTCCGGTGTATTCAAAATCTTTGTATCTGCTTTTCCCGTCCCATGACTCAAGTACTTCATCTCCATTGTCAAAATGGATCAGGACATCAACAGGAAGCATAACATCTCCGATTCTTTCAAGTTCCGCAACCGACTTGTATGTATGTATGCGTGAAGATGGATTATTGTCAACCGAATCATTTTTTACTGGTTTGTCGTCATCAAGATGCAAATCGGTATTCTGTAATCCCGATACCTTATAATCGCATATCCCTGTTCCATAAAGAGTCTGATCAAAGAACCAGTTCATGTCGTGACCAAACTTGTCTCCATATTCCCTTTTTACCACTTCATTAACAACATTTATAAAATCTTTCCCTGAAGGGTGTTTGAAGGCCCATTGTTTATAGTATTCCCTGAACACTTCATTCGTCGTCTCCTCCCCTATTATTCCCATCATTGTATAAAGACAGAGAGCTGCTTTGTTATACGACATTGTGCCATAAGTATTGTGAGGGTAATTCCACGAATATTCATTATTGCTGGTTACCTGCCTTCCGTCCATATGTACATATGAAATTCGCGCTACGGTCTTATCTGAAACCTTAAGGAACGGAAAATCAATCATGCCGGAATTTTCTCCATAGTAATGATCCATGATCCGTTCTTCAATAAATGAATTGACGCCTTCGTCCAGCCAGGGTTCCTCGAACTCATTACTTGCCAGTATACCCATAAAATATGCATGTCCGAATTCATGAACAGTTACCATTTCGGGCATATGTACAGATATTGGCATCTTATATGCTGATTCTGATGTAAACAGGGTTGTGTATTCCATACCGCCGGAACCACTTCCTTTTGCAGGAGGATCAACAAAGGTAAGGTATGGCCATGGAAAAGGACCTACATTTTTTGTAAGATATTCCAATGCATGTTTTACTGCAGTAAACTGCCTTGCGACCTGGTTAGTCCTGTCTTTAGGAATAAGAAGAGTTATTTTTACATGTTCCCACTGATCGGTAAATACTGCATAGCCCGGCCAGGCAGTCCATGCAAAATCAACAATATCTTCAGCACGGTAGGTAAGTCTCTTTTTCTCTGCATTATCAACTTCCTTTATAAACATGCCACCTGTTCCTACGACATATTCTTTTGGTACTGTAATATTTACATCGTACACGCTATGGTTTGAGTAGAATTCAGAGTTCTCATGAAACTGATGACAATTCCATCCTCCTGTTACAGCATAGCGCATACCTGCAGGCTCATAAACCCCGAATTTAGGAAACCACTGACCAACAAAATAAAAATCATCAGAATACCCTGTTCTTCTTATTTTGCCTGGAAGCTTTGTTTCGAATTTCACATTTATGAAAACTGTATCGCCGGGTAGAGCAGCTTTAGGAAGTAAGATTCTTAATACTGTGCTGTCATTTATGTTGCCGTCATCAGGACTTATATACTGCATTGCAGGCATAAGATCTGTACCGTATTTGTCAGTGAATGATTTAATATTAATCCATCCGTTATCTGACATCCTTGTTGTCTGTAAAAATACCGACTCACTTCTTACCGTGCTCTTATTGCTTCTGAAGGCATTCATATACATATGTAACTGTATATCTGGAACAACGTCATTAGATTTATTTACCCAGAAAGCCTGCATAGTACCGGCAATGGTTTTGTCGGTCGTGTTAAGCTCCGTATCTATTTTATAACCTGTAATACGCGGGCTCAGGGGCTCCTTAACGATTATTTGCGCAAATAGTTGCTGCATGTAAAACAATAGTCCGACTAAAAGAATCATTAATCTTTTCATAAACATATTTGAGGATTATTTCAGATTTTTCTACATCAAAGAGGTGAATATTTTTATAAAGTTATGCTACAATTAAGAAAACAGTAACTAATAATTAATTAAAAAAAAATTAGTTTTGAGCTCGCCTGGTTTTATCAGTCTTCAAACTTCAGCAATAAATAATTAAACCATATAAAAATGAAAATTATTTTTAAAATCGAATAATTAAACCACATAAAAATGAAAATTATTTTTAAAATCGCAGCAAATTCCCGATACTTTTTATTGAGTACTTTTATTATATTTACGTAATTATCAAATAAATACCAAGATACAATTCGGTTAAAGAATCAAATAATGAAAGCTTCCATAATATTTGCCCTGACAATCTTATCAGGTATAGCATCTGCAAACCAACCTGGGTTTAACAGGGTGAACGGATTGCCCTATCATCTGACATACGCCAAAAATGATAGTGTAAAAGCCTTGGTGTTTTTTATTTCAGGTGATGGGGGATACTCCAATTTTGATCAATCAATATGTACGGAATTTGCAAATAATGGTTATCCGGTAATCGGACTGGATGCGCGAAAATATTTTTGGAATGGTAAGGATGCACCGGAAGTAGTGGCAGATGTTCAAAAGCTTTTAACGTATTATCTGAACTTATGGCACAAATCTGAATTTATTTTTGTGGGATATTCATTTGGTGCGGATGCTATTCCGGTTATTGTAAACCGGTTGGAGACATCATATAAAAGTCAGACCAGAATTGTGGGTCTTTTATCTCCTTCCACTTCTGCTGATCTTGAGATTCATATCACTGACATGTTAAGCATAAGGGCTAAACCGGGACTATTTGATATAGCAAAAGAACTAAACAAACTTACATTTGCCAGAACAGTTTGCATATATGGTGACGATGAAAAAGACGAGATCAAGAAAGATATTTTAAATCCCAGAGTTGAATTTGCCACTGTAAAAGGCGGACATCATTTTGAAAGGAATTTTATTAAACTGGTTGAGTTAGTTTTACAGAAAAAGTAAAAGCATTACTGGCATAATACTATGAATCAAGCCAAATCATTCATATCAAAACTGCTTTACAATAAATTCACCTGGCAGCTGATATTCTCCACTTTTCTTATCGGAATGGCTGTCTTTTTCATCCGACACGAAAATCTTGAATTATCCAAGATTAAAGATCAGCTGGCTGCAAGTAATCCAGTGTATGTTGCGTTGGGGATCTTTGTAACATGTGTTTATATAATATTTCAGGGACAAATGTATGTGCATAGTTATAGGTCCATGGGGATTAACATCCCGCTGATAATGACTGTCAGGTTGTTTCTGAAACGCAATTTTATAAGCATCTTCCTGCCGGCAGGAGGATTTTCTTCCCTGGCATTTTTTACAGGGGAAATTGAAAAGAGAGGGGCAAGCAAGTCACAGATACATCTGGCTTCAACTTTTTTTGCATTCTTCGGCATTTTGTCAGTTGTGATAGTAGCCTTCCCTATTCTGGGTTTTGCCCTTCTTCGCTACAAACTACTTAATACAGAACTATTTGGTTTTATTTTTCTGATACTTATAATTGTTGCTTTATTCCTATTAATATATTCCGTTTCACAAAAAGGAAAAGCTTATCAGTGGTTATCAAAGATTAGTCCTTCGCTAACGGTAACCCTTGATGAGATGATAAGCCAAAACATAAACCGTAACCAGTTATGGATTACATTACTCTACTCCATTGGCATTGAGATGCTGGGGATAATCCATCTTTATCTTGCCATGCTGGCGCTCGGTTTTGAACCTTCCTGGCCAGCAGCATTTATCGGTTACATCGTGATGGTCGTCATCCTTATTGCTTCTCCTTTTCTTCGCGGGTTAGGGGCAATCGAAGTTTCACTTACTTTTCTTTTAGGTCAATTCGGATTTCCTGTTATTGCAGCTGCATCAATAACATTAATGTACCGGTTTTTTGAATTTTGGCTTCCTCTCATAGCCGGTGTAGTAAGCTTCATCTCACGCAGGAACAACATCTTACTTCGGATATTGCCACCTATAATTATTTTCAGTTTGGGTCTTGTAAATATTATTTCGTCAATTACTCCGGCAATACCAATCAGGTTAAAATTAGTAAATGAATTCCTTCCATCATCTATAATTAGCAACAGCAATGAGGTTGTCCTGGTTGTTGGTTTGCTCTTAATAATTCTTAGTGTGTTCCTTTTACAAGGATCAAGCAGAGCCTGGTACATAGGGCTATTCCTTACCGGGATATCTGCATTGGGCCATTTATTTAAAGGAGCTGATTATGAAGAGGCTATTCTTGCACTTATTGCAGCCTTGTCACTCTTTTACACACGGGCCTATTATACGCTTAAACCTCACCGACGGCTTACACGAATAAGTTATTATGTTCTTATATATAGTCTGGCAGCAGTGCTCCTATATGGTATAACTGGTTTTTATTTTATTGATAAACATCACTTTGGAATTAATTTTGAGCTATGGACTTCAGTGAAGATTATCTTTAAAATGTTCTTTTTGTTTGATGACAGCGGCCTTCAACCACTTACCACATTCGGGCACAATTTTCTATATTCAATATATATCTTTGGCACATTGGTAGTCTGCTTTATTTTCTACGGGATACTTAAGCCATATTTCAGCAAACCTTATAATTCTAAAGT
>DAOQAX010000061.1:0-10659 GCA_035354395.1 Bacteroidales bacterium | reverse complement strand
GAAGTCACCGAATTTATTGTTGTATGTAAACATACCATCAGTATACATCAATTCATCATTGTATTTTTGGTATACCCATCTGCCATTTTCAGAAACATTGGTACCATTTGATCCTGCAAAGTCTTTTTCGTCATAAACTTTATTTGCATAGTCATAACTTGCCCTTGCCTGGAATTTCAAATGTTTGGTGATCTCATATTCAGCACCCACACTTGCTATAACCCTCTTTACATAGTCGTCTTTAGGTTCCCTGTTAAGTATCCAGTAAGGATTTGACTGCTGATGGTCAGATACGAACCAGTTCTGAAGATACATATTCCTTTTAGCATTCCATACAGAATATTCGTTTTTATATGAATCAAAATTTTGATCGCGCGGGAAAAAATACAATCCGGTTAATGGATTCAGATAATATCCTGCTGCATTACGGTTATGTGTTTTTTCAGATGATAACATAACATTTGAATTAATAGTCAGCTTGTTATTTAAAAGTTTTGTTGACTGTTTAAATGTAACGTTATTCTTATCATATGAGTTTGTAGGAACTATACCTGTAGCAGTAGTATTGCTGTATGAGAAGTATGCAGTGGTTTTTTCATTTCCACCACTGATTGAAAGTGAATTAACCACATTGTGGCCAGTTCTGAAGAAATCTTCAACAAATGTATCATCGTAATTACCTGGGGTATATGACCAGCTTTCTTTTGTAAAAGTCTTATCTTCATTGACTATACTACCATATTTGTACTGCAGTTTAGGCATTGTCATAACACTTTCAAATATTGTACTTGAACTGAAAGAAACATCTGTTTTTCCTTCTTTACCTTTCTTTGTTGTAATAATTACAACACCATTTGCTCCCTGGCTGCCATAAAGTACTGCAGCGTTGGAACCTTTAAGAATGCTTATGCTTTCAATATCATCATTGTTGATCTGGGAAAGTCCGTCACCCTGATCAGTACCACCCCACATGCTAGCCTGGCCACCTTTATGGTTTGCCATTGGAATACCATCTATTACATAAAGAGGTTCACTAAGGCTATTCAGTGATTTGCTACCTCTTAACACTGTACGGGTAGAACCACCAGCACCAGAACTGTTTTTCTTGATCTCAAGACCAGCAGTTTTTCCACTAAGGCCGCTCATGAAGTTGATGTCTTTAGTCTTCATCATTTCAGCAGCATCAACCTGTTGTGAAGCGTAGGTCAACGTTTTCTTTTCACGTTGGATACCTAATGCAGTCACAACAACGTCTCCAAGAGCCTTCATATCTGACTCCAATACAATGTTGAATACTGTCTGGCTTCCTATAGGCATCTCAACAGTTTTCATTCCAATGAATGAAACTACCAGAGTTGTCGCATCAGCAGGAACATTTAGACTAAATGCACCATCGATGTCTGTAGCTGTACCTATAGTGGTACCTTTTACCACAACAGGAACCCCTACCATACCAAGACCATCATCAGCACTGGTAATCTTACCCGTGATGGTTTTCTGCGCAAACGCACCTTGCAAACCTGCAAAAAGCAGAAGAGCAAGTAGAATTGTGATTTTTCTCATGGTTAAAAATTAGGTTAATAAATGTTAATGTTAATTGAAACTTAATAATTACTAAAAACTTGCATTCTTGTTTATTAGCGTTTAATGATTAAAAAAAATTAATAATGTCTGATTTCCAAACACACAGTTTTCGGTTTTATGTCTTCAATTTTGATCGCTAATGTATACTAATTAGTGCTCTCCAAAATGTTAAAATATGTTATTATTTGTTATTAGATGTTAATTATCGAATAATGCGCAAACCTGCATTAGCCGATAACTACATGAATATTTTTAGTCGAAGTTTCATTTAGGCAGACAAGCTTACTTACGTATAATGAATAGTATCATTATCTTATACGTTTTTTATCTAAAAATTATTTACCGGGAGAGGAAAATTATATACCGGGAGCAGGGGTTTAAATTAATTTAACTTTCGAAGACCCCAGGTTTAAAAACAAAAAGGTTTATGTTTTTCCGAAGAAGAATATATCGCCCGTATAATTTCGACTGATTTCCGGGCTTCAGGGCCGTCTATTTCAAAAGGCTGCCCCTTTTCTATCGAATCAATGAATGATGCTATGTTTTTGGCATGAAGCTCAAAGGGTATTGCTGCCGGATCAGAAACTCCTCCGCCTCCTGCAACCGTACTAAACTTTTTGAATATTTCATCGTCCTTTTCCGTTTGATCAGCAAACTGCCATATCTTTAGACTGTCTTCAACCAGTATTACGGTCCCCTTTGTTCCTGTCATCTCCAGACGGCGAAACTGTCCGGGGTAAGAAGCAGTAGTTCCATAAATCATTCCCAGAGCAAGGTTTTTAAATTTTAAAATTGCCACAGCCGTGTCTTCAACTTCTATCTTATGCGCAAGAGTCGCCGTATATGCCTGTAATGAGTCGACCGCTCCCATGAGGTACTGAAGTAAATCTATCATGTGTATTGCCTGGTTCATCAGGGCTCCGCCCCCATCGAGATCAAGTGTACCATGCCAGCTACCTTTATAATAGTCTTCTTTTCTCCACCATGGAACATGCACCGAAGCATAAGTGATTGTCCCAAAGCGTCCGCTTTCAACAGCTTCTTTCAGGTAACTTACTGCGCCGTTATACCTGAAATTAAAGATGCCTCCAAGTTTTGTACCTGCTTTATTATGCGCCCTGATCATTTTATCGATTCGTTCCAGTGAGATTTCAAGCGGCTTTTCACATATTACATGTATTCCATGCTGTGCAGCTGCAACCACAGGCTCCATGTGTGCCCCACTTGGAGTTGCGATTGTAACTATCTCAATTTCACCCGAGCTAAGCATCTCATCAGAATCTACAAATACTTTGCATTTATATTTATCTGCCAGTCTCTTTGTTTTCTCTTTATTGGTACCGCAAACACCAACAAGCTTTGTATTCCCAAGACTTTGAATAGCCTTCGCATGAAAATCAGCTATAAGGCCAGAGCCGATGATCCCAAAATTCCAAATCTTCATATTCAAACAATTAATCAATTCTGAAAATTTTTTTTATCTCATTCTCAAAACTAATCCCTACAGGAATCTGCTTATTTCCAATATGAATTATTTTATTACTGTACGAAATATCTTTTGTAGTGTTAATTATAAATGATCTGTGTACTCTTACAAACATATTCCTGGGGAGATTCTCATAAATATCTTTCATCGACATTCGGGAGATGACCGATTTATTCTGATCATTAAAGATCCTTATATAATTATCTAATCCCTGAATAAAGAGAATCCCTGTAAAAGGAATCTTCACAAGCCTGTAATCACTGCGTACAAACAAAAACTTCTCTTCACCTGAGGAACGGTTTTTCAGATATTCAAGATAATCTCTTGTTTTTATTACAGCTTTTTCAAAGCGCTTGAAATTTATAGGTTTCAGAAGATAATCTACAGCATTCAGGTTAAATCCTTCAACCGCATATTCATTAAATGCTGTCGTAAAGATAACCAGCTTCGGATCATTAAGTGATTTATAAAAATCAATACCTGAGATGTCAGGCATCTGAATATCAAGGAAAATAAGGTCAACAGGAAAATTTTTCAGGAATGCTGATGCCTGGGATGTACTTGTAAATGTTTTTAAAAGGTTCAGACAATCAACTTCAGAGCAATAGGTTTTAAGCAAATCTAATGCCGGGGGTTCATCGTCAATGGCAATACAGTTAATCATTTAGGTTCAAATATAATGAAACCTGATAATTATTTATTCCATCCACTATTTTGATCTTATGTTTTCCGGGATATAATAACTCAAGTCTCTTTTTTGTGTTATTGATCCCCAAAGGAGTAACTTCCTTTGATTTCTTTATACGGTTAAACTTTTCATTCTGCACCAACAAAGATAGTTCGCCTCCAATAATTTCAATTTCAATGTTAATAACCGCCTTCTTTTCTGTGCTGATACCATATTTGAAAGCATTCTCAATAAATGGTAAAAGTGTTAAAGGGGCGATCTTGTAAGTGGAGACATTCCCTTTCAGGCTGAAATTTATTAAAACATTTGAAGGCAGTCTCATCTTCTGCAAAGCAAGATAATTCCGTATGTATGTTAATTTTTTCGATAGCGGAATAAAATCGTTCTGAGTCTCAAATATTACAAAACGCATAATCTCTGAGAATTTTTCAATGGCATCAGGGGTATTCTCATTCTTGTTAATAGCCATTGAATAAATGTTATTAAGGGTATTGAACAGGAAATGCGGATTGATCTGTGCCTTAAGAAATGAAAGCTCCGTTTTTATCTTTTCCCTTTCTGCTGTCTGCCATTGTATATACATCCTGATTCCCAGAGAAATCGTGAAAACTAAAATAAAGACGAAAACCGAATAGGCGAATTCGGGTCTGAAAAAAGTCAATCCGGCATGCTCTCCCCCCATCATGGGAAAGCCGTCAGGAGGCTGGAAAAGATCAGAAGGAGGTCTCTCTGCAAATTGGTGCAAAGGAGGTCTTGTACCTGATATATCAAATAAAAGCGAGGGCACCGCAACAGTCAGGAAAAGACAACCCAGACAGATTATAGAAAAACTCCAATATTTCTTTGTTATGAAAAAACGGGGAACGACATAATAGAAATTAAAATAAAAAAAAAGAATGAAAAACAGATCAGGCATCAGTTTTGACAGAGCCGGATCCATTTTCTGAGGCTTGGGCACTAATGAATCTAACAACATGAGAAATACTCCCCATGCAATTATGTGGATCAGAATCTGAATAAACTTACTGTTCAGTCTGGAATTCAATGCCATTTATTTAGCTAAATACTAATATGATATAGTTGATATTTTACCTGAAATCGTAAAACTTTTCTTTAATGTTCCACCTGAGTATGTTCCTCCTTTATATAATCCATTTGTGTAAGTACCTGTTGACGTTCCACCCGTAAAAACAGAGTATGTTGAGCCATTAGCCAGATCTGCAGAAGAAAACACTACATAATACAGATTACGGACAGATTTGAATGTTAACAGATCCTTCCCGCCGGCATCCTCAATATGAAAAAGGGTAGAGGCTGATAAGCCAGATTGGGTTGTGGCTTTAACTATATATTGCGAGGATGAAGAACCCGGATTCTGTATCATATTTCCTGAATTAAGTCCGGAAGCAGCAAATATCCCTCCGGAAATGTTAAATGCCCCATTATAATCATAAGCTACCTCAGGTGATGATTGAGGCCCGTTAATCACAACTGTCCCTGCGGTCATCTCAATACTTCCGTTACTATCCAGACCATCACCGACAGATGCATTTACATAAATATCTCCGCCATAAATGTAAAGAAAACTCCCGTCATTTTGTTCCGTAGCGGTTCCTTTTGTAGCATTAAAGCCATCATCTGAAGAAACTATACTTATATCTCCACTATTGACAGTGATTAAGGCACTTTCAATACCCTCATAACATTTTGAAAAGTTTATAGCCCCTCCGTTTATTGTGACAGATGTTTCAGCATGAATGGCATCATCACCTGTGGCAGCTTCGAAAGTTCCACCATTAATAATAACAGCATTATTGGAATGTATAGCATCATCAGCTGAATTTATGTTGAAAGTTCCTTTTTGGATAGTCAAAGTCTCCTGTGCCCTTATTGCCTTTTCCGATACAGTTCCGCTATAACCCGATGAACTGCCTGACCCTCCCTGAGGTCCGCTGAATCCCCCTCCTGCAACAGAAGAAGTTGCTGAGGATCCTGCTCCACCTCCTGTTGTGATCGTAAATAATCCATCATTTATTGTAACATCTGTCTGGGCATTTATTCCATCACCTCCGGCTGCATTGATATTTAACTCTGCACTATCGACAGTTATGTAGCCTAAGGAGGAGTCTTCATCATTAGTTGATTTCATACCATCACCTTTTGATTCCACAGAAATTTTACCGTTTCTGATAATGATATAATCTCTTCCACGTATACCGTCATCAGCTGAAGTGACGTCAATTGTTCCATTCTTTATTACCAGTCCGTCTTTCCCTGCAATTCCATCACTGTAATTTGCCTTTACAGCCAGGGAACCATTCCCGTAAAATGACAGGTATGATTTGCTGAATATTGCTGCATCTGGTTCACCATCATCATTTAAACTATACGATGCCCCGTCAGTGACAGAATTCTCTGTACCATCCGCAAGTACCAGAAGAACTTTCTCAGCACTCTTAACATATATTGGAGCACTTTCTGAACATTTTATATCTGCTCCGTTAAGGATAATTCTTACTATTCCTGCATCTCCGGTCTTAACAATAACTTGTCCGTCGGTTAAAGAACCTGTTACTCTATATGTTCCTGGAGAGATTATTGTCAATATACTGCCATCAGCTGTTACACCATTTCCGTTTATCGTGATCGAACTTCCGCTTAACGCTATGTCAGTTATATCAGAACTGTTCCAGACATAATCGCTGGCTTCTTCATATCCGACAGTCCCGTCATACTCGTCTTCCGATGATTCCGAAGGATAATATTTTTTACAAGATGAAAACGCTGTAAAAATGAAAATAGCAAGTCCAAAAAATACTAACAACCTTTTGCACATATCATTGAGTTTTGCTTTAGAAAAACCAAATAAATTATTTCACGAAGTGTTTAAAAATTAATATTATAATTAACCGATATAATATTTTCATCTTCAAGATGAGGCAGATAGTCACGCTGAAAAACATATTCCAGTGTGAAAGAATGAATTTTTGATATCTTATATTCTATCCCCCCTGTAAATCTTTCTTTGTCGACTGTTCTTTCCGGATTGTTAAAAACCGGACAGAAAATTTCAGCAGAAATGTATGGATTAACCGGGAATGAAGGGATGTTATAAAGTGTTTTCAGTTTAACCCTTCCATGTGAATCAGGCTTTTTGTCATTTTCATCTTCTATATACGTTTTGAACAGTTCCTGTAATCTGACTCTTCCTGAAAATGAAAAATTCCCAACAGAATATGATCCATTCATATCGAGAAATAATTTGTGCCTGAAATAGTACGAATTATCATCTTCAATATTCTCTGTAATTCTGTAAGAGCCAGCCATCGAAAAGTATTTATTGAATTTGTATTTTAACCCTCCCTGCAGGAAAGCCTCTTCAATTTTTGACGCATCCTCAAAAGTGCGGACAGACGTTGATAATTCAATTTTTATTTTTCCAGTCAGCTTAGTATCAGCTGAAACGCCGTACCAGACGCCGAAATCCTTATCCTGCGGGAAGGCAATCAAAGAGAGAAAAGAAAAAAACAATAAAAGCAGTGTCCGTTTAATCATCATCTTCATCATTATTAAAGTTCTTGCTGTTTTCTTCACCAGACTGAGTTTCGGGAGTTGATGTATAATAAAATATCTTTAGAAAACAGGTATCCTTCAGAAAATCAATTTTACCTATCTCAACCCTGTTTATGTCAGTTATACCTGTCCTCTCGCGAAGATCATTAATTAACTCCTCCCTCACTTCCGGTTTTATCAGATTAATCTTTTCATATACAATGAGTTTTGATGATTCACTTTTCATCAGCCAGCATTTTTCAAGACCAAAAGTAACTCCAAGAATCACCAGGTTTGTGAAAAGAAGGTCGGCCAGGCTGGTTTGATCACCAGTGAGAGCGTTAATTACAGATACTCCTATAACCAGAAACAGATATGTCATCTCTTTTATCGGTATTGAGTTAGTCCGATAACGTATTATCCCGAAAATTGCAAACAATCCTAATGCAAATCCAATCTGAAGTTTCACGCTTTCAAGCAGGAAACATAAGAGGAACACAACTGTTGAGATAAGAATATAAGTAAAAAGATAATCTTTTCTTCTGGTGGATGAATAATAAAGCCATCTCACCAGGAGCATTATAACTGCGAGATTAAGTGAAAATCTCAAAACCAGTTCAAGAAAATCTGAAACGTTGATTACGTTTATTCCGGCGAAACTGGTTGCATCAGGCATTATCATATCTGTTAAATTCATTTTCAATATTATTGAGAAGCAAAAATTTACGTTTAAGAATGTTTTTCCGTGGAACTTCATACAGGGCCGCTACGCCCATGCAGTATTTACTGAAACCTGTGGGACGGATTGACAATTCTTTCAGAATTGTAACCATCGGCGATCGTTCAGAAAATCCCTGCCGTTTCAATTCTATGATCGCAACAAAGGGGAAACCAGCCAGGTCTCCTTCTGAGTCAGAAAAAGATAAATCATAGTCTATTGTAATGCGTTCATTAATTTCAGATCCCACCAGTGTAACTCTTTTAAAGTTATTCATGAGTACTGGTTTCAGTGAAAGAGATTTCTGAGGAATATATTCATTAATAAAACTAATGGCTTTATCATCGTACAGGTTACCGGAAGTCAGACTATTCTCGATTCGCCATTTTATTGTTCTGTTTTTATTGGTTTTCTTTTTTACTTCCAGATATACTTTGTCTGTGGTATCATATTTTCTGTACCGCACCTTATTCCTTTCAAGTTTCCCGGTCACATGCTGATCAAAGAAGAGGTACTCTTTTGTATCAAGGTAAGTGGTCGAATATGAAAAAACTCTTTTTTCATTAATTTCCAGCACTTTGTATTTACCATCTATCCTGTTCAGAATATCCGGGAGCATTTTTTTCGACAGAACATATTTGGTATCTATCCTGTTCATTAACCTCACGTTGTCCATATCTTCCAGAGATACAGGAGTAAACAAATCAAGCAATATTTTAATTCCGGGATCTGACATCAACTAGTTAGTATGTTGTGTATTTGTAAATCTTGGTTGATTTGACCTTATTATTACCATCGTATACAATCTTCTGAACTCTGAGACCATTTTCGTACTTATACTCTGATGATTCTTTACTATTGCCTGAGGGATCAAATTGCTCTTCTCTGATCTTATTGCCATCCATATCATATTGGTACTTAAAATGGCTGGTTATCTTGCCTTGTTTATATTTTATCTCTTCTATGACATTCCCTTTTGAATCAAAAAATGTTTCTGACTCCTTATATTGTTTGCTGATAAGCACATCTGATTTCTGCTCCAAAACAGTTATGCTTTTTATCTTATTTCTGGAACCTGATTCCTGACATTCGGCTGAAAGACTACAGCAAAAAGCAAAAAACAGGAATACGGCAATCTTTAATTTTCCCATCATAATGTCTTTTTAATAATTTTTAAATATGTTTCTATTCTTCTAACTGAATTTCGAACTTCATTATTAATGATAAAACTTATCTGGTTCTACTATGACAGATAAAACTAATTTGTGATCTTTCTCCCGATTTACCTAATCCCTAAAGAATAACAGGAGAAAAATCTGTGGTTTCTAAACCCACTTCAGTTATTTATCCTGACCTTAGCGTCAGTAGGGATGGGGGGTCCCCCTCAGATAGGTTAAAAACCAACAGATTTCTCGAATATGTCAAAGAAGAACTAATAGCATATAAACTATTCTACAAGACAAATCTTATACAAAAATTGGTTTTCTCTAAAGAAAGTTGGTGAACGATAAGGATGTGTGGGTAAATTTGAAAAAGGCCATCAGTTTAATTGCCATCCCATCCGGCAAGCCGTGCCCATAACCACCAGGCAGCATAAGCTTTCTGATTTGCATTTAGCGGTTCACTGTGTGCAGAAGAACAATTATACCAACCAACACCTTTGGTGTGAGCATTCTGCCATTCAACAGCCCAGTTGCCGTCGAGACTTCCGTTTCCATCGGTATCATAGGCGCACGCATCATTTGGCTTCTTGTCGCCAAAGTAAACCCCATCAGGATTATAACACTCTATATCTGCGAAATCGAAAAGTATCTTTTTGTTGTTCTTACAATAGCTTCTTATCTGTTCATTACGTAAATGCAGATTGCCTGTCAGACCTGTACCATCAAGATGACCTGTCATATAAATAAACTTAACAGAAGGATAATCAGATTCCAGGTCAGACATAAGATTCAGATATGTTATAATTTCTGTTTCGCTTGCAGATGAGACCTGTCCGCACCATGACCATATTATCACGTTAACATCTGAGTTGGCAGCCAGATAAGACCTTGTCCTGTCGGCCCATGATGTCCTGTCAGGATTGCCTAGATCACCAGTCGTTGCGTAATCGTCCAGGTCAAGAGCGCCACCCGAACCACCCTCGTTCCAGCTATATGCAGATCCTTTGAAATCAACAAGACCTGACATCCCATCTGTGATCTGACTGCCATGAGAGGTGTGGGAATATGCTATATGAAGTTTATTTTTGGCCGTTGTAATCCAGACTAAGGGTATTGAATTCAATTTGGTGCATCTGTGATCTATAATAAGATCAGAAGAATCTGAAGGATCAGAATCAGAGTCTTCATTTTTTGTACATCCTGATAATAAAGCAAATGCTATTACAAAAACAATGCTGTACTTTCTCATAGCAAACCCTATTAATGATACAACACAATTGCAACTTACCGAAGTTACAATTTTAGATTCGTACATCTTCCAACACTGATGACAAATTTTTAGCTTCTGTCAGATAAAAGTTTTTCATACGATGTAAATACTCCCAAAGGGAAACACATTAACATTATATGCAATCATGCATATAAATACATTGATTTTATTATGAAAGTGCATTCTATTCATGATTTC
>DAOQAX010000060.1:0-10670 GCA_035354395.1 Bacteroidales bacterium | reverse complement strand
AGACAATTTCCAATTACGTTGACTGATGTGCGGGCCATATCCATAAGCACATCAATACCTAGGATTATAAAGACAGGCTCAACAGGCAATCCAAAGCTGACCACTGTTCCCAGCAAAATTACCAGGGAAGCTCTCGACACTCCTGCAACTCCTTTGCTGGTAAGCATAAGTGTTAAACAAATCAATAGCTGTTTCCCTATGGGAAGATCGATCCCTGCTGCTTGTGCAACAAAAATAGATGCCAATGAGAGATATAATGTGGTTCCATCAAGATTGAAACTATACCCTGTAGGAATAACAAATGCAACTACCTTCCTTGGGATGCCGAATTTTTCCATAGCCTCCATCGCAAAAGGTAAGGCAGATTCTGAGTTTGAGGTTGCAAAAGCTATGGTTGCAGGTTTTGATACTGCATTTGCAAATTGTTTAACTGGAATTTTGAAGATCAGGGCGACAGGGAAAAGTACAAAAAGAATAAATACAATTAATGCAACATACAGTGTTCCAAGCAACTTGAAAAGATTGAATAAAATATCCAGTCCCATATGGCCTACCGTATAGGCAATAGCTGCAAATACAGCAACCGGGGCAAGATACATTACAATATTAGTAAACTTAAACATTGTCTCGGCAAGGCTTTCACAGATCCGTATCATAGGTGTCCGGTATTTTTCTTTCACCATGGCAACTGCAATGCCGAAGATTATACTGAACACAACAATTTGCAGGATCTGTCCCTCGACAACTGATTTTGCTATGTTTTCGGGGAAGATATTAAGAAAAAAATTGCCCGCAGACTGGGTTTTAACTGTCGCAATTGCTGGCACATCAGGGTTTTGCGGCAATACAACACCAACACCTGCCTTGCTGATGTTGATTGCCATAAGCCCTATAAACAATGCAATTGTTGAAATAATCTCGAAATACAGGAGTGACTTCCATCCCATTCTGCCAACCTGCTTAATATCTGCATGACCTGCTATTCCGACAACAAGAGTTGAGAAGAGCAGAGGAGCAATAATAGTCTTGATAAGACGCAGGAAAATATCACTTAATACCTGAATTTTCTTTGCCACCTCAGGAATATCATATCCAAACTCAGCTCCCGCAACCATAGATACAAGTATCCAGGTTGTCAGAGATCGTTTCCTGAAAGCAAAAATGACAAGCAGGATTATGCATAACAGACGGAAAAACAGAAGTACAGCCGAAGATATTTCAAAGATATTATTAACCTTGATAACGAGGAGTATCAAAGTTATAATGATAATACCCCAAAGAAAATAAGGAAATATCTTCCATATATTTTTCATATACTCCTTTAGTTCAAATCCGTTCCTTCTTGACAGAATATTAACTGCAGGAGCCTGAGCATTCGCTTTCGCAACTGCCGCCGCATGATGAGCATGAACATGAATGGTTCAGGGCAGCAAGTTCTTCTTCCGTAGCATCGCGAACATCAACAACTTTCCCCGAGAAGAAAAGATCAACCCCTGCCATAGGATGATTGAAATCCATTAAAACGAATGAATCTGAAATTTCATTAATGATCCCATTCAAAGGATTTCCGGAAGGATCAACCATCTGGACCTCTTTACCAACACTGTAAACTTCTTCGTTGAATATCCCATCTTCCAAAAAGACATCTTTCGGGATATTTATAATCATATCTTCTCTTTTTTCTCCGTATGCCGATTTGGAATCCATAGCGAAACTGAAAGAGTCACCATTATTCAATGCGTTGATATTTGATTCGAATTCAGGAAGCAGTCTGCCGGCACCAAACACAAAATTCAAAGGTCTGTTTTCATCAAGTGCCTCAATTATTCTGCCTTTTGAGTCTTTTTCCCTCAATTCGTATATAAGAGAAACCATCTTGTTCTTTTCAATTTTCATCAGGATAAAATTAATTTAAATTAATACTGGTAAGGCTGAGCCATTATATTTCAAAATACAAAAACGGCTCAAAGATAATTTAAAATACCGGCAGGCAAATCAAATTACAGAAATTTTAGGATAATCTTCAATAAATCAGGATAACACTCTATAAAAAGAGTCAGAAATTAAAACTAACCCTGAACTCTGGATTACTGTAAATCCCATAATCGGGATCGTAAAAAGCCCACAGGATCATCAGATTCAGAGAGGCCCGCTGTCCCAGAGGCTGGCTTATACCACCTCCTGCAAGAAGGGCGTTTGAGAAAAACCTTCCTGAACCTGAATATTTAAAAAAGGATGACTCCAGGCTAAGAAGCTCATCCTCAGCATGAAGAAACACACCAGTGTGTGAGTTGCTTGGAATAATGTTATTTAAATCTTTAATGACCACAAATTGTACGTAGCCTTTTCCTCCAAAGATATTTGTCTCCACGTCAATGGTAGGATCCCAGTAATCCCTGTCTGAATCTTTATAATATCTGTAAACAGGTCCTGCTGCAACAGCCAGGCGAGGTAACACCCAGTATCCTACTGTCGGTGAAACAAGGATATCAGTTATTGTCCCGAACTGGAGGCCAAAGTTGCCGCCAAAAAATAACCTTTCACTCAAAGGAGTTTTTTTCTCTTCAACAACATCCTGATCAAGAAACTCCTGACCATAAACTGTTGAAACAGTTGCACATAATAACAGTAGCGCAAAAAAATATTTTTTTGAATGGCATCTGCAAGAATCATTAACATTACCAGGAATCATATTCACAAATTTGAGACTTTAAATGAAAACGCTATTGCAAATAAACGAAAAAATCCCGCTTATAATATACCGGTTCCATATCTTTTGCTCTCTGACTTAATTTGCCAAAAGTTCCAATGTACCGGTATAGACTTTGAAATTATTGCAGAGCGTCTACTTCCCAATTTTTTCATACGAAGCAACTATACCTTTTATGAGGGAAGAGCTGAACCCATTATGTTCCATTTCATTCAACCCCACTATTGTACATCCTTTAGGAGTAGTGACTTTATCGATTTCATATTCAGGATGTTCATGACTATCAATCAATAACTCGGCTGCCCCTTTCACAGTCTGATTAACAATTGCGCTTGCTGTTTTTGCATCAAATCCTATCTGAATACCACCCTGAATCATCGCCCTGATGAACCTAAGTACATAGGCGATTCCACATGATCCCAGAATGGTTGCCGATTCCATTAGTTCTTCATCAATACACATGGTTGTTCCCATGTTATCGAACAGAAACTTGACCGATTCTACATCTTTTTCCTCAGCTCCGCCGTAGCAAATACAGGTAACTGATTTGCCTACACCGGCTGAAATATTTGGCATAGCCCTGAAAACAGGCATTTACATCTGTATTACATCCTGAATCTGACTAAGAGAAACACCAGTCGTTACTGAAATCAGGATGTGTCTTTTCGGATCAAGATGACCTTTTATTGATTTCAGGACATTTTCAAAATTGTATGGTTTAACTGCAACTATAATCAGGTCAGACTCATCCACAGCCTTCATATTATCTGAAGTAAACCTCACACCATATTCTTTTAAAACATTCAGCTCCTGAACATTTCTTCTTGTTGCGGTTATATTCTTTGCAGGAATAGAGCCGCTTCTTACCAATCCTTTTAATAATGATAATCCAATATTACCACATCCTATTATTGATACTTTATACTCAGCCATCTCAGATGTAAAATTTATTAATTATTCCCATTTCAATAACAAACTTATCACAAATATACGGCAAAAGGTAAATATCTGATATTATATTTATGTATTCGCTTTACAGTGAAGTAATAAAATACAAATGAATCAAGGCTAATATAAAGAATGTCTTTTCTTTATGTTCTCTGCAAAAACCTTTGGATACTCAGCTGTAAGTGGTAACAAATAAAAAAGTAACTTTATGGTTATTATCAGGCAAAATAATTCCTATTAAAAGTTTAAAGATGAATATTATTATTAACGGCGGAACCAGAGGCATCGGGAAGGAAGTTACACTTCACATGGCTGAAGATATTAATAACAAGATTCTTGTAACAGGGAGAGATGAAAAAGCACTGAAGGAGATTTCTTCCCCTTTTACAAATGTTCACCCGCTGCGGCTGGATATTTCATCGTTCGATACGCAGTCTGATCTGTTCATCAAAGCAGTAAACAGTTATTTTAAAGGAGTTGATGTTCTTATTAACATGGCAGGTTTGTTGATTGCCAGAGATTTTACAGAAATTACCAATAAAGAAGCCAGGCTAATAATGGAAACCAACTTTCTTGGACCTGCTGCTGTCATCAGGTCTATTAAGCCTCTGATGAACAAGGGATCTCATATTGTAAATATTTCAAGTATGGGAGGCTTTCAGGGCAGTTCAAAGTATAAGGGGCTTTCATATTACAGTGCCTCAAAAGCGGCATTAGCGTGTCTTTCGGAGTGTCTTGCAGCAGAATTTACTGATGCCGGCATCAGCGTGAACTGCCTGGCTTTAGGGTCAGTACAGACAGATATGTTTGAAGAGGCATTTCCCGGTCAGAAAGCCCAGGTTAGTCCAAAAGAGATGGCAGAATATATCTCTGATTTTGCTATGAAAGGCAGCAGGTTCTATAACGGGAAGGTCTTGCCTGTAGCAATAAATAATCCTTAGTTTAAATTAATATTTCAGGCATAATTCTTAATTTCTATTTTGCCGTCGAGGGCCAACAGACCATTGAAAGCCAACGCGTTGATCTCTCCTTCCCCCGGATGAACGATTACTTTGGAGATGAATTTAACCATCGATTCGATCTTCTTTACATGTGATTCAGAATATGCCATACCTCCTGTAAGAATTATTACATCCACGTTTCCATGTAAAACTGCCGCTGCTGCTCCTATTTCCTTACTTACCTGATATGCGGCAGCATCTCTTATAAGAGCAGACTTTTCATCTCCATTGTCAGCATCGTTGCATACTTTCTGAAAATCATTTGTACCAAGATAGGCAACCATACCACCTTTTCCGGTTATCATCGTTTTAAGTTCACTTTTTGTAAACCTTCCGCTGAAGCAGAGATCTACAAGCTGACCAGAAGGTAATCCTCCTGAACGTTCAGGAGAAAACGGTCCATCTCCATAAAGTGCATTATTCACATCTATCACCTTACCTTTTTCGTGGGCGCCGATGCTTACCCCGCCTCCCATATGAACAACTATCATGTTCATATCTTCATATTTTTTCCCTATTGAAAAGGCATATTTCCTTCCGACAGCTTTTTGGTTAAGGGCATGGAATATGGACTTCCGTTCAATTTCCGGATGACCAGAAATCCTGGCGACAGGTCTGAGTTCATCAACAACTACAGGATCAACAACATATGCAATAGCATTTGGTAACGATGATGCTATATCATCAGCAATTAGTCCCCCAAGATTACAGGCATGCTGACCAAGTATCCCTTTTTCAAGATCCTCTTTCATCCTGTCATTTATTAAGTAGACACCTGATTCTATTGGTTTAATCAATCCTCCTCTTCCGACAACAGCAGCAATATGGTCTATATCTATTTTTCTTTCAACAAGCTCATTCATAATATGATCTTTTCTGAAATGGAATTGGTCGGAAATTTTCTCAAAAGAAGAAATCTCTTCAGGATTGTGTTTTATATTCTTTTCAAAGATCACATTTTCCTCCTCAAAAACTGCAAATTTTGTGGAAGTCGAACCAGGATTGATTGCCAGTATCAGTCGTTTTGCCATAAAAAAGGATATTGTTAATAATTAATATATTACTGAATATTTATGCCATCAGGCATGACAAAGCAATTGAATAATATTTTGATTTCTCACTTTCGTTTCGCGACATTACAATAACCGGTTTTCCGGTTCCCCTGAGAAGTCCGGCCAGCTCTCCATGTGCAAACAACATCATTCCCTTATAAAAAGGGTTGCTTGACTCAAGGGATGGAAAAAGCAGGATATCAGCATCTCCATCAACAGGAGTACTCACATTTTTTACAGAAAGACTCGCTTTATCGCATGCAAGGAACAGATCCAGCGGGCCATCCATTATGCAATCTTTTATCTGTCCCCGATCAGCCATTTTACACATTATTGCATAGTCATTTGAGTTTTCAAAATGACGGCTCATCTTTTCGGAAGCTGATATTAATGCAACTTTTGGCCTCATAATTCCAAACCTGACCGCCATCTCTATTGCATATTTTGCCATAGCAATCTTCTGATCAAGATCAGGAAAGGGTATAACGGCAGTATCGGTGATAAAAAGAAGTTTATGATATGCCGGTATCTCCAGGGCTGCAACATAGCTAAGGACTGCTCCCGGAATCATTATTCCGTACTCCTTGTCCATAACTGCTTTCAGCAACTTATCCGTTCCGACAAGACCTTTCATAACTATGTCGGCATCACCTGATTTTACAAGTCGTACGGCCTCCTGAGATGCTTTTGTTTCATTGTCAGCTTCAACAATGGTGTATTGTGTTTTGTTAAATGAATCTGATTTACAAACACTTGTAATTTCGGAAGATTTCCCGATCAAAATTGCTTCAGCAAATCCTTTATCAACGGCTTTATGGACTGCTCCTATTGTATTGGAATCCTGGGCGCAGGCCACAGCAATCCTGAACTTTCTGCCAAGAGTCAGTACCTTTTCCTCTATCTGGTCAAGGTGTTCGATCATATCCTCATTATTTGCAGGCTGCTGCCGCCAACAATATGCTGTCGAATTTTGCCTGTTCAGAATCGGATCTTGATGTAAGGACAATCGGGACCACAGCCCCCAGAATTATTGAAGCCACTTTGGCTTTGGCAAAGAAAACCAAAGATTTATACAGCACGTTACCGACTTCAATGTCAGGCATAAGCAGGAGATCAGTATCTCCTGCCACCTCACTTTTTATTCCTTTAAACTTTGCACTTTCCAGGCTGACAGCATTATCGAATGCAAGAGGTCCATCGACAATGCAGTTTTTTATCTGGTCGCGCTGATTCATTTTTGAGAGAAGCGCAGCGTCGAGTGTAGCGCTCATATTCTCATTGACCATCTCTACTGCTCCAAGGACCGCAACTTTAGGCATTACATAGCCCAGATGGTTAAGACAGGAGACAGAGTTATTGAGAATGGCTATTTTTTCTTTCAGCGTTGGAGCAATATTCATTGCAACATCGGTGACGGCAATAACCTTATGATAGGTGGAAACCTCAAACAGGGCAATATGAGAAAGCAGATTTCCGGTTCTCAACCCCCAGTCTTTATTAAGGGCGGCTTTAAGCAGCGGGGCTGTTCCCACTTTTCCTTTCATCAGAATATCGGCCTGCTTGCTGCTGACCATTCTGACGGCAGTCTCAATTGCCATCTCAGTGTTGGGCTCATCAATAATCCTGAGCCCTGTAATATCGTAATTGTTTGATGTACAGACATCAATGATTCCAGCTTTATCACCAACAAAAATTGGTTCGATAATATCTGCTTTCCATGCTCTTATAATGGCGCCCAATGAATGTTGATCCTGTGCGGCAGCAAGAACAAGCCTTCTCCTGGAACTTCCGTTCACAAGACGCTTAAGGTCATTAAGGTTCTTTAACACCATCAAATTACGATTTAAGTATTATTTCAAAACTGTATTATGCTCAACTATATTAAGTGTATCAGATGCAATAACAAATTCCTCATCGGTTGTAAGTGTCATAACAGTAACCTTTGATTCCGGCTTTGAAATTATAAGATCCTGCCCTCTTGAACCATGATTTATCTCATCATCAAAAATAATTCCCAGGCTTTCCATATCTGAGCAGATCATCTTTCTCATGTTAAAGTCATTTTCGCCTATTCCTCCTGTAAAGAGAAGAATATCAAGGCCATTCAATGCAGCAATATACGAGCCTATATATCTTTTAACCCTGTATGCATACATCTTAAGAGCCAGAATCGCTTTTTTGTTTCCTTGTGCTGCAGCAGTTTCAAGGTCACGCATGTCAGGAGAGATCTCAGAAATCCCAAGGACTCCGCTTCTTTTGTTAATAAGGGTGCCAACTTCGTCTGCACTAAGATGTTCCTTATTTACAATATATAAAATTGCGCTTGGATCGACTGCTCCTGTCCTTGTTCCCATCATTAATCCGTCAACCGGGGTGAAGCCCATCGAAGTATCAACTGATTTACCGTCTTGAATTGCAGTTACAGAGGCTCCGTTGCCAAGATGGCAGGATATTATCTTCAGATCCTTCAGATCTTTTCCTACGAGTTTTGCTGCCTTTGCAGACACAAACTTATGACTGGTACCGTGGAAACCATATTTTCTGACTTTGTATTTTTCGTAATATTCATAAGGGAGAGCATACATATAAGCATAGTCAGGCATTGTCTGATGAAACGATGTATCAAAAACAGCTACCTGAGGTACGCCGGGGATAAGTTTTTCAATAGAAACAATACCTTTCAGGTTTGCAGGGTTATGAAGAGGACCCAACTCAAAGCAAATCTCAATATCCCTCTTTACATTATCATCAACTAGGACACTCTCTTTATAGTTTTCGCCTCCGATCAACACTCTGTGGCCCACAGCCTTTATCTCATGAACATCTTTTATAACACCATGATCCGGATCGCAAAGAGCATTTATCACCATAGAGATTCCATCTGAATGATCAGGAATATCTGTAACGATACTGAAAGGCTTTTTACCAGCCGGTTTATGTGTCATAAAACTGTCTTCCAACCCAACACGCTCAACAGCACCTTTTGCAAGTACTGTCCCATTTGTCATATTGAATAACTGATATTTAATGGAAGAACTTCCGCAATTTAAAACAAGAATTATCATTTTATAGAATTATATATTAACTGAAACTAGTTTTTATTTTTTCCCGGCCGCCTGGTTGCAGGTAATTGCAATCATACTTACTATATCATTCACAGAACATCCTCTTGACAGATCATTTACAGGAGCAGCTATGCCCTGGAGTATCGGTCCGTAAGCTTCAGCATGAGCAAGACGCTGTACAAGCTTATAAGAGATATTTCCGCATTCAAGGTTCGGGAATATCAGAACATTTGCTTTTCCTGCTATTTTGCTTCCCGGAGCTTTTTTCTGTCCTACCGATTCAACAATGGCAGCATCGGCCTGTAATTCTCCTTCAATCATCAATTCAGGAGCCATTGTCTGGGCTATCTTTGTAGCACTTACAACCTTATCGACCAATTCATGTTTTGCACTCCCTTTTGTAGAGAAACTCAACATGGCAATCCGTGGTTCAATCCCTGCTATATCCTTTGCCGTGCGGGCTGTGGTAACAGCTATCTCAGCAAGTTCTTTATCAGTAGGATTCGGGTTCACTCCTCCGTCGGCGAAAACAAATATTCCGTTTTCACCATAGCTCTTATCGGGCACTATCATGATAAATGCACCTGATACAACAGAGATACCGGGGGCAGTTTTGATATACTGAAAAGCAGGTCTCAAAACGTCACCTGTTGCATGATCGGCACCTGAGACTTCTCCATCAGCGTCACCGTTTTTGATCATCATTACGCCCAGGTAAAGAGGATCTTCAATAAGCTTGGAAGCAGCTTCAACAGTCATCCCTTTGTTTTTTCTGATCTCAACCATCATATTGATGTAATGATCTTTCTTTGCATGGGATTTAGGATCTACTATTGTTGCTTTCGAAATATTTTTTAATCCGAATTTTTCAGCATTTGATTTTATCTGCTGAGGATCACCTATCAAAATAATCTGAGCTAACCCTTCCTGCAAAGCGATATCAGCAGCTTTAATATTTCTTTCTTCATATCCCTCAGGAAGAACAATTCTCATGTTCTGTTTCCTGGCATTTTCTTTAATTTGATCTAATAATTCCATTGTGTATCAATATTTTAATGTATTTCAAATTTTGTCGTAAAGTTATGAAAAAAAAGTTCTATTAAACAATTAGTGAGTATGATTAATATCATTAATTATTGTGCCATAGTTAAGGTCTCAACTAAAAAGTTAACTTTCAAAAAATGATTAAAGCATTTTTTTAAATTTGCGGCTTAAAATGAACTTCTATAATGAACAGTTTTATATCCAGATTAGAAAAGTTTTCCAATAGCCTGGAAGGCGAAGTTAAATACGATAAAATTACCACCACAATATATTCCACTGATGCCTCTGTTTATAAAGAGGAACCTGTAGCAGTTATCTGGCCGAAGGGTGCATCGGACATTATCAAGATTCTGCACTTCGCAAAGGAAGAAAAATCGAGTGTAACAATGAGAGCCGGAGGTACATCACTTGCAGGTCAGGTGGTTAGTTCAGGAATTATTGCAGATGTCTCAAGACACATGAACAGAATACTTGAGATAAACAAAGAAGAGATGTGGGTAAGGGTTGAGCCGGGCGTTGTCCTCGATGAACTAAATATAAAACTCAAAGAACAAGGACTGTTTTTCGGACCGGAAACTTCAACTTCAAACAGGTGTAATCTGGGAGGAATGGTTGGCAACAACGCCTGCGGATCTCACTCGGTTATCTACGGATCGACACGGGATCATCTGATTGAACTCAAAACAATTTTAAGTGACGGAAGTGAAGCAACTTTCGGTCCTGTAAGCAGAGAGACTTTCCAATCAAAATGTACACAGGAAAACCTCGAGGGGAAAATATACAGGAATATTAAAAGTATTCTTGATAATCAAACAAATAAAGATAGTACCCGGGAAGGCTATCCTGATCC
>DAOQAX010000059.1:0-10679 GCA_035354395.1 Bacteroidales bacterium | reverse complement strand
CAAAGGTAATGTTTCTTTACAATGAATATTTAAGGTTTTGTTTAAAGTTTTCAGAACATAGTAAATAAAAGTTTAATTTTATCAATTATTAATATCTTAAATATGCGAGTATATATATTTAGTTTGTTAGTCAGCATAATACTGTTGCTTTCGTATGCATGTTCACCAACAACAAAAAATCAGATTTTCACTCTCGATGGGGAAATCATAACAAAAGGCAACCCTCTTAATGCTGATTCAAATACCTTTAAAACAGTTCTGAATATTATCAGAACAGATTCGAAAACACCGAAAGGTATGATTTTATTGTTGCCGGATACCGGATATGAAATGGCTTCAGAAAATAGCCGGAATGAAAAAACAGCTCAGTTTCTTAATTCCCAAAGCTATGATGTTGCCATCTTCTGTTCACGGGTCACTGAAGGACATTACATCAGCAATATGAATCTGAATAATGCCAGGAAAGCTTTTAATCTTATTAAGAAAAATAAAAGAAATCCTGGCATACGTGGTGATCGTACCATAGTTATGGGTATTTCTTCAGGTGGTTATATTGCAGCCCGGATGGTAAAGAATCTTGATGGAAAAGATCAACCCGACGATTTGATTCTTATCAGTCCTGCTAACCTTGATGAGACAATGCCTGGTACAGTCATTCCCGCTGTGATGCCTCCGATTCAACCGCATGCAAGACTTTTCTGTGTATTTTCCGCAACAGATGATAAAGAGGCTGTACGCTGTGGCGAAGAATATTCAAAAATATGGACTGGATATGACGGGAATGCTTTCTTTCATTTATTAAAAGAGAATGCAGATATTACATGTGCGTCGGGAGATCCTTTGGGCGGGAGCCCTGAACTGTCAGACCTTCTTAAAACATTTCTTAAAGAGAAAACTGAGGTTGAAACTGCAGATCAAAATCCGGCAGCCATTCCGGTTGCGGGATATAGTCCCGATCGTCATGCGGAAAAGATTGCTCTGGTGGCAAAAGAGAAATTTGATCTGATAATGGTAGGGAATTCTATTACGAACAATTTTGACAAACCCGAATATCAGCTGGTGTGGAACCAGTTTTTTGCACCACGTAAAGCCATAAACCTTGGCTACTCAGGTTATCGTACTGAAAATATCCTGTGGAACATACAGAACGGTGAACTGGAAGGACAATCACCAAAAGTGATAATACTCGAGATAGGGACTAATAATGTTGATGAAAAAAATTATCCGACACGTCATACGGCCGGCCAGCTGGCAGGAGGTATTGAAGCAATTGTCAACCTGTTGCGGGAGAAGTGTCCTGATGCCAAAATCATTGTGCTTCGATGTTTTCCGGGAAGTTATGATGGTCCTAACCCAACTTCACACAGGGCAATACTGAATCGTGCTTCGGATATTGTTTCACGGCTCGCTGATGGGAAACATATATTTTATTGTGATGTGAACCATGTATTCCTGAACATTGATGGATCAATTAATCATGAAATGATGGGTGACTGGCTGCACCCTACACCTGCAGGTGCTAAGGCCTGGGCCCAGGCTATGGAACCGTTGCTGTCAGAATTGATGGGCGATAAATCATTAGACACTGATATCCCCGGGAATACAGCTGTTGTCCCTGTTACAAAACTGGAAGAGGACAGCTACGACTGGTGGGCACGTCATGCGGAAGTTTTGCGTATTAAAGACTCGATAAACCCCGAAATTGTTCTAATTGGAAACTCAATTACTCATTTCTGGGGAGGTTTGCCTGCATTGAAGAACGCTGATGGGAAACCCAGAAATGCTAACGGCCCTGAAACATGGAAATCGCTGTTTGGTAATTATCGTGTTCTGAACATGGGGTTTGGATGGGATCGTACGCAAAATGTACTCTGGCGTCTGGACCATGGGGAACTGGACGGACTTAATCCCCGGGTGGTCGTAATAAATATCGGAACAAACAATACCAGCGAAACAGTTAATGCCCGTATGAATACTGCTCCTGAAATAGTTGAAGGTATTAAGGCTGTATGTGGAAGGGTCCGCTCCAAGGTCCCTGGAGCCAGGATAATACTGATGGCTATCTTCCCACGTGAGCAAAGTTCTGATCATCCGAGAAGGATATTAATTAATGAGGTAAACCGGCAACTTGAAGTTTTTGCAGGAGAACAAAAAATAGAATTGGTAAATATCGGACCAAAAATGTTGTCTCCTGATGGGACATTGTCAAAAGAAATTGCAGGTGATTTTTGTCATCCCACAGAAAAAGGTTATCAGATATGGGCTGATGCAATATGTCCATTAATCTCTGAGCCATAAATTGATTGAGGCTGTCTCAAAAGCCCTGCTTTACCCCCAAACCCCCTGAATGAGGTTTTGTAAGAGATTGGTGTTCAGTAAGTTTACTTTAGGGGACTTAGGGGCAAACAAGTATTAAAACCTTTTGAGACAGCCTCTTTGGGGAGAGGTTATGATGCCCGGGGTCAAAAACGCTTAACTAAACGACATTGGTACCTGATTCCTGATATTTTAAAACGTTTTTGCCGTAAAATCAGGGTACAAAAAGTTTATAGTGATTGTCTATTAAATTTTGTAACTTTGGTTAACTGGATGAAAATTAGGCAGTCACTATAATCTTTTTTTGAATGAAAAAGCATTCTTTTATACTGGAACTTGTAAAAAGCGGCCCTTTTAGGTTATTAATCATCATCATTCTTTTAATCTTATTGGGGATTGTCATCTCGAACCATCATAAAAGTAAAGTACAGATGAAAGAGGATGTTCTGTATGTTGCTCCCAACCCCCAAAAATAACTATGGTCGTAAAGTGATGTGACAATTACTTTAAAGAAATTTGTCTTCTGAAGAGTTCCGGTATGATTATTTTCCTGATGATTTTAACCTGATGCCGGTCAGTAGTGAAATTTGTTTAAAAGTATTTTCTTACTTTTATGACCTATTCACTAAAAACTCATAATGATGATTAAATACATTTCTTTTCTATCCGGATGCATATTGCTAATAACTGCATGTACAGGGTTTTCCGGCAAAAAAGTTCAGGATGAAAGGTTGACAGGTTTTGTTGATCCTTTTATTGGAACAGCTTATCATGGACATACATATCCGGGAGCAGCGTTTCCTTTTGGACAGATTCAGCTAAGTCCTGATAACGGTACTGAAGGCTGGGACTGGTGTTCGGGGTATCATTATTCAGACAGTGTCCTTGCCGGATTCAGCCACCTTCACCTTAGCGGGACTGGTATAGGCGATCTGGCTGATATCTCATTCCTCCCTGTAACATCTGAAGTCGAATTCCGGGAAGGCGAAACTAACAGGGATTTTGTCACCCGCTATGCCGGGAAATATGCTCATGATCAGGAAAGTGCTACGCCTGGTTATTATGCTGTTACTCTGAAGAATAACGGGGTAAAGGCTGAGTTTACCGTAACAGAGCGAGCCGGCCTGCACAGGTATTCTTTTCCTGCAAACGGAGAGAAAAATCTTTTGATAAACCTCGGTTTTGCCATTAACTGGGACAAACCTTACCAGACATCACTGAATATTGTTGACAGTTTATTGGTGACCGGTTCACGTTTATCAAAGGGATGGGCTGCTGACCAGCATGTCTTTTTTGCTGTACGTTTTTCAAGCCCTGTAACAAAATCGGTCATTACGAATGTGGGAGGTGATGGCAGGACTGTAGGATGTCTTTCATTTTCAAAGAAAGATATAATGGCTAAAGTGGGAATCTCTTCAGTAAGCATTGAAAATGCCCTGGCTAATCTGGATTCTTCATTGCCGGGATGGGATTTTGAAGCTACCAGGAAGGCTGCTTCAGATGCATGGGAAAAAGAACTATCGAAGATCACTATTCAATCAAACGATCCTGACCAGAAGAAGATTTTCTACACTTCTTTGTATCACACTATGGTCGCACCTGCTTTATTTTCAGATGTTAACGGTGATTTTAAAGGTCATAAAGGTGATGTCAGGAAAGCAGAAGGATATAAAAGATATACTGTTTTCTCCCTGTGGGATACATATCGTGCACTGCATCCATTGTATACACTTACCCAGCAGTCGCGTGTTAATGATATGGTGAAAATGATGCTCGATTGTTACAAACAGACCGGTTATTTGCCGGTATGGGAACTTGAAGGGAACGAAACATTCTGTATGGTTGGCAATCATTCTATTTCTGTAATTGCAGAAGCGATTTTAAAAGGGATAGGCGACTTTGACAGGGAGCTGGCATTCGAAGCAATGAAAGCTACCTGTTTGTACGATCGCGATGGAATGGGCCTGTACGACAAACTTGGCTATATGCCTGCTGATAAAGTATCTCAATCGGTTGCAAAATCACTTGAAGTGGCCATTGACGACTGGGCTGTGGCTGAAGTTGCCAAAAAACTCGGAAAAACTGACGACGCAGCATATTTCGGCAAACGTGCTGAAAGCTATAAACAGTATTTTGACAAAGAAACAGGTTTCATGCGTGGGAAGCTGAGCAATGGCCAGTGGACAACCCCATTTGATCCTGTTTTCTCCAAACATGAAGGAAGTGATTACACCGAAGGAAACGCCTGGCAGTATCTGTGGATCGTGCCTCAAAATGTCGAAGGACTGATTTCTCTTCTGGGTGGTAAAGAAAAGTTTGCTGACAAACTGGAACAGCTCTTCAATGTTGAGGAAGGAGTGAAAGGAGAGAATGCTTCTCCTGATATATCAGGACTTATAGGTGCTTATGCCCATGGAAATGAACCAGGGCATCATACTACATTCCTGTTTAATTATTGCGGACGACCATGGCGCACACAGGAGCTGAACCGTTATATTCAGACAACCATGTATAAGACTACTCCTGACGGACTCTGTGGAAACGAGGATTGCGGCCAGATGTCAGCATGGTATGTCTTAAGTGCTATGGGTATCTACCCTGTAAATCCTTCAGAGCTGAAATACCAGTTTGGTTCACCAATTGTTCAGGAAGCAAATGTTGAAGTTGCTGCCGGAAAATTCTTTACAATAAAAGCTCCGCTCGCTTCAAAAGAGAATAAATATATCCAGGAGGTAAAACTGAACGGACAGACCATCAACAGATCTTATATAACCCATCAGGAGATTATGGATGGCGGAACCCTCGAATTTGAGATGGGTGCAGAACCTAATAAAAAATTATTTCAATAAACAGAAACCCTTAAAAATTTCAGATAAGAGGTTGTCTCAAAAGCCATGCATTACCCCCAACCCCCTAAAGGGGGCTTTGTAAGAGATTGGTATTCAACAAGTCCCCTTTAGGGGATTCAGGGGTAGGCAAGGATTAACACCTTTTGAGACAGCCTTTTCTCTGATTAAGATTTACTTCCTCCCTTGCCAATCTCCAGAGCCTTATTAAAATAGGTATGTCTTATACCTTTTACCTGATCTGCCCATGCTTCAATGCCCAGTTTTTTTATGGTGCACAGGTTGAATAATTTAAGATTGTGGGGATATTTTTCTGCTCCTTTGGCAAGAGGCATCAGATAATTGCAAGGGAAATCGTCACACTCATAGCAGAAATTCACGTTCTTTTCTTTGACACAATTGAGTGTTGCACAACTTTTCCCCTGGAACTTAAGAAATAAACAAATATTCCCGTCAGAACAACCATTGCAGGTTATTTTTTCGGCCGGAATTTTTGTCGATTCTGAAATCCGGTGCTGCATCTCTTCTGTAACATTATCTTTGAAGACTTCACAGTTGAAGCAATCTATACCGCAGGGGGCAACAATTTTTTTCTCCATTTTTTCCAGTTTTAAAAGTTAATGCCCTTTGATCATAAATGACAAAAAAAGGTTACACATAAAAAAGGTTTTTTTAAAAACTTCAACCCGAATATCACTATTCTGTATTATTTCTACTTTGACAGATCAACCTTATACATGATTTTTCTCCTGCTTTACCCCTTCCCTAAAGGGAGTCAGGAGAAAAATCTACCTGTTCCCTTCAGGGTACAGGGTAAAAACAGGCGGATTTTTCGAGTATATTAAAGTAAAATTCATAGAAGAAAAGAATTTTAGCTATAAGGTGCTGACTAAATCATGAAGTTGATTAATAAATTCATATTTCGTGATTGAGGCCTCCACAGTATATAAATAGTCAATCTTCTGAAGGTTATTCATATTAATAAAATGCTGTTTCCGCAAACTGTCATTCTTAATCTGATTATAACCCTTAGGTATCACATAGTTATGGTCTTTCATGTATTTAAACCACAGATAACACTTACATGGATTCTTCGGATCAATTAGATTACAGCGGTGAAGAAACAATTCCTGCAGTCGTTTTCTGCCCCTGAATAAAGTTACTTTGACGTTGCTTATGGACATGCCCATAACTTCTGATATTTCTTCAATGCTTAATTCAAGGCAGGTTTTTAATAAGAAACAAACCCTTTGATTTTTTGGAACACATTTTAAAAACGCAAACAGACAGCGCTCCCTTAATTCTTCTATTATCAGCTCGTCATCAATTTTTTGCTCATAATCAATACTTTCAAAAAACTGTTGTTCGGAGATCTCTAATTTTTCCGTAATTAATTTAACAGGCAGTTTTTTTAACATTTCAAAATGTTTGTAACACTCATTGATAACAATTCTGTAAAACCACGTGGTAAGTGAAGATTCTCCTTTGAATTTATCTAAACCGGAAAAAGCTTTTATATATGAATTTTGAAGGATATCCTTTGTGTCTTCGTGATTTCCAACCATTCGGAATGTATAAGCATATAATTTTTCATACCGGCTATTAAAAATATCTGTCAGCTCATTAACCTTGTCTTCATTCATTGGATAAGATATTAAAAGATTAAACTTATAAAGAAAAATCAAACGATCAGATTTTTATCTTCAATTATATCTGTACTTTAATGTTTTGGTGGCCGGAGATTGAGGTTCAAAGTTCAAGGTTCAAGGTTCAAAGTTTAAGGTTCAAGGTTTCAAGTTCAGGGTTTCAAGGTTCAAAGTTCGTAAAGTTCAAGGTTAATAAGATCAATTAGACCTTTTATAGGAGAAACCGGTAGATTCACAGGGGATACTTCAAAAGAGTTTGTCAACAGGTATACTTGTTTATATAGCTGTTAGTGTTTTTGTCTCTTTTTTACAATCCTGAGTTTTACAGTCAGAGTACTTTTGCAGTGAGGATCCTGATAAATCATGCAACTGTTATCAAAAAACGAGATAAGTCATTTAAACAGAGAACTATGGAAGATTTATTGACAAAAACGCAGAATCATTTAAAGGTCTTATGCTCTGATATTCACGAGCGTAGGGTTGGCAGCAAGGGGAACCGTATGGCCACCTCATATGTAAAAGATGTTTTCAGTCATTATGGCTGGGACACAGAGGCAACATTACTTTCAGTAATGGATTGGGAGACAGAAGGAGCAAGTCTTGAATGTGAAGGGAGATCGTATGAAGTATTTTCGTCCCCGTATTCAGTGGGATATTCAGGTCAGGGAGAGATGGTTGCAGCCTCCACTATAGAGGAACTTGAAAAGAGTGATATGAAAGACAGATTCATTCTTTTACATGGTCTTATTGCCGTGGAACAGATTATGCCTAAAAACTTTGTCTTTTATAATCCTCAAAATCATAAAAGAATTATTGAATTGCTTGAAAAAGGAGACCCAAAAGCCATTATCTGTGCAACAGAACGGAATCCGTCATGTGCGGGAGGTGTCTACCCGTTTCCCTTGTTCGAAGACGGAGACTTTAATATCCCATCTGTATTTATGAAAGATACTGAAGGGAGGAAACTTATTGAATGTTGTGGAAAACAGATAACGCTTGAATCAAAGGCAAAACGTATTCCTGAAACAGCATATAATATTGTCGCAAGGAAAGGAGCAGATTCTGCCCAAAAGATAGTTATTACTGCCCACATCGATGCAAAAGCCGGTACTCCAGGTGCAATAGACAATGCTACCGGTGTTACTGTTTTACTTCTTCTTGCCGGACTTCTGAAGGATTACAGCGGGAGTTATGCTCTTGAAATTGTGGCTTTCAATGGGGAGGACTATTATGCTGTCCCTGGCCAGATGAAGTATATTGAACAAAAAGCAGGTGATTTCAGCGATATCCTTCTTAATATAAATATCGATGGTGCAGGTTACAAAGATGGGTTATCATGTTTTTCAGCAATGGCGCTTCCTGAAAAGTTAAAATCAGTCTTTGATGAACTACTCAAAGAGAACAGTCTTATTGTTGAAGGCCTTCCCTGGGTGCAGGGTGATCATAGCATATTCCTCCAATACGGATGTCCGTCTGTTGTGGTCAGCTCCGACTGGCTTATACGGAATTTCGACAAACAAAAGATTACACATACCCCTGATGATAACCTGAACATTGTTAATTATGAACAGATTCCGGTATGTGCCAGGGCAATTGAATGCCTTATAAATAAAATGAGGCTGTCTTAGAAGCCCTGCATTATCCTCCACCTACATACCCATCAACCTAAGAGTGACTGGTTTTAAACGCTATAGAAATTCAATGAAGTATGATTATTTGATCTTCAAATGTGTCTTTACAGTCAGCCTCTCCCCACCCCCCCGAAAAATCGGGGCAGGCTCTCCCCCGGGGTGGGAGGGGCTTAAATTCTTGTAAGTCATGATCTTTCTTCCTCTCAATATTCCCGACAGTCAAATGGCTGTAAAATATTAAAAGAATAAAAGATATTGTGAACTTAAGACATTAAGGATATTTTTGTAAGTCAAAAAGCAGGAAAGGTTAGGTTGATGGCAGAAATGTTAAAAAATCTTGCCGGCTGCCCGGTATTTCAGTTTATTGTTATATTACACGGCGATCGTGTAACAGGAATAAGGGACAGAAGACGCGATTCACGCAGGACGATAGAAGTGAGATGCCGGGATTGCAATGATATCATGTAATATCTGAGTTTAGAATTGATGAAGAGTATAAGAAAAATTGCAGGAACAATATTGTTTATAATACTATTGTTTCTGATGCTAAGAATAATGTCAGCTTTGGGAAAAGTGATGGGACTGATAATGCTTTTGGTGCTGGTCCTGTTATTTGGAGGTTTGCTAATTAAATGGTGACAGATGACGTCACCTTATTTTCCTTATCCTTATTAAAACCGGAAGAAAGCCGGATAAGAAGTTATACAGATAACCTTGTATAAATGATTTGCATCATTCACTCAAGCAATACTTTGTCAATTGGTTCCCGACTGCAAACAGAAAGGATTATAATTCCATAATAATTGTCAATCTGTCAATGTAACACATTGATTATTACGGGGCGATCATAAACAGGAGAGTTCCTCTTTCACTCACCGTTATCGATAAAAAACAACTACTTGTTTCATACTTCAAAAGTGAATAATCTGACCCTTGTTCCGCATAGCGACTCTCTTTTGGAATTTATTACTAAAGAAGATGTGCGAAACATCCCAATTTTCTCCTGACTCTCTTCCTTTACCCTTTTTTGTCCAGGACAACAAACTAGGGACTGAAGTCCGGGATGCAAATTACAAATGAGTTTACTCTGACCTGAAACACCGGAAAGAATAATAAATAATAAAAAATTCCGTCATAGCTACTGTATTGTTATACTTTTCTTAGTTGGTTGATGAAGATAAAGTAACCATTAATGTTTATTTTTGAATTTTCCAAAGAAGATTATGCGGATATAAACTGGGAATCTGGTACTGAAAAACGATATAAAATTTAAATAATAACATGTTATCAGAAGATTTATCATTTAATGCAGAAGAAGATAATATTCTCCACAAGTACAATCAGTTTGCATATTTGTTAAGCTTTATTTTTATCTGTGGCTTTTTGTTCGATATTCTCTTCAGCCATATAGCGACTGTAATTTATTATCTGGATTTTGTAAATATCCTGATATCTGTCACATCTGTTATCCTATTCTATTTTAACCGAATTCATATAAATTCAGTATTTAAGTATCAGATTATTGGATTATTGGTAAATATGATAATCAGTCACTTTATTAATCCGGTCGATGCGGCTGATTTTTTAGGTATATTTTTACGCAATTCAATCACTTTGGGGATGTTAGTTCCTATCTACGGGTTATTTTGTGGTAAAAAGTATATTTTACATATTGTCTTTGTTTACCTGTTCCTTTATGTTTCATCACTTATCAGGGTGCATAATCTTTTTTTGATTAATAATGCACCTTTCCTTATGCTCAATGGAATAATTTATACCTGGGCTGTCTATTATATCCTGGATATTCTCGAAAAAATGAGAATCAGACAATTACAACTGACAAATAACCTGGAATCTCAAAAAGAGCAGTTGGTTATGAGAAATAAGGATCTTGAGAATAAAAACGAACATATTAATCAGCAGTCAAAAGATCTTAAAGAACTAAACGCCACAAAAGATAAGCTTTTCTCCATAATAGCACACGATTTAAGAAGTCCGTTTAACAGTATACTGGGGCTTACTGAATTATTACGCGATAATATAAGGACGTACAATGCCGAAAAGTCAACAGAGTATTTATCATTAATAAACTCTACAGCTGAGCGCACTCTTGTTTTACTTGATAATTTATTGGTTTGGGCCAAGTTACAGACAAAACAGATTGACTTTACACCGCAGAAGCTAAAATTAAAGCCGGTTGTTCAGGGGGTAATAGCTCTTTTGGAGTCTTCAGCAACTAT
>DAOQAX010000058.1:0-10698 GCA_035354395.1 Bacteroidales bacterium | reverse complement strand
AGCAGATAAGCCGGCTGTTGTTGCTGATCAGAATCAGGCTGGTGAAACATCGCCTGAATTTGCCGAATTTTCAAAAATGTTTGACAATGCGATGAATCAACCATGGGGATTGATAATATTCTCCTTTATCTTTTACTTTATTTCGGGGTATCTTTTGTATGCATCAGTATTTGCTGCAATCGGATCAGCTGTTGATAATGAAACCGAGACTCAACAGTTCATGCTCCCCGTAACCATTCCTATTGTTCTGGCATTGATGGTGGCAATAGGGACAATGCAAAATCCTGAAAGCCCTCTTGCCTTCTGGTGCTCTATGATACCGCTCACCTCCCCTATCGTTATGATGGCCCGGATTCCTTTCGGTGTCCCATACTGGCAGATTGCGGTATCAATGGCTTTAATGCTGGTCACATTTATTGGTTTTGTATGGATGGCAGCAAAAATATATCGTACAGGGATCCTCATGTATGGTAAAAAAACATCATGGAAAGAGATGTGGAAATGGCTGAGATACAGTGGATAGTAAGGAATGATGGATTGATGGAATTTGAGTGCTAATACAGGTTTGTGAGTAGGAGTTAAAAAGGTCATTATGTCGAAAATTCTGGTTATAGATGATGAAAGAGCTATCCGGAACACTCTGAAAGAGGTGCTGGAATATGAAAAACACGAAGTGGACCTCGCTGAAGACGGACCCTCAGGAATTGAACTTTTTAATACCAATGCATATGATATAGTTCTTTGCGATATCAAAATGGCAAAGATGGATGGCATTGAAGTACTTCAGAAAATTGTTGAGATATCATCCACTGTTCCGGTTATCATGATTTCAGGTCATGGCAATATTGATACTGCCGTTGAATCAATAAAGAAGGGGGCTTACGATTTCCTTGAAAAACCACTCGACCTTAACAGGCTGCTGATCACCATACGAAATGCCATGGACAAGTCGACCCTTATCACCAAGACACAGGTTCTTAAGAATAAGGTAAGTAAGATATACGATATGGTCGGTGAATCGGAAGCGATCAAAAAGGTTAAAGAGATGATCGACAAGGTTGCTCCAACTGAGGCAAGAGTACTTATTACAGGTGCCAACGGTACCGGAAAGGAGCTTGTTGCACACCAGATACATGAAAAAAGCAACAGGGCAAAAGGCCCGTTTATTGAAGTAAACTGCGCCGCAATCCCCTCTGAACTGATTGAAAGTGAACTTTTTGGTCACGAAAAAGGATCATTTACCTCTGCCATCAAACAGCATATAGGAAAATTTGAACAGGCTAATGGGGGGACTCTTTTCCTTGATGAGATAGGCGACATGAGCCTGTCGGCCCAGGCAAAAGTGTTACGGGCGCTGCAGGAAAACAAGATATCAAGAGTTGGTTCAGATAAGGAGATACATGTCAATGTAAGAATAATAGCTGCGACAAATAAGAATATCAAAAAAGAGATTGAGAATAATACTTTCAGGGAAGATCTCTATCACCGGCTCAGTGTAATAATTATACATGTTCCTGCACTTAATGAGCGATTGGAAGATATGCCACTCCTGGCTGATCATTTTATATCACTGATATGCAGCGAATATGGGATGAGCCGGAAAACCATTAATCCAGGTGCGATCAAAGAACTTCAGAAAATCGAATGGACCGGTAACATAAGAGAATTCAGGAATGTCCTCGAAAGGCTTATTATCCTATGTCCAAATGAGATTACCGGAGCAGATGTTATAGCATATGCAAGGCCCGTTTCAGGTGGTAATATCTGATACTCCTGATTAATTCATACCTGTGCATATATAAATCAGGAAGTCGTTTAAAACCTGAAATAAATAAAGGGCATCACATCTGAAGGCCTCATCTGAAACAGAAGCATTGCAACTATCATCACAATTGCCAGCTGAGCCGCCAGAGGAATTCTGATAAACAGTCCACGGTATGACTCTTTTATCTTTTCCGGAAGAAGATGAATTAAATACCCTGCAAATATCAGGAGAAAAACACCGCTGTATGCAAAAAGCACATTCGCATAGGATACAGGCGAGAAGTTCTCAAATATCTGTTTCAGCATCAGGCTCACACTGTTCATATCGGATGCTCTGAAGAATATCCAGCAGAAGCTTACAAAATTAAATGTAATAAATACAGCCATTGCCCTGCCAGCCCTTCCTCGTGAAAGCCTGTCCCCAAAAATTCCGTTCCAAATCCTGTTGAACACCAATCCAATACCATGCAATCCTCCCCAGATTATGAACCTGAGGGCAGCGCCATGCCAAAGCCCTCCAAGCAACATGGTGATCATCAGATTTATATACGTTCTGATTTTTCCTTTTCTGTTTCCCCCCAACGGTATATATAGATAATCTTTCAACCATCTTGAAAGAGAGATGTGCCAGCGCTTCCAGAAATCTGAAATGCCTGCCGCCTTATAGGGGGAGTTAAAATTGATCGGCAACCTGAAACCCATGATCAACCCAAGTCCTATTGCTATGTCAGTGTAGCCGGAAAAATCGCAGTATATCTGAAGACCGTAACCGTATACAGCCATCAGGTTCTCAAAACCCGAGAAGGCTGAAGGGACATCAAATACCCTGTCGATAAAGTTTACAGCAATGAAATCAGAGATGCTAATCTTTTTTATAAGTCCCTTTGATATCAGGAAAAGGGCATGGCTGAACTCCCGTTTTGTAAGATGGAACTTTTCATATATCTGAGGTATGAACTCCGAAGCCCTTACAATCGGGCCGGCCACAAGCTGTGGAAAAAATGAGACATAAAATCCAAAATCAACTATGTTTTTTACAGGCTCCATCTTTCTCCTGTACATATCGAATGTATAGCTGAGCGACTGGAAGGTAAAGAACGAGACTCCTACCGGAAGCATTATGTTGCTGACATTGAATGATGTGCCAAGATATGTGTTGGAAAATGCAGCCAGAAAATCATGAACCCTGTAATCAGTTCCCAAAAGATCGTTTATTGTATCCACGAAAAAACCTGTATACTTAAAATAAGCCAGTATACCCAGGTTTGATATAATACTTACAAGGATAAGAAGCTTCCTGGCAAACTTAGTTCCGGATCGATGTAATAATAATCCGCATGTAAAATCGATCAATGTTACCAGGATCAGCAGAAACAAAAAGAGCCCTCCTGACTTATAATAAAAGAAAAGGCTTACAAGAAAAAGATAGCCATTCCTTACAGCCGGCTTTTTATATATCAGGCTGTACCCGGCAAGGACAAACAAAAGGAATATCCAGAAAACTGCAGACGAGAATATCAAAGGTTTGTCAGGGTCATATCTCAGAAATGCATTTATCAGAACAGTCGCTATGCTAATGCCTTTGTCAGTCAACTTTGTTTTAGAAACCGGCAGTGACTGAGTTATAGTGCCCGTTTTAACCGAATCTGTAATGATTGATGCGAACAGGTCATTCACCAGCATTCTGGAAAGTGAATCAGCCCCCGTATAAGTAAAGTGGACATAGTCTTTCTGTGCAAGAGAAGGTGTCTTTTCAACCCAGCTGATTATTGACGATTCTCCTCCCATTGCACTATATGAATCCCAGAATTTAGCACCGGCATCGACAGCTGCCTTTCGCTGAGCCTCAATGATTGCAGGAATGTTGCGATATGATTTTATACTATCACCTTCTTTTGCAGCCATATCGGTGACACTAACAACCAGGATTGCAGATGCGGGAGCAAGCTTCTTAATAAGTGAAAGCTGCCTCGCAAGTCCCTTCTGGTAATTCGAATAGTTATCTCTTACGTTTTTTACTATGTTGAGTCCATACTGCAGAATAATAAGATCAGGCGACAATATCCTGTATGATTCAGCAAGGTTGCTCCTGTCAACCATTGTAAACTCAAGTCCGGCACTTCCCCTCTGAGGAATATTGTCAACAACGACTCCCTGTTTACTTTCAATGCTCATCCCGTAAATATCAGGGCTGACTCTCCCTGAAAATTCAACTGTTATCTCGCTTGCCTTATTCAAACTGCATGAGACTTCATTAAAGCCCTGCCCCATTTTTAAGGTATCTGAGAATAGCTCCAGACTGTTCGCTTTTACGTTAACATATACAGTATCGTCTACATTCCCATAAAAGATCCTGAGGATATCGTAGTCTGACGAGGTACTGTCAGCATGAGCTGAAGGTCGTATCTTTACATACGCTTTTTCAGGTGATTTTGTTTTCACTTTTTCCGGCAGGTACCGGCAGACAACCATGAAGGGACCTAATTCACGATGTGATATCTCGCCGCTTTTATAAGAGAGATAATTATACCTCTGCCAGTTCTGCGACGATCTAATCCATATTGATTTAGTGTACATTGTAGGCATGACAGGAAGGAAAAGACCCGGTCCGGAACCTCCGCAATTCTTTCTTAATACATGCCTGATATATGATGTAATTCTGTCTCCCTCAATCTGGGAATCACCATAGTACATTATTCTTGTCTGACCTTTTGAATATCTTAGTGTATCGAGAAACAGTTGAAACGGGTCAGAGGTAATCTTTTTCGTAGCCAGTGCAACAGAATCTGCGGTTGACACGGTATCGGCCGATAACACTTCTGTTGTATCAGTTATTGTTTTTACCGTGTCGATAGTGCCGGAAGGCACAGTAAGATCTGTAGCAGTAACTGTTTTGACAGCAACCAGTCCGGTAGTTTTATTGTTTGATTTTAAAACACCTGCAAGTTCTTCAGGAACAAATTCTGATATTGACGGGAAGAGATGAGTATCAGGAATAACATAATGAAGACCGAAAAAAAGGGCCAGAAAGATCAGTAACAGCAAAAATGACCTTAAAGGGCGCATATATTTTTAAAAGAGAATCAGCTCTTTTTCTTTATTTTCAGCTTCTGCCCGATCTTTATCTTACCAGGATCTGAAATATTATTTAGCGAAAGCACCTGACCTGTTGTTACATTGTCAAACATCTTAACAATGTCCCAGATAGTATCACCATAGCGGACAGTGTAGGTAATAAAATCCCCCTCTGTTTCATCAGGAGTCAGAGATGCTATTGGCTGGGCATTTGACGGAACTTCTTTACCTGTCATTTGTAATTTTTCAGCAAATGACATTGAGCTGATCTTTGAATAGTAATCTGACTTTGATGGATCAACATATATAACCAGTTTCTGACCTACCCTGATAGTATTCCTGTAAATATTATTCCAGTACCTCAGATCTGATAATCCTACGTTATACCAATCAGAAATATATCCAAGGTTATCTCCGTCCTGTACTGTATAGATGAGTTTGGTTTTGCCTTTCACCTCAGCCGGTTTATATGAAGAATGGGTCGGATCGGCTATACGGTTCGATTTGCTGAGGTACACATCCGGTTTGTAACCACGGATTGTATCATTCAGATCAATAAAATCACCCACATGAGTCATTGGGAGAGTAAGTGAAAATGGTTTTGTGGAAGCCGGTACAAAACCTGTTTTGTACTGAGGATTCAATGCACGCAATTCATCAATCGGGATCCCCATCACCTCAGATATCTGGGAAAGATGTATATCCTTATTGACCATTATGGTATCGACGGCAACAGGAATATCCAGAGGAACAGGTTTTAATTTATGCTCCGCAAAATAGTTAATTGCATACACAGCAGCAATATATTGAGGTATATAGCCCCTGGTTTCGCGGGGGAGCCTGTAATATATATCCCAGTAATCTTTTTTGTTTCCCGATCGTCTTATAGCTTTATTCACATTACCCGGACCACAGTTATATGCAGCAATGACCAGAACCCAGTCATTATAAATATTATAAAGATCCTTAATATATTTTGCTGCGGCATGTGTTGCTTTCAAAGGATCGCGACGTTCATCAATGACCGAGTTGACAGTAAGTCCGTAAAGCTTTCCGGTACTGTACATGAACTGCCACAGACCTGTTGCTCCTGCTCTTGATACTGCATTAGGGTTAAGAGCTGATTCAATAACTGCCATATATTTAAGCTCGGCCGGAAGTCCGTATGAATCAAAAACATCTTCGATCATTGGAAAATAGTAATCTGTAAGGCCGAGTACAATACTGAACTTCTTTCTTTGCTTTAATGTATAAACATGTATATGGTTCCTTATTATACTATTGTAGGGAAGACTTATTATCGAGTTGATCCTGCTTAACCTGGTGTAGTATACTGAATCAGGATATTCTTCCCCGACCGAGTCAGTTGTATATTCTACCGGCAGATTGCGGAGAGCTGTTTTGACATACCAGTTACTGATCAGGCTATCGAGATCCCTGGTTATTCTTTCAACATTATTATCAGACTTGATTATTAATGTATCGGATTCCGGAGAGGCATATACATTCAGGATTAGTGAAAAAAACGTAATCAGTATAGTTGCAAATCTCATAATAAAAATAATTTAAAAAGTTATTTTCATTCCCACATTGAATCCGGCATACATTGTACCGCCTGGAGCAATTACCTGTACCGGAAATATTGCTATGTCAAGGTTGTCGCTGACATCATAATTATACAGGCTGGCATCAACATTCGCATCAAGTATCGTAAAAAGATACCATCCAACGATCCCAATATACGAAAGATCCCGGTATTTCTTATGATAATCGATCATTCTAAGCATATTATCTTTATAAGTTGATGCAGTTGTAGCACTATAAGAACCCGGATAAAGGACAGGATCATAATTTGCAGGATTGTCATGTATTATTGAAAGATAGCTTTGTGTTTCCGGGATGTCGTCGGTAAAGTCCTGGTAAGCCCGCATATATTTATTAAAATTCGACCCGTTGAATTGTATAAAATAAACAAGGGCTCCGAAACCGGCATAGACTACCGGAATTTTCCAGTATTTCCTGTTATATATCTGCCCAAGCCCCGGAAAAGCGACAGCCATCATGGTTGCCTTCATTGTTTCAGGGAAGAACTTTTGCTTTGGTGACAGACCCGAAGACAGGGTATCTTCCTCATTCTTTCCGGATGCTTCCACAGAAAGCGAATCCATCTTCTCATTAACTGTCTCCGGAACTGACCGGTTATCCTTTTTCCGTCCGTTGGTTTTAACTATTACAGAGGTGTCAGACTTTTGTTCCGGAGCTTTTGTTACAGAGAGAGAATCAGACTTTTGTTTGGCTTTGTCTGAAGCAGACAAAGTCTTTGATTTATGCTTCCTGGTTTTTGATCCTTTGTCTTTAGCTACCGAAATAGTATCCTGTGTCGTTGTTTTATTAGTCAACAAAGGGTCCTGCGCAAATATGTTCAGCTGAACGCAAAACAAATTCACGATCAAAACAATTAATATTTTTTGAAATATCTTCAAAACAATTACTGCCCGGTATTTATCATCCGGTAACCAGTTTATTAATAATGGTGGGTAAAGATAATTATTTTCAGGAGTTCAGTTTATCAAATACTCCTAAAATCCTTTCCATCTCATCCGGATTCTCAAACGGGATCACTATTTTCCCCTTCCCCTGTTCGTTTATCCTGAAATTGACTTTTGCAGAAAAAATCTTATTCAGGTGTTTTGAAAGTTCAACGAAATCATCATTGAGTTTCTGTTTTTTTTCAGCTTTCTGAGGATCTTTTACTTTTTCGGAATTAAGTTGTCTGACCAGCTCTTCTGTCTGACGTACAGAGAGTTCTCCATCGATGATCTTATAATAAATGTTGATTTGCTTTTTAGGATCGTCTATATTAATAAGTGTACGGGCATGGCCCATCATCAGACTTTTATTTTTCAATCCCAGCTGAATTTCTGCAGGAAGTTTTAGCAAACGCAGGTAATTGGCAACTGTTGAACGCTGTTTTCCTACTCTGTCGCTCAACTGTTCCTGTGTAAGCTTACATTCTTCGATAAGTCGCTGAAAACTAATTGCAACCTCAACAGAATCAAGATCTTCCCTTTGAATATTCTCCACCAGGGCCAATTCCAGCATAGCCTGATCGTCGGCAGTCCTGACATATGCAGGAACATGCGTCAGCCCGGCCAGACGTGCAGCCCTTAGTCTTCTCTCACCTGCTATAAGCTGATATTTCCCTTCCTCAACTTCACGTACGGTAAGTGGCTGGACAACCCCCAGTTTCTTTATTGATGCCGACAGCTCAGACAGAGCCTGCTCATCAAATGTTGTCCGGGGCTGAAAAGGATTAGCTACAATAGAATCTACTGAGATCTCCATATTAGCTTCAACCTTTTTTTCAAGAACCTCTTTTTCCACTCCATCAATCAATGCACCAAGACCTCTTCCCAACGCATTTTTTTTTGCCATATTCATAATAGTTTCCGATAATGAAGTTAACTAAAAATTTATTGTTGCACTTTAGCCTCTTGTCTTTCGATAAGTTCTTTGGCCAGAGAAAGATAGTTTACAGTTCCTCTCGAATCGGCATCATAAAGAATAGCCGGTTGACCAAAACTCGGAGCTTCAGAAAGCTTAATATTCCTTTGAATGATTGTTTTGAAGACCATCTGCTGAAAATGCTTATTCACTTCATCAACAACCTGATTAGACAACCTGACACGGGCATCATACATCGTAAGCAGGAATCCTTCAATCTCAAGATCCTTATTCAGATTGCTCTGAATAATCTTAATAGTATTAAGCAGCTTCCCCAACCCTTCAAGTGCAAAATACTCACACTGAACCGGTATTATTACTGAATGTGAAGCAGTGAGCGCATTGACAGTCAACAGTCCGAGTGAAGGTGAACAGTCAACCAGAATATAATCATAATCGTTCTGAATGCTACTGAGAACACCCTTAAGAATTTTTTCCCTGTCAGGTCTGTCGAGCATTTCAATTTCAGCACCTACCAAATCAATATTTGAAGGTATTATCGAGAGGTTCTCAACTTCACAAGGGAGCAATGCTTCCTGTGGAGTTTTCCCATCTATCAGACAATCGTATATGGTGCTTCTGATCTTTCTTGTGTCAATCCCTATTCCAGAAGTTGCATTTGCCTGAGGATCTCCGTCAACAATCAACACCTTCTTCTCGAGAGCCGCAAGACTTGCTGCCAGATTGATTGCCGTTGTTGTCTTTCCAACACCACCCTTCTGGTTTGCTATTGCTATTATCCTTCCCATCACTTTAATTTTATTAAATTGAGTATTATTTTGAGTTCCAAATTTACTATTTATGATCTACCTCCCCGGGTAGTAAATGGTGTAATTGTAAACAATTTTTTCAGGGTTTTCAACACTTTATTAACACCTGTTTTTTTTGATAATGACAACCATCCATTGATTTATCGGGCTTTTGCAGATACGGCCATATAAAAAGAGCCGCATAAAAGAAGATGTCAAATCACTGAGTCATACGCCCGTGGAAATCATTATTATTTACTCAGGATAGAATATTGCCTGCCGAACCAGGGTCATTCAGCAAGCCGTATCTCGTATAATTTGGGCCAGTTTTTCCCGGTCACAAAAATCCTACCCCCGGCCTGATCGTAGGCAATTCCGTTAAGAACATCAGTTTCAGGAGAACGCTCCGACTTAGGCAGGATATTCTCCAGATTAACATAAGCCAGTACTTTACCGCTTGACGGATCGATACGTGCAATAAGATCGGTCATCCATATATTGGCCCATATTTCACCATTAATATATTCAAGCTCATTCAGGGCATCGACCTTCTTTTCATTGTCGTACACCTCAATCGATGAAACAGAAGTGAACATCTCAGGTTCATAGGTATATAAAATGTTCGTCCCGTCGCTCATTATTATCTTGTCGCCAACGGTTGTCATTCCCCATCCCTCTGTAGGATAATATATCTTATTAATCTGGTTGAAAGTCGATTTTTCATATATAAATCCTACTTTGTTCTGCCATGTCACCTGATAGATGCGGTTTTTGTAAACAGTAATCCCTTCACCGAACAACGATGATACAAGGTTATGCTGTCTGATGACTTTACCTGTGTTAAGTTGCACTTCCCTGAGTGTTGATTCATTCATCTGCCCTGTGCTTTCAAACAGTGTCCCGTTGTCAAAAACCAGACCCTGTGTAAATGCATGTACATCGTGAGGATATGAGTGCACCACCTTATAACCAATTTTTCTGGGAACAATGTCGGAATAAAAAACCATTGACCTGGATACAGGGCTCTGCGACCGGCCCTCCCTGAAAGGGACCGCTTTTATCGATTTTCTTCCTGTTGTAACTGTCAGATCAGAAGAAACAGAATATACCCATGGTTCTGATTTAAGCGTTGTCACCCTTTTGCTATTAAAAAAAATCTGAACAGAATCGGGCATTCTGTTTTTATTGACAACCTCCAGAATAATCTTAACCGGTTCTTTAAGCTTGAATCCGGTATTCTCTTCAGGTGAAACCATTTTAATAAGCTTAAGAGCGGTCTCCTCAACTGAAGCCGTGGCAGACGGAACTTCATTTACCGTCTTCTTCTCCGGCCGGCCCGAACATGAAACTGTCCATGTAAAAAGCAATATTGTTAAAAAGTAAATAATGAAATTCATATACTCATTCTTTGTATTTGTCATTCTTACTGCTTAAAAAACGTTTAAAGATATTCTTTTGTGAAGAAGCCATCCTCTTTTCGGCCTCTTTCTGCTGAAGCTCATATGGATTCAGCATCTGCCATATCTGGCTCCAACCAGGAAAGCCACCTATATTTTTATCATCTATATAAATGTCAGCATTGATCTTGCGGCTCACAGTTTCATTA
>DAOQAX010000057.1:0-10900 GCA_035354395.1 Bacteroidales bacterium | reverse complement strand
GGCACCAACAACCACTGCATGACGTGGTTTTTTGCTGTCGATATAACTCTTTATCAAATCAGTATCGGTGACATTACGCAAGGTAAATATACCCTCCTGATTGATACCGGGAAGCGGCGGTTTAACAGGTTCGGCCCCGGGTGATAGTACAAGCTTGTCATATTTCTCCGGGTAAGTATTGCCTGTACGCAGATCTTTTATTATCACTTCTTTATCATCTCTGCTTATGGAAATGACCTCAGATAAATTCCTGACATCAACTTTAAACCTTGTTCCAAACGAATCGGGTGTCTGTACAAAAAGTTTATCTCTTTCAGTAATAATACCACCAATATAATATGGTAATCCGCAATTTGCATAGGAAATATATTTGCCTCTTTCAATCATGATGATTTCCGATGCTTCATCCAAACGTCTTAAACGCGCTGCAGTAGAAGCTCCGCCAGCTACTCCGCCCACAATCAGATATTTCATTATTGTTGTTTTTAATGTTTTTGTAATAATATTAAACCGGATTTAACCAATATTGTTCAAGGAAAGCTAAAAAAAATTTCCATATCATGATATTTGGTATGACATGTTACTTGCATCTGCCCACTGCTACTTTATATTGTTCTCTTTAAAATAACCGGAAAGGGCAGGATTATTATCACATTTCTTTACATTTGTCACATGGTGAAATATAGAATCCTATGATTTAAAAATTCCTTTCAGATGGATACTCAAAATTTTAATAATAATTCAAATAAAACACTCCGGATTGCAGTGATCGGAGCCGGAGTGCGGGGAACAGGTCTGGCCCGGAAGACAGCTTCGTCTTCATTCCATGCTGTTATCGCTGCTGTTGCCGAACCGGATGATGAAAAGAGGAAGAGTTTCGCTGTTGAGTTTAATCTGCCCGAAAATGCAATTTACAGAACATGGGAAGACCTTACGGAAAATTTTTATAATTGTGATGCTGTAATTATAGCTACTCTTGACAATCAGCATACCGGACCGGCAATAGCCTGCCTGGAGCGCGGCTGGCACATACTCATTGAAAAGCCGCTGGCAGATAATTTTGAAGATTGCCTTTTAATCGATAAAACCCGCAGAGAGAGGAATTTGGTTATAGCTGTGTGTCATACACTTAGGTTTATGGAGGCATACCGAAAGATCAAAGAGATTCTCGATGAAGGGACCATTGGACAGATTGTACATATTGAGCACATGGAAGGTATAGGAAATCTCCGGTTTGTTCACAATTATGTAAGGGGACGCTGGGCCAGAGAAAAGAACAACACATTTCTGATCCTTCATAAATGCTGTCATGATATTGATTATTTATGCTGGCTGATAAAAGAGCAGTGCCACAGTGTGTCTTCGTATGGATCTCTGAAATATTTCACTAAAGCCAACTCACCAGAGGGAAGCAGACATCGCTGTACCGACAATTGCAATCTTGAGAGAACATGTCCATATTCTGCTATCCGTATTTATGTTGAATCAAATCCCGAAGAGTGGCCTGCAAGGGATATATGCAGAAAACATACCCGTGAAGCACTTCTGGAAGAGATAAAGAATGGCCCTTACGGTCTTTGTGCATGGCACGCAGGAAATGATGTAGTTGATCATCAGGTTGTTATGATGGAATTTGAAGACGGTACTACAGCAACATGCACGCTTAGCGGATATTCAGCAACCAATGGCAGAAGAATCCGCCTTCAGGGAACCCTGGGTGAGATACTGTTCGATGAAGCTGAAGGTACTATTTCAACTACAAGATTCTCTGAATCCCAAAGTGAAATAATAAGAATATCTTCACCGAAATCGTACCACCCTGAAGACAGGGACATTGTCGACAACTGGTTATCTGCAGTAATCTCTTCTACTCCGGTTGCGGTAGATACGAGCGAAGCGCTCCGTACCCTGGCGGTAGTTTTTGCATCTGAAATATCAAGAAAAGAAGGGAGGATTGTCAATATGAAAGAGCTATATAATATGGTCCATCACAAATAATAAGCAGCTATTCTTAAAACATTTTAGATCAAATCGTATACAGAATCTCTGTATATGATTATTATATATCAAATTTCAATTCTATACCAGCTTTTACCCATATTCCGGGTTGCGGGATATTACCGAAATCCATGTATTCAGAATTTAAGATATTGCTGAAATCGATGAACACTTTAAAATCATTTTTAGTATAAAGCAGTTTCGTGTCCAGTAAAAAAAATGGTCTATATGCCGTTTCTTCCTTATCATACATCTGAGAATCAGAATTCCATTTCAAATATCCGCCGTTCCTGTCCTGAAAAGAAGCTTTCCATACTATGTCTAATCCTGGAATAATGTTTTGGGTAATGTCAAGGGTTATTTTGTGTTTTAAATTATCCAACGCATAATAGGATATTGTGTTTTTACTATATTTCTGTATCGTTGTATACGAATACGAAAACCTGACATCTTCAATAAAAGGCAAAACACCTTTTAATAACCTGTCAGTGAGTGATAATGATAGTTCAAATCCATCAGTTGCCAACCTTGTTATGTTTTCGGTCTTCCACTTCTCAAGCGAGTCCTGCCAAATCCAATCAATGACATTTTCGGCTTTTCTGTGAAAAAATGAAAATCGGGCATCCACCCCGGTGTTATAATACTTTACGCCAGACTCATAAGTCCAGGCATTTTCAGGTTTTAATGCAGGATTTCCAATATTTTGTGGTCCGTTATAATAAAGGTCTGTAAAAGTCGGCAGCCTCAGAGAACGATTCACGGAACCAAATATTTTAATTTTTTTGTTTAACTTATAACTAAGATCTATGCCCGGGTAAAATTCTGCTTCATCAAGTTTGGAGTTAATGTTTGCCATGATACCAAGAGTAGAGTAACAATTACCAATAGTAACATTATGCTCAATGAAAATGCTGGCATTTTCGCGCCAGTCTTTTTTTGTATAATATATACCTGGCGTATTGTGAACTTTCACAAATTCGGTCGAATCGAGCTGCTTTCCCAGGGTTGTGCTGTAGATAATCTCTTTACGGTATTCGGCACCAATAGAAAATTTACCAGCTGCTGTTTTAATATTTGTATTTAATGACGCACCGCTCACATCTGTAAAATGAAAATTCTGATATGCCTCCGGGTTTGAACGGATAAGTATATAATGATCATAGTTTCTTCGCCAAAAGATGTTTGGTGTAATCTTTATTATATTTCCCAAAGATGCACCAAGACTCGCCAGATAAGTCCGGGTAGACTCGTATTGATCGGCATACTTTGCAGAATAGAAACTGTTGGCACCATAATCTTTCTGTGCCAAACCAACCTGATAATGAAGATTGCTGTTTTTCAGCACTATTTTTCCTGAATAGTAACCGTTTAAAGTGTTATAACCGGTTCCTGAAATATATCCATCTGAGCCTGTTTTAGAGAGACTTACAAAGTTATGTAAAATGCCTGTTTTTCTGTTAACGGAAAGCGATCCCCGGTATAATCCATACATTCCGCCAAGAATGGATGCTTTAATATATCCATCAGGAGAATCACATGTAACAAAATTTACTGCACCGCAAAATGCGTTAGTGCCGAATACTCTTGAAGCGGGTCCTTTTAAGACTTCAATGCGATCCACACTCTCTATGTCAATTGGAAGATTTAAATTGTAGTGACCAGTTTGAGGGTCTGATAGGTTTATGCCGTTTAGAAGGACCAGTGTCTGATCGAACGATCCGCCCTGGATTGAGATATCGGCCTGAACACCGTTTGTACCCCTTTGTCTGATGTCGACCAGAGGTACATTCTCTAATAGTTCGTTTATGCTCTGCGCAGGCGCCTTTTCAGCATCTCTGCCAGTAATAACTGCAATGTTGCGGGCAACCTGAGAATATACAGCCGTTGTTCGCTGCCCGCTCACCACGACCTCATCGAGGTTAACCTTCATGTTGAAATCAGTACTGTCAATCTGGGCGTCACACTTTTGCACCGGGTTAACCAGATTATAAGCAGTGCATAGTACACTGATTCTACACAGTAAATTAAGGCTGTTAAAGGTTGCATAAGGCTTCCTTATCCATTGCCGGAATGAGTAAACCCGTCTTTCTTTAAATGCTTTTTTATACATGGAATACTATGACTGTCAATAATTAACTAATTAAACCATAAAAAGTAATTGCCGCGAATCTAATCAATTTTATTAAATCATTCCGGATACCTCATTTAAAAGAAAATTAAAGAAACAGGAGATGCACAGGGAGTCATCTGTCTGAAATCCGGAAGTAAAAATCTTCTTTGTCACAACTCATAAAACAACAATAATTTTAATTGTTTCTTCCATACATTATCTGGAGCTATCAAAAAGTAAAACGAACCGGCAAAAATCAGATTACTATAAAAGGTTCTTGTTTAAAAAAATAATCGGATAAAAGGTCTCTGAAAACCATGAAGGAAGGTCGTTACAAACCTGCAGAATATAAAAACTTCTATGATTTTATCCTTTCAGTTTCGAAAGCAGATAATCTCAAAATAATGCTCACAAAAAAATAATACCTGATTAATCAGATGTAAAGATTAATATTTTATGGTTAGTCATTTTCTTTTACATTTACGGGAAAATAGAAACAACCAAACTAACCATTGTCATGAAAATATTAAAACCCGTTTTTTCAGTTTTAGCGGTAGCTGTATTTTCATTTCCACTTATGGCACAGACCATGGTGGAAGGGAAAAACGCAACGGCAGAAAAAATAATCTCCACGATCATCAAAAACGTTGGAGTTACTCCATACCCGAAAACTGTCGATGTCATTAAAGAAGGTGATCCGGGCACCCAGGTAAAAGGAATCATTACAACGATGTTTGCCACAATGGATGTCCTTAAGGAAGCAGTAAAAACAAACTGTAACCTGATCATTGTTCACGAACCACTATATTACGGTCATCTCGATCAGACAGAACAAATAAAGAACAGCCCTGTATTTCTTGAGAAGAAGCGTTTCATTAATGAACATAATCTTGTTATCTGGCGCTTTCACGACTATATACACAGCCTGAAACCCGATGGAATTGACGCCGGAATGGCAATAAAACTTGGTTGGCAGGATTATATTATCAAAGGACATCCCAATCAGTTTGTATTACCTGAAACCACTCTCAGCGACCTTCTTAAACACCTGAAACAGGTATTCCCTGAAAATTCGTTTTATGTGATAGGAAAACCCGATATGAAATTGTCAAAAGTCGTGCTCGGTGCAGGTGCTCCGGGTTTTATGGCACATTTCAGCATACTTGAGAATAAAGATGTTGATGTCCTTCTTGCCGGTGAATCACCGCAATGGGAAACTTATGAATATATGCGCGATGCAGTGGCACAGGGAAGAAACAAGGCTGTTGTTTTTCTTGGTCATATTGCTTCAGAAGAGGCCGGCATGGACTGGTGCGCAACATGGTTAAAAACATTTATAAAGGATATACCTGTTCATTATGTTAAAAGCGGTCCATCATTCTGGTCATATTAAAATTTTATTTATACATAATATTTTCATCTTCATGTGACCATTGATTCAAGTAATATCTTTATTATCATTGACGAATTATGTTCAGAGCAAAAAAACTTAATATCCTGGCCATCTTCTTTTGTCTGTTATGTATATCCAATACATCATGTACAGAAAAGAAAAGCAACCAGAAATTCAGGGTGATAGCCTTTTATACAGCAAAGAACGATCAGGCTCACATCAGTTATGTCCATGAAGCAAACAGGTGGTTTGCAAAGATAGCCCCTGAATACAATTTTGTTTACGATTCAACCAATAACTGGGATAATATGAATGAGAAATTCCTTTCAGATTACCAGGTTGTGGTGTTCCTTGATACAAGACCCGACTCGGCATACCAGAGAGATGCCTTTCAGAAATATATGGAAAACGGTGGAGCCTGGATGGGATTTCATTTCTGTGCATTTGCCCTGACGCCCTCTGCATATAACCAGGATTGGAACTGGTACCATAACCAGTTTCTCGGTTCAGGGCAATATGCCGGTAATACATGGGCGCCGACAACGGCTGTTTTGCGCGTAGAGGACCGGCAACATCCGGCAACAAAGAACCTGCCCGAAACATTCACTGCTTCACCAAATGAATGGTATAAATGGGAAAAGGATTTGCGTGAAAACCCTGATATTAAAATACTGGTATCGATCGATTCTACGAGCTTCCCTCTCGGCACCGGACCTAAACTTCATGAGATATGGCACAACGGTTATTATCCTATGGTATGGACCAACAAGAATTATAAGATGCTTTATATCAACATGGGGCATAACATTATTGATTATGATAATCATACCAATAAAGAACTCTCATTCACCTTCGATAATGAGATTCAGAACAAACTGGTTATTGATGGCTTAATGTGGCTCGGTGGAAGAAAATGAAGAAAAAATTAAAGATACATGGATTGGATAAATGATTTACTGTTTAACGAGACGGTTGCACATACTATACTGATTTACTGTTTTGTAATTGTTATCGGAGTAGCTCTGGGCAAACTAAAGATATTCGGCATTTCGCTGGGAATAACCTTTGTTTTGTTTGCAGGTATTGCCGTGGGTCATTTTGGCTTTTCAGCTAACCATCTGGTAGTTGATTTCATAAAGGATTTTGGACTTATCCTTTTTGTTTTCTCAATCGGATTGCAGGTTGGTCCGGGGTTCTTCGCTTCATTCAGGAAGGGAGGACTGTCGTTGAATGTTATGGCAATGGTAATTGTATTTCTGGGAGGGCTCACCACATTGTTAATCCATTACATTACAGGAACATCACTTCCGATGCTGGTCGGAGTTATGTCGGGTGCAGTCACAAACACTCCCGGACTGGGAGCTGCACAACAGGCGCTTAACCAGATATCCGGATCCTTGCCCGGAACCGAAATACCTCAGATCGGTCTTGGATATGCTGTTGCATATCCGTTTGGAGTTCTTGGGATAATACTTACAATGTTTATAATACGAAAATCGTATAGTGTGAATATTGATAAGGAAATGACTTTATACAATCAGAGCCAGCACCCTACAGAAACGTTACCTGAAAAGACAAGTATCCTGATAAAAAATCCAAAGGTTTTCGGTAAGACCATAGATAAGATATCCAAAGAGATTCCTCACGAATTTGTTATTTCCCGCGTTATGCACGGCACAGATCTTATGCCTGCCACCTCTGATATAGTCGTAAACGAAAATGATATTGTGCTTGTCGTGTCGCAAAAGAAAGCAATACCCGATATTGTAAAGGAATTTGGAGTCCAGAGTGAGCTGGATCTGGCCACCCAATCAGGTAAGCTCATATCACGCAGGGTTATGGTTACAAACAAGGGGGTATTCGGGAAAGAGCTGGGATCACTCAAATTAAGAAACAGGTACAACATTAATATAACCAGGGTTTATCGTTCGGGAATTGAACTTGTGGCCAACCCACATCTGATATTGCAGATGGGAGACAGACTGACTGTTGTAGGGGATGAAAAATCGATGGAAAAAGTAGTTTCGGAACTTGGAAATTCTGTAAAAAGGCTGAATGAACCGAACCTGATCCCCATCTTCATCGGCATTCTTCTCGGGGTGATCCTTGGAAGTATCCCTATACATATTCCCGGAGTTGTACATCCTGTCAAACTCGGATTAGCAGGAGGACCGTTGATTGTGGCAATATTACTAAGCAAATATGGTTATAAATTCTCCCTGGTCTCATACACAACCGCAAGTGCAAATTTAATGCTACGCGAAATAGGCATTGTACTGTTTCTTGCAAGTGTCGGGATAGTTTCGGGTGAAAAGTTTATTCCTACCCTCATGTCGGGAGACGGATTTATATGGATGGGCTATGGGGCAATTATTACAGTGTGTCCATTAATACTCACAGGGTTCTTTGCACGTTCATTTCTTAAAAAAAATTATCTGGAAATATGCGGATTGCTTTCCGGAAGCATGACCGACCCTCCAGCCCTGGCCTTTGCGAACAGTATTTCACAGTCTGAAGCTCCAGCAGTAGCGTATGCAACAGTTTATCCGCTTGTTATGTTTCTCAGGATCTTTGTAGCTCAGATGCTGATCCTGCTGTTTGTTTAGCCGGAGAACATTTTTCATACTCAGGAAGTTGCTTCATCTTGTTTCTTTTTCTATTTTTATAGAAAAATACAAACCAGGATGAAAATAAAATTCCTCAGATTGAATTGGTCTGTTATGACCATTTTGTTTTTTGTTTTTTTATGCCATGAAGATCTGACAGGTCAGGTCACAATCTCGGAACAGCAATGGATCCTTCCAACATATGCAGTTAGTCCTCCTGACAAAAATCCAATGTTCTTCAAGGGGGAATCATACCAGGGAGCATCTAAATACATCTATCCATATGGCCTTAACGATGTGATTGCAAACAGCAAACAAGATCATTCCTGGAAAGCATTAATCCTTGAAAATGAATACATTAAACTTTGTGTAACTCCTGAAATAGGTGGAAAGCTTTACTATGCAACCGATAAGACCAACGGCTACAATTTCGTATATAAAAACAATGTTGTAAAACCATCGAATATAGGAATGCTGGGAGCATGGGTGTCGGGAGGTATAGAATGGTGCGTGATTCATCACCACAGGGCATCTTCCTTTCAGAATGTAGATTATGATCTGGAAGTGAATGAGGATAGCAGCAAAACCATCTGGATTGGTGAAACGGAACCCCGCCACAGTATGAGATGGACTATAGGAATAACTTCATACCCTGGTAAATCATATTTCTCTGCTGAGGTAAAAATTCACAACCAGACTCCTTTTACCAATACCTTTTTATACTGGGCAAATGTTGCAGCCCACACAAATACGAATTACCAGGTGATATTTCCACCAAGTGTTCAGTATGCCACCTACCATGCAAAAAACAGCTTCACAAAGTGGCCGGTATCAACTGAGATATACAACGGAGAAGACTTTACACAAGGCGTCGATCTGAGCTGGTGGAAAAACTCGGTAAATCAGAATTCGTACTTTGCATACGACCTGAAGGAAGATTTCATGGGCGGCTATGATCATGGGAAAGAAAGCGGAACGGTCCATATAGGCGATCATAATATTGTAAAAGGGGCTAAACTGTGGGAATGGGGATCAGGCCCTGTCGGACAGGCTACTGAAGGAAGACTTACAGAAAATGACGGACCATATGTAGAAATTATGGTTGGCGCATTTTCAGACAATCAGCCCGATTACAGCTGGATAAGACCCTATGAAGTAAAGACATTCAAACAGTACTGGTATCCGGTAAAAGGCATTGGTGGCTTTAAATATGCCAACCTTAACGGGGCTGTAAACCTTGAAAAACAAGGCGACAACAAAGTATTCCTTGGATACTACTCAACACAGAAAGTTCCAAAAGCGAAGATCATCCTGAAAAGAAAAGGCGAGGTAGTCTTTGAAAAGACCACTGAGATATCTCCCGCTGCTGCTTTTGTTCAATCGATAAATATTGGAGGACAGTTTAACACCACTGATCTCTTCACAGAAATGATCAATTCAGAGAACAATGAAGTGCTTGTATCGTACCAGCCTGTTGAGATAAAAAAGGAAGAAGGACTGCCAGAGACAGTCAAAAAACCCGAATTGCCAAAAGATATTCCGACAGTTGAGGAACTTTACCTGACCGGTAGTCGTATTCAGCAGTTCTATAATCCCACATTGAATGCTATGGATTATTATGAAGAGGCACTTAAAAGAGATCCGTCAGATATAAGAACAAATTTGGCAGTCGGCAATATTCACCTCAGGAATGGAGAATACAAAACTGCCAGGAGTTACTTTGGAAAAGCAATTAAGAGACTCACTAAAGATTACACAAGGCCGTCCGACTGCGAAGCTCTTTACCTGCAGGGACTTGCATTAAAGGGTCTGGAGCTCTATGATGAGGCTGTCGACACCCTCTACCGCGCTACCTGGGATTATGCGTACTCTTCAGCTGCCTATCTCGAACTTGCACGAATATCGTGTTTAAAAGGCGATTTTCAGAAAGCACTTGATCAGGTCAGCAAATCACTTTCAACAAATGAAGTTAACAACTCCGCTATTAACCTGAAAGCTTCAATATTGAGAAAACTGGGAGACTATGAAGGAGCCAAAGAAACGCTGGCCGGTGTTATTAAAAATGATCCCCTCGATTTCAGGGCTGCCAATGAAAGCTATCTTATTGCCAAAAAAAATGGAAAGCCTCAGGATAGTGAAATAATACTAGCCGGCTTAAATAAAAAAATGAGAGATTTTGATCAGAACTACCTTGAACTTGCTGTCGGATATCTGAACGATGGTCTTCAGGCTGAAGCCGAAGATATCCTATCCCGTTTTAAAGGTAAAGACCAGATGGTGTCATACTATCTCGGATATATCGAAGATAGAAAGGGAAACAAATCAAAGGCAGAGTTATATTTCAAAGATGCATCAGATCAACCTGTTGATTATGGTTTTCCTTTCAGGCTTGAAGATGAAAAAGTTCTCGGACTTGCTTCAGAATATCGTCCGGATGATTCCAGACCATACTATTACCTGGGGAACCTGTTTTACGACAAACAGCCTCAGAGAGCTCTTGAATACTGGGAGAAATCAGTTGAGCTCGATCCTTCCCTGGCTATCGCATGGAGAAATCTGGGATGGGGATATTATCAGCATTCTTATAATCTTACAAAGGCAATAGCTGCATACGAGAAAGCATTTTCACTAAAGAAAGATGATCCGGTCTATTATGCCGAACTTGACCCCCTATACGAAATGAACAACACCTCAATAGAAAAAAGATCAAAACTTTTTGAAGGAAGCAATGAAATAGTTAAACAGCGCGACGATTCATTTGTCCGCGAAATAATAGTACTTAATCTTGCAGGT
>DAOQAX010000056.1:0-10903 GCA_035354395.1 Bacteroidales bacterium | reverse complement strand
CTCCGATATACTTCTTCAAAATATTCTGAGACAGAGGTTCATCATCAACAACAATACAATTAATCTTCATCTTTCTGCATCAGGTTTTTAATCTTTATACTGACTCTGAAAAAAAGCTGCGAATCCGTAACTGTAAATTCGTGCATTCCCGGGTAAATCATTGAAAGTCTCTTTCGCACATTTTCAATTCCAATACCTTTATATTCGTTACCCTCAATCTCATCAACCACTCCCCTGTTATTTTTTATTGTAAACGAAAAATCGCGGTCCATAACACTTAGATCAATGTTAATATAGGATTTATCCGGGGATCCTTTTACACCGTGTTTAAAGCTGTTCTCCACAAGTGGCAGCAAGAGCATTGGTGCAATTAAAAATTTATCTGTTTCTCCGCTTATCTTAAATGTCAGTTTTGCCCTGCTGTCACTTCTTATTTTCTGGAGGTCAATGTAATCCTGAAGGAATTTCACCTCTTTTGACAGGCTTATCTGGTTTGAGTTTGTTTCATAAATTACATATCTGAGTATTTCTGATAGTTTTAATACTGTTTCCGGCGTTTCTTCTGCCTTATTCAGCGACATGGAATATATGCCGTTAAGGCTGTTGAACAAAAAATGCGGATTGATTTGCCCTTTCAGCACTTTGAGTTCTGCCTCGGCATTTTCCTTTTGAAGCTGGCTCAGGCGTCGGTTTGCATCTGTAAGTCTGAACCATCCCCTTGACAATTTGAGCAGGCTTGTTATTGCCAGGTATACTGTCACAATTTTAGCCACATCAGCAAAGGAATAATATGAGATGAAGTAATAACCGGGCAAAATCCTGTCAATCCATCTGTCAAACAGCATCAGGTTTATTTCTGCAGCCAGAGGAATGAGGAGAATCAGCGAAACAATAAAGTACAGATATCGTTTGCTGCTTAAAAAGTCAGGTATAAACACTTCAAGGTTAACATACACAAATGGCAGAAGTGTAAGATGAAAAAGCAATGTATAGATATAGTCTATTTTCTCTGTCTTCCCTGAACCGGTAAAGAGCCCCAGTAATACAACATAAGAGAAGCACCAGAACAGGATGTGCTGTAACATCCTGTTTCCTGCCAATGAAATGATCTTCTCCCTGAACATTAATTAATTCGTTTCAAAGTGACACACATAATATCTTCCCTCTGATCCAATGGTTTTTCCTTGTCAGAATTATCTTTAAATGCAGCCGGGTCATTTCCGTATTTGATGATAAATTTCTGAAGCTCTTCCGTTGATGCAGTAAGAACATATGTGTCGTCACCGTTTTCGTCAGGCAATGTCTCATGTGATATTCTGATCTTGTTTTTTTCAAAGAGTGAGGCAAGCCAGGTCTCATTAAACCATTTAAGGTTTATTTCGCCATTGGTTATACTTACTTTTGCTATACTGTGTGTCGGTACAAGATGATATCCCGTTAACTCAGGCACACTGACGCCTGAGGGAATGAAATCAACATATAGCTGATTATTGAGTTTAAACAGGTGCGTCTCAAACACAGATGCTTCATTTTTTTCATAATAGGAAATCTTGTAAGAATTCTGAGGTTTGCTTTCCCCCAGGAATTTTTTCATTTCCGATTGTTCAATTACCCATTTTGAAGAGTCATTATCAAGCCATGTTCCAACAATTGCAGGGTCAAACACGACATCATTCTCTTTATAAAAAGGATGCAGTGACTTAACAAGACATCCGCTTACAAGAACTGCAATTGCAGCGATCAACAGTGTGGTTTTTGGTTTCATGATTTTTCAGTTTTTATGCAGCAAAGTAAACCCAACACTCTGATTGAAAATAATTTTTTCGATGAACACATTTGACTTATCGACAAACAACAGAAGAGTTATTATTTTTCTTTTACTATAAGCCCCAATTTAATCCATAAACCAGTCATATTTCCCCATCTGACAACAATTCTTTTACCCCGGGGTGTATTCCATTCCTTTTCAATATCGAGGTGGCAGTCCAGTCCCTCCCCTTTTCTGCTGTGATGACAAAACCTGCACTCCAGGGGTTGCAGACCTGTATCGAAGAGTTCACATAAGCCATCTTTAAAGAAAGTGCATCCATATTTTGAAAATATGTCAAGGGCAATGCTTCCTTCGTTTCCCTTGAATGCCGGAGAGAGGACAGCAAAATCTTTCCTGGGCGAGACCTCGAGCATTATTCGGTTGGCATATGCCGTATGCAACACCATTTCTGCCTCATCAATAGTCCACCAACCAGGGCGCATGCAATATCCTTTGCAAACATCACAACTGCATGGCTCAGATGGTTGATACTTGTCTTTCAGTGTCGCAGGGCTCACTCAGTCTACATGTTTTTCACAGGTATTGTAAAATAAAACGTCGTTCCTTTGTTTACTTCAGATTCAATCCAGATTTCCCCTTTCAAAAGCTCAACCAGCCCTTTAACAATCGAAAGTCCCAGTCCGGTTCCACTTGCGATTCTATCGGGTCTCATGTTTAATTGTGTGAACCTCTCAAAAACAAAGTTCTTTTTGTCAGCAGGAATTCCTATCCCTGTATCGGAAACAAAAAACAAGAGGTTGTCATTTTTACCCCTCTGGCAGCCTACTTCAATTTTTCCGGTATCAGTAAACTTGAAAGAATTACCTATCAGGTTCAGAAATATCTGCCGTAATTTGACTACATCAGTTAAGAAAATAACATCGCCTGAATCACTAAACACATTCAGAACTAAATTAATGTGTTCTTTTCCCAGACGTTTCTGCTGCTCCCTGAAATAGGTGCCAAGTACGGCAAACAATTCATTTACATTGCATTGCTGATAATTAACAGTAACCTGTCCGGATTCAATCCGGGAAATATCAAGTATATCGTTAATGATAATGAGAAGATCGTTGCAACGCTGACTGATTATTTCAGAGTACTGCTCCAGAACAGGCTTATTATCATAGTTTTCAACCATCAGTGAAGAGAAACCAATGATGGCATTCATAGGAGTGCGAATCTCATGACTCATGTTTTGTATAAAAGCTGTTTTGAGTCTGTCGCTCTCTTCAGCTTTGTCCCTGGACTTTATCAGTTCTGCCTCAGCCTGTTTGCGGTCTGTGATATCATGAATTATTGAATGAAGCAGTTCTTTATTACCTATTTTAATGTTGCTGCTGAAAACTTCCACATCTCTTACTGTCCCATTTTTAAGCCTGTGACGAAACTCAAACTGAGTCTTATGCTTTGCCTTTACATGGCTAAAACTTTTTTTTATCTTTTCAGGATCAGCTGTATTGATCTGGTTTATTTTCATTTTCTTTAGCTCATCCCGGCTCCAGCCATAGTAACTTGATGCTGCATTATTTGCGTCGATAATTTTGCCTGTATCAGGGTCTAAAAGCAACTTAACCGCAGAGTGATCTTCGAATATTTTGCGAAATTTCTCCTCACTCTCTTTCAAGACCTTCTCAGCTTCTTTCCTTTTTGCCTCTTCTTTTAAAAGGTTTCTGACCTTGGCCAAAGAGAGGAAATAATATGCAACTATTCCAAACAGGATTGAGAAAACCAGAATTAACCGGTTCCGTAGTCTTGTAAGGGCAGTATAAATGTCTTTTTCCTGGTATGAAATAAGAATGGTCCAATAGGTGTTTCTAAGCGGTGTCCGGTAAAAAGTAATAAAGCGGGAGCTGGATTTTGTGGGGCGATAATCAGTTGAGTCTATATAAACAGCCTTTTCCGTACCGCTTTCCTGCACCTTTATCTTGTTGAGCAACCTTTCCACTGAGGGATCATTATTTGACAATTCAAGAAATGATCTGCCGATATGCCCTGAAACGGGGCAATAAATCTCTATGCCCCCTTCGCTTAACAACCAGACTTTACCTGTACCCCTGATTGTGATCTTCCCAAGATAAAGCTTTCCCAACTCGTCAATAGGTATTAACACCGCCAGGCTTCCTGCATATTTATCGCCTTTAAATACAGGCACATGCATTGCAATTGCCATATATCCCTGAGCCGACATAAATACATCGCTTATAACAGGCTTATGGGTGGCTATTACTTCCTTCACATGTGTCTGATAGGAAATATCACTTCCAATAACTGCATTATTATATGGATAAGTGTACATAATGATTCCATGCTCATCAACCCTGGTGATAGCCGTTATTATACCTTTGTGAGTCACATAAAAATCAGATATCAGCTTTTTCCCCTCGTCCCCAAAATCAATTATCTCTTTTAGCTCTGAAAAAAAAGTAAGGTCAGACTTGTAGTCTTCAAAAAATGAAGTGATGCCCTTTGAGGCCGTTCTTGCAAGAATTAACTGCTCACTATTGAACTCATTTATTGTTCTGCCTTTAATATCAGTGTAAACCAGATAACCGGCAGTAAAGAATACTACCAGAACTAACGGCATTAGCAAGAATCTCCTGGATATTTTTAGCAAAATCATTTTTCAGTAGTTGCGAACTAAAGTTAACGCATAAAACCAAAACTTTACAATAGTTGAAAAAAAATTCCAGGATATTATTACAGTAATTTTGTAAAAAAAAGAGGCCGCAATATCTGCGGCCTCTTTTATCTGATTATCTGATAACAAGGAAAGTTAAAGGAAGCTGATTATTGCAGAGCAAAGCTGTAAAAAATCTTGCTTCTCTTTCTGAATAATTTCCGGATATCTCAAATTTGCCAGACTCAATAGTCTGTCTCACTACCGGACTGCTGATTACTTTATCATCAATCAACACAGCAACAGATCTGTCCAGGTTCCTGGCTGTTGCATCGGCCCATTTTTCAGAGCTCTCCTTCTTAAGAGTAAAGTTAATCCTGCCATTATCTGAATAACTTATTTCCTCAAAATCTGAGCGCATAAGCAATGGATTTCCTTTGCTTTTAAGGGCAAAGAGAGAAACCTGTAATCTGTCATTTATTACACCCCATCGAAAAATCACATTATCAGGTATTCTTTGAGAATGCAACAGCAGATTCACTTTAACCGAATCAGCCGGAGAAATACATCCTATCTGATTGTCAGTATGACTAAACATATCCAGCAGTTTTCCGTCGCTCAGCAATGCCTTTGTCTCCTCTCTGTCATATGTCTCATATAATGCCAGAACACCTTTTTGCGTCAACAGACCCGAAATATCTTCCAGATTGCTTTTATCCGGGACAGTGATAGCTATCTCACCTCTGTTTTCATTGATATTCAGACAGAAGGTATCAAGACCATATGTGGTTAATCGTAAAGAAATAATATCAGCAGACTCCTTTAGCAATTTGGGTGTTACAATCTCCTCCAAAGCCTTGACTGTAATTGTTGTTCCTTTATTATTATACTTCCATGATGAAGTAAGAAGGGTAATACATATCAGAGCAAGTATATATATTGATTTTAATGTCTTCATAATGTTGATATTTAATTAATTGATTATTTTCTTAGATGAAATCACGAATTAATTCCAGAAGCCTGAGGATAAGAAATATGTCCATACTTCCAGCACTCCAAAATCTTCTCCAGTTTGCGGAAGACTTCAGGCATTTTACAAGCGCAGGCCTCTATTGACCTATCAAATTAAAGGAGGGGTATCTTCATTATCTGAAAGACAAAGATGATAATGATGAATCAGAAAAAAAGAATTTGTCCTGCTGATGTTCAGCAAATGCGAGAGTCGGATTTTATTTCCGATAATTCTGTTTCCAAAAGCAGGGTTAATTTTGGGGAATATTGATAAAAAGCATTCAGTGCTGCTATTGCTAATCCTTTGAAACGCCAGGAAATCTATTCCGGAACATACTACTGAGTTAATACTGCCAGAAGAAAGCTCTGACTGATGTCGGTCAGAACAATTATTTCCAGGTAAAGCAGCATTACGGCTCAGCGCAAACGCAAAGGAGAATGCGAACAGGATTATAAATAAACCAGTTCTTATATGTAAGCCGTTTCGCTCTGAAGATTGCATACGGTAAATATATTTATTTACTGGTAATTTAAGTACGCAATTTATTATTTTAACAATTCTGTTGAGAGTTTAATGCTGCCTGAATTATTTCTCCCGGAGGTTATCCGGGTTAAATGCAACCGTTGCCCTCTTGAATGTGCATATCTTTCCGTTTCCTGCAAAAGTATTATAGTCCTTGCATTCACATTTTCCATCAAGGATGAGCTTTACACAATCAATCTGCTCCGAAAGAAAGGCAGCATCAATAGGTGTCCCATGCCCCGGTAGTATTGTGTTGAATTCTCCCGATCTTTTATTAAGCTTCTCAAGCGATCTGAGATAAACTTCCAAAGGAAGGCATCCTTTAATATGAAGCCAGACCAGACCATTGTCGTTATCGCCGGTAAACAAAAGCTTGTTTTGTGAATCCAGAAGGCAGATTTCTCCCGGAGTATGACCCGGCACGTAAATAATCTCAAGTCTCCTTCCTCCCAGGTCGAAAATCTGACCTTCTTTCAGCGACCTGATTTTAGTTGGTTTATGATTTAGTGTATCAGAAAAGAGATCGTTTCCGGTCGGTGTTGCTCCCCCAGACATATTTGCAGCAGCACCGCTCTTCTTTACGGGCAGATTCACATAGCCAAGAGCTTCTGTCAGATCAGAAGGATTTATATATACTTCAGCAAACTGATAATCGCCCCCTGAATGATCGGGATGAGCATGAGTATTTACCACTACCAGGGGAAGCGTTGTCATAGTTTTTACAAAGTCGCGGATATTGGCAACACCCAATCCGCAATCAATAAGCATTGCAGTGTCTTTGCCAACAACAAGATACATATTGTCTGCGCCATGGTCTCCAATGCACCATACATTATCTGCAGCTTTAGTAACTGTAAACCATGAGCTGGTATTATCCTGACCGTTAAGAGTCAGTGAAATCGCCCACAAAACTATCAGCGCCAACGATGAATTTAAGCATTTAAGCATAGTCTGTAATTGTATCAATAACCGTAAATTTCCTTATTCTTTCTTATTCTTTTCCTGACAAACTCGTTCAGGAGCGGTTTTGGGTCCTGACACAGGTAGATCTTCAGTCCGTTTTCCCTGAAGCAATCATCTTTTATCTCCCCTATTTCAGTGTATGTGTTAAACAAATCCGGAATGTCTCCAAGGTCATGGTCCGAAACAATGAAGTTACCTGATGAAAGCGAATCAGGTGCCCAGAAGATATAACTGTCATTTAAGCATACCGGATCAGGAAGGTTATATTTTTTGCCATAGAAGTCCAAAGCTCCGGCCTGCCCGTAGTTATTTGCAAAAACAGTGCAGTTCCGCTTTTGCTCATCAGTCAGCTTATTATAAGCTAATGATGCCAGTTTAGCCAGCTCATTCCAGCCGGTCATATCTGTATAATCCTGCGGTACCGGGTAATAGGTGTTGTTTTCACTCCTCATCGGAGCTGGGTTTATGTTCTTTGAGAACCATGAACAATACTCTTTAAGCTGTTTCTGAGGCAATAGAGGCAACCCCAGTGGAAGCAGCAAAAGCGAGGTAGCAACAGAAACTATAAGAATGCCCGGGATCCATTTTTTAAAATATTTCTCAAGTATGTATCCTCCAAAAGCAAACATCATGGAATACACACCCAGGGTATAATAAGATTTCCCCCTGGAGACAAGGAAAAGTATTAATACTATAAGAAAGATATAGCCAAACACCCTGAGCCTCTTCTCTTTTCTGAATAAAATCACGCCTATCAGTCCCGATAGCCAGATAATGATGGAGGGAAAATTCATCATTATCTGCTCAGACAAGAACGTTGCCGGTGATACATAAACCAGCTGGGTGCGGTAAAGCTCTCCCATATGGGTCACCACAGCAAAGTTGTGATTTGCCTGCCAGAGGATGTTAGGCAACATTATCAGCAACCCTGCCAATACAGCATAAACGACATATTTTGAAAGCAGCAGGCGCCTGTGTTCACTTATCAAAAGGGCAATGAAGGTAGCTCCTCCAAGGAACAACACTGAGTATTTGTTGAGGAATGCAAGCCCAAAACTTACACCTATCCAGATCCAGTATCTGGGATTCTCTGTAATAATAAGCTTTAGAACAAAAAGGAGAAACAGCATCCAGAAGAAGAGTTCAAATATTACAGGCATGAAAAGAGAAGATGACCGTAACATAGCTGTAGAGATGATGAATGCAAGACATCCCGTAAAGACAGCCATCATCTTTCCACCAAGTTCTCTTATAAAAAGAGCAATCAGAATAATAATTGAAGCCCCTGCCAGAGCAGGGAATAATTTAACAAAGAACTCCTGGTACCCAAAAAGACTTTTTATTATAAACGACAGGAAAGACATTACCGGAGGTGTTGAAGCAAATCCCCATGCAAGGTGACTACCCATTGAAAAGTAAAGCATTTCATCCCTGTGCAGCTCGTAATTGGTGCAGGTAAGGAAATGAATCAACAGTTTAATAAGCACCATTGAGGAAGTCAGTATCCAAAAACTCTTTTTATTCATTATGATCAGAAGTTTTTCAGTCCCTTATATCGTCTCCACCAATTTATCTTTGTAAGAGAAGTAAAAACCATTAGTCTCTCAAAAATACGAAATCGCATCAGGAAATGAATGATTCTGTACAGAAGTGAAAGAAAAAGGAACAACAGAGCATATTCAGCAATAAATCTTATCACCGCACTATTTATTGTAAAAAACATGCCGGTGTATTTGTAAAACAGCGGCGTAAGAAGCAATGAGTTAAACAACAGAAACGCAACTACAAACCCGTGTGCCGTTTCAATTGATCTTTTCGGACAGTTGCTCATGCATCTCATGCAGCTTTCACATCTGAAAGTCCAGTATGGTCTGCTGTCTCTTTTCACAATTGCTTTTACCGGGCAGTTTTTGATGCATATATCGCAGTTGTTGCAATCACTTGAAGCATAAAACGTTTTTGCAAGGAAGAAACGGCCAATAAAGTAATAACCTGCGGAAATCGGAGTAATTGCTATATCCTGTACAATTTCACGCAATGCCCTGAAATCTTTTTGCCCTGAAAGGAACTTCTCTGCGTGTTTTGTTACCCGCTCCTTATTCTTTTCATGAAGGTATCTTACTGTTTTTTCGTTAAGACCTGGATGCAATGATATCCAGTTTGAAGGCAGGTCAACCGGCACCATTCCATTTACCCTGTAACCTTTAAGCCATAAAAATAATGACGACAGGTAAAAGGCTATTCCCGTCAGTCCGGGAGTAACAAATTTACCAATACGCATGCCAGCTCTTGTGTTCATGAGCACGACACGGTTTTTCCCCTTTGGAAAACGTGCGATGAAATTCAACATCACAGGAGGATAATTAAATCCGTGTATCGGGGATATGAAAACCACCAGTGCATCTTTCGAAGGAGAAGGAATATTTATCCTGTCAGTGTATGCAATATTTATCTGAGAACATTTTATACCGCGGTTCTCAGCCACGGATGATACCCATGATGAAACATTCTGTGAATTGCCGGTTCCGGTGAAATAATATATTATCAGTTCCATATTCAATGCATAAGCTTTTTATCAATAAGATATTCTGACAGGCAGGAAAACATATTCCGAAGATTTGAATTTAGCCATAATAGGGTCTGATATCTTTGCTGATACATAATTTTTAATAAAAATATCCTGTTTATTTGGAATTAAGTGAAAATAGTTTAATTTTACTGTATTAGATATTTAATACACCAATACAGTAAAACATGATTGAGATTAATGAGCTTGGCTTTTCTTATCCCGGGCAAAAGGGTCTTTTCAAAGACCTATCCATTGAGCTTGAATCGGGGAGTATTACCGGTTTGTTAGGCAGGAATGGAGCGGGTAAGTCAACATTGTTGCGGCTTATGACCGGGTTGCTTTTCGCCCGTTCGGGAAGTATAAAGGTGCTTGGTCATTTTCCATTCAGGCGTGAAGTATCATTCCTGAACAATGTATATTTTGTCCCCGAGGAATTTACACTCCCATCTATTGAGATAAAAAAATATATAGATTCTTACGCTTCGTTTTATCCAAACTTCGATGAAGAGCTTCTCAACAGGCTATTAATGGATTTTGAGCTCGACCCGGCAAATAAGCTGCATCGTTTTTCTTTAGGGCAGAAAAAGAAATTTCAGATTGCATTTGCACTTGCAACAAGATGCAGGTTGCTCCTTCTTGATGAGCCCACCAACGGTCTTGACATTCCATCCAAGTCGCTTTTCAGAAAGATCATTGCCGGATCGCTTGATGAGAATCAGCTGGTCATTATATCAACTCATCAGGCAAGGGATATTGAAAGTATCATCGACAGGATCATTATACTTGATGAGGGAAGGATGATTTTCAAGAAGACAGTTTCTGAAATTTCAGAGAAGGTCTCGTTTATTACCGGGACTTCTGAAGACCTGTCCCGGTCAATTTACAGCGAGACTGTACCGGGTGGATACAGACATATTATTCCAAAGGACCATATTGAAACGGAAGTGGATATTGAATTGCTCTTTAATGCAGTTATAAACGGTAAAACAATCTGAACATCATGGATTCAAATGATATATTTTCAGTGAAAAGGTTTCTGATGCTATTCAGGCAATCTTTAACCATAAACATGAAGACAATTGCCATCTCTGTAGCGGGATTTTTTGGTCTGGTGTTTATTTTGCTTATATACCTGCAACTCACAACCGGTCTCTCAGGCTGGGACAACAAAGACTCATTCAGGGTTTTTGTGTTTCTTTTCTTTGCAATCGGGCTCATTTATGTCGGTATGGCATTCCCCTCTTTCAGGTCGAAAGGAAAAAGCATTGCCTTCCTGATGTTTCCGTCCAGCACGCTTGAAAAATATCTTTTGGAATTTATTACCCGAATTATTGCATTTGTAGTGTTAATGCCTCTTCTCTTCTGGATTGCCGCAAATATTGAAGGAGCATTTATCCATTTATGGAG
>DAOQAX010000055.1:0-10990 GCA_035354395.1 Bacteroidales bacterium | reverse complement strand
ATTTTATTGATTTCTTCAACCTCTTTGATCTTAAAATTCTGAACGAACATCTCATTCCATTCAGCAGGTGTTTTTATTCTCTGCTGGGTGAACTGACCAAAATCATCAACCTCTTTCGACTCAATAATATTAAAAAGCAATTCAGGATTGACATTACCGCAAGCCTGACATTCTCCCATATCTGCATTAATCTGCCTTGTTGCTTTCTTAAAATACATTACAGATTCAATGGGATTGCCATAATAGATAGGATACCCCCCGTTGTCGAGAATTACAAGTTTATCGAACATTTTAAAGATGTCGGAAGATGGCTGATGAATAACAACAAAAATCAGTTTCATCTGCAACGACAGCTCCTTCAGAAGATCCATTACATTTTCCGAATCCCTTGAAGATAATCCGGAGGTTGGCTCATCAACAAAAAGAACAGAAGGCTCCCTGATAAGCTCCAGTGCAATATTAAGCCGCTTTCTTTGTCCGCCGCTGATCTTTTTATTCAACGGGCTGCCAACCATAACATCCTTAATTTCGAAAAGGTTTAGATCTGTCAGGGTCTTTTCAACCAGTTTTCTGATCTCCTCTTCTGATAAATTTTTAAAGCAGAGTTTTGAATTATAGTAAAGGTTATCAAATACAGTCAGATCTTCCATCAGAAAATCGTCCTGAGCAATATAACCTATCATACTCTTTGCTTCGTCAACATCGTTATGTATATCGAGCCCATTAAGGGTAACCGAGCCTGAATAAGGTCTCTCAATTCCTGAAAGGACATTTAGGAGCGTTGTTTTTCCTGATCCGCTTGCACCCATTATACCTATCAGTCCGAACTCTTCAGCAATATTGACATTCCGCAGCCCTATTGTCTGATTCGGAAATTTATAAACGATGTTTTCAGCCTTGAACGACAACTTATTCTGATTCTCTGCATTTAAGTATTTTGAAACAACATCGCTATAATAAATTGTCCCTTTTGGTACACGCAAAGTACTCCCTTGAGGAAACAGATATATCTTGTTTATATTGAAAGACAGACCATTAAGAAAGATCTCACTTATCCCGTTATATTTTATAAAATAGAGATCGGCACTTTTTATTCTGAGTATACAAATGTGACCATCAATACTATGAGATACAATATGTTTATATCCTGACCGCTTGCTAACCTGTTGTTTCTGACTGTCGTCAATTATAAGAATCTCTTCAGAATTCATATCATCAGGTTTATCGTTTCTGACAAACCTGCTTATCAGTTCAAGCTCTTCATTAAAAAGATTAAAAACAGTTGCAATGGTGCTTATTATTCCCATGCGTTGCTCAGTATAAAGATTCTCTGACTTAAGCATCTCAAACAACCTGATCAGAACAACGACTTTCTGTTTCTGTGTCAGGGTTTTATTGATCTTTCTGCAGATTGACAATGTCCGTACCGAGTCTTTCATCGAGGTCAGTTTGCCTGAGCCTTGTCCCTGGTCATGCTTTTCATTATCAGAACTCCGTGATTTCTCATCATATAAATTCAAATACTCCTGAACCTTCTGTTGATTTAGCTGGGAGGACAGGAAAGACTCAACAAAATCCCTCTGATCTGCTGTCGTGCCGTCATCCTGTTTAGAGATGATAGCAAAAAGTTGCATTAGTGCCTTTAAAATTTCTTCACTCATATCCCCTGTGTGTATTGTGTGATCAGTCGTTCATGTAATTCCCTCAACACTTGTTCAAAAAAATTCACTGGTTTATACAGCCTGGTCTCTTTATAAAATGCCGGTTTTGTAACGGTCTAATATTCGGTAATCTCAAAAGGAAGACCTACTATCTCAGAGTATTCTTCCCCGGCTTCTTTCATATCAACGTCGGTTGAAAGAAAATACCATTTTACTTTTATAGGAGTTCCGTTTTGAAACAACTCTTCAAGTTTCAGAAGTATATCTAGTATCAGTTTTGAAGAAGCAGTATTGAAATACTCAAGTTTTATTGAAAGCTCCATGTTTTCAATTGGGGTATTTTGTAACTCCCCAAGCCACTTCATAACGGGCTGATAAAAGACAACAACATCTTCAGGCAGTGATCTTCCTGATATTTCAAATACTTTATTTACGTGATCCAAAACAACTTTTGGGGTATCTTCAGTTGCAGCAATGTTAATGATTTCCATATTAGTATAATTTTTATGTTTCTATTTGGATATTCTGATTAAAAGGGAGAAAACTGAATATTCATCATCCAGCTTTCCAAAACTGTATTCGAGTTTATTTTCTGACTTTCGCGCTATATCAATAATACCGATACCTGCACCGGATGATTCGGAAAAGGCAGAATTAAGCCTTACTTCTTTATACAGGAGTTTAAGTTCCTCCTTATCCATCGAATTTACCTGATCGATCCTGCTCTTCAAAGGTGGAATCTTATCATTTCTTATCGTATTGCTGGAAATAAGTATATACTCTTCGTCGGTTGCCCCAATCATAAAAATTGCAGATACTTCCGGGGCGTTTTTCACATTCTCAACTTTATTCTTGCTGATATTCTGCAAAAGTTCAACCATAATGTTGAATATCTTACGTCTGGTGTTATCTTCGACATTCTCAGCTTTGAATTTCCGTTCAGTGAAAGACAGAAGTGTTTTGTTAAGATCCTGTGAGAATTCTCCACAATAAACCAGCATTATATTTTTCTCATCCATAAGTTTATGGAAACTGAAAATATGCGGTAAGGAAGTCTGATTAATAGTAATATTTTTTATAGCATCCATTTTCTGTAAATTGTATGTTAGTGCTTTACCAAAGTCTTAAGCGAAAAGAAATAATGATCGTTATCTATTGGCTCAAAATCAAAATCCAACTGATTCCCTGTTTTTCGGGCAATATGAATTAACCCTAGTCCAAAGCCGTTTTTGGGCGAAAGAGAGCCGTTTATCATCCAGTACTTATGGAACTCTTTTAATTCAGCTTCTGACATTGTGTTTACCTTCACAAGTTTGCCTTTTAGTTCCTCTACCTTCGCTGAATTAATTACGTTTCCGCTATAGATCAGATACCCTTGCTCTGATTGTCCTATCATAAAAATTGAAGATTCTGCATGATGGTCTTTTTCGCTGTAGCGGGTAACATTCTGCAGACACTCGACCATAACACAGAAGACTCTTGCTTTTAATGTATTGTCCGAATCAGTACTGCTAAGCTTGTTTTCCACAAGGTTCAAAAGAGCCATCACAATATCTTGAGATATCTCTCCCCTGTATGAAAGCATAAGCTGATTCGCGTTCATTTGTTCTCGAACCTGGGTTACAAATTTCAGGTCATAAATTGACTGCTTCTCCATCATCTTGGTTTTAAAATTTTAATCCGATTACTAAAACATCATCTAACTGATTCACATCGCCTTTCCAATCATCATAGGTTTTTCTGAACAGATTACCCATCTGGAAAATGCTCAGATGTGTGTTTTCCTGTATCAACTGACCTACTCTTTCGCTTGTAAATCTCTGTTTGCCTGTAGGTCCGCCAAACTGATCAGTAAAACCGTCAGTCATAAAATAGACTGCATCACCCGGTTGTATCTTAATTGAATGGTTTACAAAGTCCTTACGGTTTCTGTATTGTGTACCTCCCACAGGAAACTTATCACCACGTATCTCAGTAAGAACTCCTTTACTGACATAATAAAGAGGACGATGTGCTCCTGCGAAATCAAGTACTTTCTCCTTCAGGTTTATCTTACAGAATGCAGCATCCATCCCATCGTTTATCTTGCTATTGGCTTCTTCCTGTTTTAATATTTTCACAACGCTTGAATGAAGCCGCGTTAACACCTCTCCTGCATTAAGTGTATTATCCTGATTCATAATAGCACTTTGCAGGAAGAAACCGATTATCGACATTAGTGCTCCGGGAACGCCATGTCCGGTGCAGTCCATTGCACCAACAAATATTGAATTTTCAAATTTATACAGCCAGGGATAGTCACCGCTTACAACATCTTTCGGTTTATAGAACATGAAAGAATTGGGAAGAACCTTATGAAAGTTCAATTCAGCAGGCATCAAGGCGCTCTGGATATTAAAAGCATAATTGATACTGTCGCTGATATTTTTATTCTTTTTCCTGATCAGCTCTTCGCGTGATTTGGCTTCTGTGATATCGTGACAGGCAAAAAGTACTGATTCAGGCTCTCCATTTTCATTGAATTCAGGAATTGCATTAACCTGCATCACTTTTCTTCCTCCTGGGGTAGGAAACTCCATCTCTGCAGTTTTCTTTGCCCTATTTACTGATGCCTCTTCCAGCAGGTTCTTCAGTATCGTCACAACCGACGCATCCATCTGAGTATTGCTTATTGGCTTGTCAAGGTAGAATTCTTTCTTAACACCGGTATATTCCTCAATGACCGGATTAATGTATGTGCATCTGCTGAAGATGTCGATCCTGATTATTATATCGGAGCTGTTTTCAGACAGAGCCTGCATCTTCGCTCTCATTCTCTGTTCCTTTGCAGCCATTCTCTGTTCTGAAATATCGCTGGAGTTAATTACAAATCCCCTTATAACTTCATCCGACAGAAGGTTTTTCCCTTTAGCCTCCATCCATATCACGTCGCCACCTTTTGTAAAATACCGGTATTGAAGAGTTAACTCTTTTTCAGGAAAAGACTTTAGATCTTTTAAAAGCTGCCTGAATCTTTGAGTATCAAGCGGATGAACATTTTCAATATCATCCTTACCCAACAGCTCTTCAGGATAATACCCCATTATTGCCTTAATGGAAGGACTGACATATAATATCTTTCTGTCAGCAGAAATAATAGTTATCACCTCCTTGGCATTTTCTAGCATAACCTGTGTTCTCTTGCTGGTATTATGTACTTCCTGAATCTGCTCCTCCAGCTTTGTGTTCGACCTTTTTAACTCTTCCTGTGTCGTAATAAGGTCTTCCGTATTTTTCATCAATTGCTTTTTCTGGCTTCGTAATTCGGCACTCATCTTTTCTGACTCCTTGAACAAAGTATAAGTCCGTTGATTAATTTCCACATTTGCAATTGCGCGTGCAATAATTTTGCTTAGTTCTGTAACAAGGTTGCACTGAAAAGAGTCGAATTTATGGAAGGAAGCCAGCTCAATCACACAATAAACGATGTCATTTGTAATGCATGGCATTATTAATATACATCTGGGTTTCTGGTCACCCAGCAATCCTGATTTTATTGTCATATAGTCATCAGGAATCTCTGTCCGCAGAACACTGTCTTTCTCTGCAACAGCCTGCCCGACCAGACCTTGTGCAAATTTAAACTCGGCATGAAGGTATTTCTTACGGTTATATGCATAACTGGATGACATTCTGATAATCTTTTCCTCATCCTTTTCTCCCTCAATTAAATAAAAGGCTCCCTGAACAACGTTGTTGATCTTATTTACAAGAAATGTAATGATCTCTTCACTAAGTCTCCCAGTGTCACTGAAAGATTGAAGTAAAGTGCTTATCTCATTAGAGATTCTGTTTATCTCATTTCGTTCATACTCCTTTTGAGAAACAGTTATCAGGCTTGTCCTCATTGACTCCAGAGCCTCTGCAAGCACTTTTTCTCCGTTTATTGAGACATACGGAGTCTTAAGATTCCCATTTTCAATCTGCCTTACAAATTCAATGGCCCGGTCTATTGTCAACTCATAAGAAGAGATTTTCTTATCCGTTTCAGCCTTTGCTTTTAAAACTTTCTTACCGACAAAAGCACCTGCAATACCCAGAAACAGCGGAATTAGATTAAGAAGGTAAAAAATATTATGCTCTTTATACAAAAGCCCAAAACTCCTGAACGATAGAGTGTGTCCTTGCGGTATCAGGGCAAAAAGAAGAACCACTATCATTATAATTGCCCCTGTCAGAGCAAATCCTAATGAATAGGCTATAATATAATTCATCTTTTTAAAATCCCCTGGCATATCTTTGATAAACAGTTAATTATTAGCAATATGTTTCATTATCTGTGTGGCAATGTATGAAGATACCCTCATGAAGAATTGTTCATCATCGGTTGTGAATTTTTTAAATGAAGCCAATTCTATTACTGCAAGTAAATTTCCATTATAAGAAACCGGAAAGATTATTAGTGATACAGGAGAAGCCTTCCCCAATCCCGATTCAATAGCCATATACCCTTCAGGGATATCAGTTATATTAATTAGTTTGCCATCATTTGCAACCTGACCGGGAAATCCTTCACCAAACTCTATAACATCTTCATTATCATCATTATTTGCATAGGCGTAACCTGAAAGAAACTTGAGAACATGTTTGCCTTGCATCATATCGGAAATAAAGAATAGTCCCTGAGAAATCTCTTTCTCCCTGGCAAAGCAGGATAGAACTTTTTGAGAAAATTGTTTAAGATTCTTACATGGGTCACATATCTCCCTCATAAATGATTCGAACTCCTGAATCCCATTATTATCAGGAAACGTATTCACTTTAGGAGAAACCATTCTTTCATCCCAGGCTGATTTCTCATTGATATTTCTATGTATGGTTACAAAATCAAACATATTTATTATATTTTAAAGAGTCGAAAAAATCAATTATTTCTTCGCAAGTCAAGACCTTATGCGGTTTAAAGTATTTTAATACTTCACCTGGCATAATGCTGAACTGAGCATTCTGAGGATCCTGAATTATTGAGAAAGCACCATCCTGGAAAGCACTGAAAAGACCTTTAGCACCATCAGTATTAGCGCCGGACAGAATGATTCCGGCCATATTTTCCCTGAACGAATAACCGGCTGATTCAAAAGTGATGTCAAGAGATGGACGTGAGTAGTTTCTCTCAGCTTCAGTGGATAAAGCAAAGTATCTTCCCGGTTCGATCAGTAAATGGTAGTTTGACGGACTCAGATACACAAAGCCAGGTTTGATCTGTTCTTTGTCTAATGGTTCCTTAACACTGATTTTTGAATCGATATTCAATGATTCCACAAATCCGTTCCTGACGTCTCTCAGCCTGTGCAAACATAATACTACGGGAAGAGAAAACTCTTTCGGAACAGAACACAATATCTTCTTAACAACATCAAAGCTTCCAGCAGAGCCTCCTATTACTACTATTTTTATGTTTCTGTTCATTATGGAAATCTTTCGATGCTGAAATATCTTTATTCTATATTCTGAAATTATGAATAATCTCCCCTTCGCCTATCCTTCTGAAAATCTTCTCCTCGTAACTTTCTACTTCAAAGAACCTGGAGGCTTTACACCAGTTTATTGATTCCTTAGAGCCAATACCGAGAAATGAACCTTGCTGCATACTCTCGCTAAACGTCTGTATTACTTTTTCCTGCAATTCGAAATTGAAGTAAATAAGAACATTTCTGCATATTATCAGATCAAAACCCGAGATTGAATCATCCTGTCCAAGATTATGGCACATAAATGTCACATTATCAATCAGTTTTTTATCAAACTGAGCTTCATTATCGACAACAGAATAATAGTCAGAGAGTTTCCCTTTGTTATTAAATTGCTCATAATTCTTACAATTTGTCTCCATGCTTCTTAACTGGTAAACCCCTTTTTCAGCTACTCTAAGTACATTTCTGTTAAGATCTGTGGCAACTATTTTTGTATGTTCCAGCATTCCTGATTCTTTCAGTAAAATAGCCATGGAGTAAACCTCCTCTCCTGTTGAACATGCTGCATGCCATATATTTAATGATTCTTTGGAACGCAGTTTATGAAGAATAATGTCCCGAAGAATAATCCAGAAAGAGGGATCACGGAACATTTCAGTTACATTAACTGTGATCTCTTTAATCAGATTGGCTGCAAACTCAGAATCAGTAATTATCCGGTCGACAAAATAATTCAGGTCGCGGATTTTATTGATTTCAATAAAACGGATAATTCTTCTTTTGTAAGAAGAAAAGGCATAATTGCTAAAATCAACACCTGTCGATTCCAGTAATGCTTTATTAATCCTTTGTAAATCCGTTATACTTATCATTTCCACGTTATGATCAAATATTTTTTAAAATCATACTCCCGATAAAATCATTCAATTATGAACCAGGTCTCTGTAAAAAAATGAATTGTCCTTGTGTTTATTACTTGAAGATCATTACCTCCTGTTAATCAAAAGTACTTATGTCTATATGTAAGGCAAACAGTGAAGTCACCTGAATAAAATTTATATCCACCTAACTTTTCTGCGTATAATTACCTGTTTTTACCCGGTGGATTTTCCACTTATTATTTACATCATACCGAAAAACATGCAAATAAGAATAGTAGTATTTATTCTTTATTTTTATCAAACTTCTGGATAAAGGGAGCAATCTGCTCAAGCGGAAGTATTTTATCGACGGCATTTCGTTTGATAGCCTCTTTAGGCATACCGAACACAACGCACGTTTTCTCATCCTGGGCAATAGTAAACGAACCCACCTCTTTCATTTCACTTAATCCACGTGCTCCGTCGTCTCCCATTCCCGTCATAATAATTCCGATAGCGTTAGCCCCTGCATACTGGGCTGTTGAGCGAAAAAGAACATCAACTGACGGCCGGTGACGGTTAACTAATGGCCCGTCAATTACCTCAACATAATATTTCGCACCGCTGCGTTTAACCAGCATGTGTTTATTTCCTGGTGCAATAAGTGCATGGCCCCTGAGAATGGTGTCATGGTCTTCTGCTTCTTTAACATTTATTTTACACATTTCGTTTAACCGGTTGGCAAAAGTCTTTGTAAACAGTTCTGGCATATGCTGGACAATAACAATACCCGGACAATCGGCCGGTAAGCCATTCAGAAAAACAGAAAGGGCTTCCGTTCCACCTGTCGATGCCCCGACAGCAACGACTATTTCAGTCGTCTTTATCATACTATGAGCATTTGTTTTTGCCAGAACAACGTCTGCAGAATATTTCGGTTTTACGTCAGTTGAGGTAACAGATATCGTTTTTCTTTTGAGATTGGCTTTTGCAGCAGCTTTAACAACATCGCACAATTTTATTCTTGATTCTTCAAGGAATTCTTTTGTTCCCAGCTGTGGTTTTGTGATGATTTCAACAGCCCCCGATTCCAAAGCCCTTAATCCTGTTAAGGTTCCTTCAGTTGTAAGACTCGAAATAATCACTACAGGGATTGGGTGTTGCCGCATGATTTTGCGAAGGAATGTCAACCCATCCATCCGTGGCATTTCGATATCAAGAGTTATCACATCGGGTATCTCATTTTGCATTGACTTCGCTGCATAATAAGGATCCCCGGCTGTATCCATTACTTCAATTTTAGGATCTGTTTCAAGTATTGAAGAAAGAGTTTGCCTGACAACCGCTGAATCATCCACAATAAGTACCCTGATCTTCCTGTTGCTCATGACTTAAACTTTTTAAAATTGACAGATTAATAAGATTAAGATCCTGTCTGCTTAACAACTTCGACAGTTTCTTCTGATTCACCGTCATTTTGTTGTCCGGTTTTTTTTGCAAGATGCTGAGAAAGCAAACCTGTTACTTTTTGCAGCTCCCTTGCAATTGCGAAAGATTCTATTAAGTTTTTATTAGTTTTTATTAATTCTTTATTTGACAGAAGAGGTTTAAATTCAATTTTTCCGCCCCTCACAACAAAACTTAAAATCTGTTTCAATGATCGCGAGATGTCACTTGTAATCTCATCTGAGATATAAGTTTCATTAGGATAAACCGACACCAGTTTTTGAGCCAGCTCAAACGCCTTCTGATTGATTAAAGTCTGTATCTCCTCTTCAAGTAATTCAGTTAAGTTGTTTTGAAAAGGAAGTAATTCAACCTCAACCTGTATCTTTCTTATTTTCAAAACAACAGACAGTAAGTCAAATATTCCGGTGACACCAGTCATCAAAGCACTAAGGGTTTTGTCTTTTGTTGCTACCCCCAATACAATATTGCCTTTACGGAAGCTGTTTATATCGAGAGCCAGATTTTCTTCGCCCGTAAGCTTTGAAAAAGCGCTCAGGATACTATCCCAAAGCCTTGCATACCTTTCAAGATCCGATATATTTTGTACCAGCAACTGTCCTTCAAAATACAGGAACAATGAAGATTCATTATTAGTCTCGTCATCTATTTGAAAAAGTTCGGCAGGTATCACAAGATCAAAAAGTTTCTGCAGCTGGCTTAGCGTTTCAGATAATTTTGAAATCTGTGTGACTCTCCTGTTGAGACCAGAATAAATGCTCTTATAATCCTTATTTTCAGGCGTTATCAGATTGTCCAGATAATCTGCTGCCGCCTTGCCAAAAAGTTGGTTTTTGTTAATCTTCTCAAACAGACTATACGAAGCATAGCCCCACTCAGAAGGATCGCTTTCCAGTAGAAGATTGCGCAACTGATTTTTCCCAAGAAGAATTGCTGACGAAAAATCGCCTTCCTTGTTTCCGGATGCCTCTTTGATTAACTCGGAAAGTTTCTTGTATCCTTCAACTAATGAAGAATCGCCTGATATTTTTTTCAGGTAATTTATTACTTCTATTAATGCAGTTATTTGCATGGTTTTTAATTTTCAAAGAGATTAATAATTTCAGGAACCTTATTTTAAACTCCCGTTAAAGGGTTGCTTTTTTTCAATTATTTTCTGTTTAACCTCACCAGTTGCGGTGTCAAATTGTATCTTTCTTCCCAAGTTACCGCCAACGCTTGAACTGACTACTGTGATCTGCAGTTCTTTGAGCATGTCCCATGCTACGGCAATATTTCTGTCGCCAATCTGAAACTGAGCTATATTGGCTTCAATGATATTCCCTCCACCAAAAACCTTAGCCACAAGGTTTTTCTGTGAACAACCCATTGATAGCATTTTTTCAAGAAGTTTGTTTATTGCAATATTTCCGAATTTAGGTGAGGCAAGTCCCTGGCCATTCCATAGAGGGAGCATATAGTGGTTAATCCCGCCATATTGCAAGAAAGTATCATATAAACAAACAGACACGCAAGATCCCAGAATTGTATTAACTATGAAAGGATCCCT
>DAOQAX010000054.1:0-11005 GCA_035354395.1 Bacteroidales bacterium | reverse complement strand
GGTTATGGTATTGTAAACGGTGAATACACACAAAAATCTATTCCCCGTAGGGGATATGGTGTTCTTCTCCATATCCTCTACAAGGAATAACATATCTTATGCTCATTAACCTACAGCACCTTATGTCCTACGGACAATTGTCCCTGTGTGGCTCTTTGCAGCCGGCCCGAATAATTGAACTTTGGTCACCCAGGATTTTGTTTATCTTGTTGTGTCTGTTACAATATTGCCAGCCCGACGTCTGGAGGGCAACATATTTTTCAAATATTACATTATAAATAGCACCAGCATTAAATTTACAAAATAAATATTTATTCAGACATCTGCCTTATATTCAAAGAGATCCCTGTCGTTCCGATGCGGAACGAAGTGAAGCGAGAAATCTCATCCTCCATTATTTCAGACAATAATAATAAGCTATATGGCTGTCTGCAATCATAAACATTATAGCATTGATTTTATTCATTACCACTGCCCTAAAGGGTGTAAATAAAACCAATTGCTTCTTTTAAGATTACAATTTATGACCTTAGACTGATTGTCGCAAACCAAAATATATAATTCCTGTATCTGTTTCTGACAGATTATCACTTCAATACCTGTTTACGGGATATGTAACCGAAAGAATGGAATGTTCAGATTTAATTGAAATGATGTTAATAAAAAAGAATATTGTTAAACGAAGTCTTACTGGTAATATATTTATATTTGTGAAATACAATGATAAGCCGATTATCAAGCTGGCATATAAACAAATGGTATGAAGAGAGTTAAATTAAAGGTAATGGGTATTTCGTACAGTCAGACTCAATCCGGGGCTTATGCATTGATATTGGTCGAAGAAGGGGGCGACAGAAGGATACCAATCATTATCGGAGGATTTGAGGCACAGGCTATTGTCATAAAACTTGAGAACCTTGATCCACCGCGGCCATTGACCCATGATCTTTTTAAGAAATTTGCTGATGAATTTAACATCTCGGTTACTGAGGTCATGATTTACAAGCTGGAAGAAGGTGTCTTTTTCTCAAAGCTTATCTGCAGCAATGATAAAAAAGAGTTCTCTATCGATAGCAGAACATCCGATGCTGTCGCAATAGCATTACGATTCGGGTGCCCTATATTTATTGCAGAAGATATTCTTGATAAAGCAGGAATAACAATAAGTCCCTCAGATATTGAAATGCCCTCAAACAGCGACGTTGACAGTATTTTTGAACCTGAAAAAACGAAATTCAGCACGTATTCTGACGAGGAGCTCTACAAAATGATTGATGAAGCTATAAAAACCGAGGATTACGAGCGGGCTGCAGCAGTGAGGGATGAGCTTGAGAAAAGAAAGAAAAAGAAAGATTAATTCATAAAAACACAATAATGAGGAAAATAGTATTAGCAATTTCCCTGTTTATAGTAACAGCAGGGTTCTCTTTTGGCAAAGATTATAAGGTAAATTCTCCTGACGGAAAAATCTCCATGACCGTAAACGTAGGGAGTGAAATTAAATGGTCAGCAACGTTAAACGGGAAAGAGATCGTTAATTCACCGAAAATTGCCATGGTGTTGGCTGACGGCAGAGTTTTGGGAGAGAATGAAAAAGTAAAGAAATTCAAAGTAAGTCAGCATAATGAGATAATCAAACCGGTTGTTGCAAATAAAAGATCGGAGATCACCGATAATTGCAATATACTTACGATCTCTTTCAATTCAGGATTCTCGCTTCAGTTCAGGGCTTATAACGATGGTGTTGCTTACAGGTTTGAGACATCAATGAAAGACGAGATCACAGTTAAGAATGAAATATCCGGATTACAATTCCCTTCGGGAGCTCATTCGTGGTATCCTCTCGAAGCAGGTTTTATGTCGCATAATGAAAGAACATTTATCTATTCTTCACTTGACACAATAACAGATAAACATCTTGCAAGTCTTCCGGCTCTTTTCCAGGTTAATGGGGCCAATCTTCTGGTGACCGAATCGGATATTATTGACTATCCGGGGATGTGGCTGACAGGTGCGGGCTCTGGGAAAATAAACTCAGTATGGCCAAAATACCCGAATGGTGAAAAACTCTCATCCGACCGTGATCTGCATGTTACCGGCACAAAAGATTATATTGCAAAAACCGCAGGGACACGTGCATTTCCGTGGAGGACATACGTGATTGCTGAAAACGATGTAAAACTACTTGAAAGCGACCTCGTATTCAAACTTGCTTCTCCGAATAAGATTGAAGATACCAAATGGATTAAACCAGGCCAGGTGGCATGGGACTGGTGGAACGCAAATAACATATATGGGGTTGATTTCAATGCCGGCATTAACAATGAGACTTATAAATATTATATCGATTTTGCTTCAAAGAATGGCATCGAATATGTGATACTTGACGAGGGGTGGTATAAGCTGGGTAACGTGCTTGAACAGGTTCCGGAAATCAACGTACCTGAACTGTGCAAATATGCCGAAAGCAAAAATGTAGGAGTCATATTATGGGTTGTATGGAAGACTCTTGATGATCAGATCGACAAAGCTCTTGATCAGTATGAAGAATGGGGAGTGAAAGGTATAAAGGTTGACTTTATGCAGAGAGATGATCAGCCGGTTGTGAATTTTTACCACGAAGCAACAAAAAAGGCAGCTGAACATCATATGTTGATTGACTTTCACGGAGCTTACAAGCCGGATGGCCTTGGACGTACTTATCCAAATGCTATTACAAGAGAAGGTGTAAAAGGACTTGAGAACGACAAATGGAGCAAGGATATCAGTCCAGACCACGATGTTACAATCCCATTCACAAGAATGGTGGCAGGTCCGATGGACTATACTCCCGGAGCAATGATCAATATGGAGCGGAGTAACTTTAACCCTCAGTTCACCCGTCCAACCAGCCAGGGAACCAGGGCTCATCAGGTAGCACTTTATGTTATTTACGAAAGTCCGCTGCAGATGCTTTCAGATAGTCCTTCTAATTATATGAAAGAGCAGGAGACGACCGATTTTATCGTTAATATTCCTGTCGTCTGGGATGATATTATCGGTATCGATGGCAAGGTGGGCGATTATCTTTTGGTTGCCCGCAGATCAGGGAAAGAGTGGTTTGTCGGAGCCATTACAGACTGGACTGCCCGCGACATGGATCTCAATCTTTCATTCCTGCCCGAAGGTGAATATGTAATGGAAGTATTCCGCGATGGTGTAAATGCCGATAAATATGCAGGCGATTATAAACATCTGACAATGAATGTCAAGTCGGGCGATAAGATGAAAATTCACCTGGCTCCCGGTGGAGGTTATGCTGCCAGGATCTCACCAAAAAAATAAATTTTCAATAAGTAATGAAACAATATCTTGATCTTCTGGATCATGTTATAAAGAACGGTACTGAAAAAAGCGACAGGACAGGTACAGGAACGGTTAGTGTATTTGGTTATCAGATGAGGTTTAACCTGGAAGATGGTTTTCCTCTTCTGACCACAAAAAAGTTACACCTTAAATCAATTATTCACGAACTGCTTTGGTTTATTGCAGGTGATACCAATATAAAGTATCTTAAAGACAACGGGGTTAAGATATGGGACGAATGGGCTGATAAAGATGGTAACCTCGGGCCGATCTATGGATATCAATGGCGTTCTTGGCCGGCCGATGGCGGCAGAAAGATTGATCAGCTGATGGATGTTATAGATTCAATCAAAAAATCTCCCAATTCACGCCGGCATATTGTAAGTGCCTGGAATGCAGGCGAAATTGATAAGATGGCTCTTCCTCCATGTCATGTGATGTTCCAGTTTTATGTAGCAAACGGGAAGCTGTCGTGTCAGCTTTATCAGCGCAGTGCTGACATATTTATCGGGGTCCCCTTCAATATTGCATCATATGCTCTTCTTACAATGATGGTTGCACAGGTAACCGGGCTTAAACCAGGCGACTTTGTTCATACCCTGGGTGATGCGCATATTTATCTTAACCATATTGATCAGGTTAAGCTTCAGCTTACAAGGGAACCTTATCCTTTGCCCAGGATGATCATTAATTCTGAAGTGAATGATATACTGAAGTTCAGATACGATGATTTCACCTTGTCGGGTTATGTTTCACATCCTCATATTAAAGGCGAAATATCTGTTTAATATCTATATAATATCTATATAATATGATTTCGATTATTGTAGCCGTATCAGACGATTTGGGAATCGGGAAGAGCAATGAGCTTCTATGGCACATTCCTGAAGACATGAAGAGATTTAAAAGCCTGACTTACGGGAATACGGTAATCATGGGCAAGAAGACATGGGAGTCATTACCGAAGAGGCCTCTTCCAGGCCGGCGGAACATTGTCCTTACAGACATCCCTGGTGAATGTATAGATGGCGCAGTTACAGTATATTCAATTGATGAAGCGGTCAGTAAATGTGAAAAGAATGAAGAAGCATTTATAATGGGAGGGGGAAGCATTTATTGTCAGTTCATGCTAATTGCCGACAGGCTTTATATAACTCATGTTCACAGCAAGGCTCCTGCTGATGTATATTTTCCTGAAATTGACAGCAATATATGGAAAGCTGTCAAAAAAGAGGAATTCATAGCTGACGGGATTAATCCGATTCCGTATACTTATGTGATATACGAAAGACGTTAAATAAAAGAATCAGTAAGTTGTAAAGGAGAATCTGCCGGAGTTTATTATATAACCTTAAGCATTTTAAGGTTTATTTTTTCAAGTTTATGCCGGGCGTAATCGATTGTAATTTCAAGTTCATGTGATTCGGAAGATGGCATTTCAAACTGAGCGTCGAGCATGATATTTTCACATATTGATCTTAGTCCGCGTGCTCCCAGTTTGAACTCAATTGCCTTGTCTACAATAAAATCGAGGACACCATCAGCAAAAGTAAGGTTTATGTCGTCCATCTTGAACAACTTCATATATTGTTTTACCAGGGCATTTTTTGGCTCTGTGAGGATAGCGCGCAGAGCTTTTCTGTCGAGTGGGTCAAGATGAGTAAGTATCGGCAACCTTCCTATGATTTCAGGTATAAGTCCGAATGCCCTGAGGTCCTGCGGTGCAATATATTGCAGAAGGTTATCCTTATCGACTCTTTCCCTTTGTTTTGAAGCCCCGTAACCAATAACCTGGGTATTAAGACGGTGTGCTATTTTCTTTTCTATTCCTTCAAAAGCGCCGCCGCAGATAAACAGGATATTCTTTGTATCGACCGGTATCATCTTTTGTTCCGGATGTTTACGTCCACCCTGCGGCGGAACATTAACTATCGATCCTTCAAGCAATTTCAGAAGACCCTGTTGAACACCTTCGCCGGAAACATCGCGGGTAATTGAAGGATTATCGCCTTTACGGGCAATCTTGTCTATCTCATCAATAAAAACGATACCCTTTTCTGCAGCCTTTACATCATAGTCAGCGTTCTGCAACAGACGTGTCAGAAGACTTTCAATATCTTCACCCACATATCCTGCTTCGGTGAGTACTGTCGCATCGACAATTGCGAAGGGGACATGCAGCATTTTTGCCACAGTTTTTGCAAGAAGTGTTTTTCCTGTTCCTGTTTCCCCGACAAGTATAATGTTCGATTTTTCAATCTCAATATCTTCAGGATCAGATTTTTGCATCAACCTTTTATAGTGGTTGTATACAGCTACAGAAATTATCTTCTTGGCCATATCCTGACCAATCACATACTGATCGAGGAAATTCTTTATTTCTACAGGTTTAAGAAGATTGATGCTGTCAAATGCCGGGTTCTTCTTGCTGCCAAGTTCTTCGTTCATTATGCTGTAGGCCTGCTCGATACAATGGTCACAGATATGACCCTCCAGACCAGCGATCAGTATGTTTGCCTCTTTCTTTGTCCTGCCGCAAAATGAACATTTATCCATCAGATACTATTTTATATTTTTAAGAAGAATCTCATCAATCATTCCGTAGTCTTTAGCTTCCTGGGATGACATCCAGTAATCCCTGTCGGAATCCTTTTCAACTTTTTCAAGCGGATTTCCTGAGTGGAATGCAATTATTTCGTAGAGTTCCTTCTTCAGTTTAATAATCTCGCGTATGGTAATTTCCATATCTGAGGCCTGTCCTTCAGCACCGCCCATTGGCTGGTGGATCATTATCCTGGAATGTTTAAGGGCAGATCTTTTACCCTTTGTTCCGGCAGTAAGGAGGACGGCGCTCATTGAAGCTGCCATTCCAGTGCAGATAGTTGCAATGTCGCATGAGATATACTGCATTGTATCGTAAATACCAAGACCGGCACTTACTGACCCTCCGGGAGAATTAAAATATATCTGAATATCTTTTCCGGGATCAGCTGAATCGAGGTAAAGCAGCTGTGCCTGAATAATGTTAGCGACGTCATCATCTACAGGAGTGCCAAGAAAAATGATCCTGTCCATCATAAGGCGTGAAAAGACGTCCATTGATGCCACATTCAGCTGTCTCTCTTCAATGATCGTAGGAGATATATAGCTTCCTGTAACAGAGGTATACCTGTGGAGGTTCAGACTGCTGATTCCGCGTTTACTTCTTGCAAATTTGCCGAAATCGTCACCCATGTTCATGCTCATATTCTTATATTTTAATAATCAAAAATAGAAAATAGATTGTAAAGTGCAGATAATTATTCAAAAAGCTTATTGAACTCTTCCACTGTAACACTCTTTTCCTCCAGTTTAACAAGATCTTTCATGATGGCAATAGCTTTTTCTTCAAGGATCTTGTCAGCAATTCTTTTTGCATCATCTTCACGTTTCAGTGTCTCTTTTGCATAATTGCTTATCTGTTCGTCAGTAGCATAGAATAAACCATATTGCTGGAACTGATATCTTGTAATGTTTTCAGCCTCTTTCTGAAGATCTTCATCACTGATTTTCACATCATTATCCTTAGCTACTTTATTTCTTATAAGCTGCCATTTAAGGTCTTTTCCGAAGCTGTCAAATTCTTTGTCGACCTGTTCCTGGGTAGTCTTTTCATTTACCCTGAGAAGCCATTTTTTCAGGAATTCTTCAGGAAGCTGGAATTCTGTTTTTTCAATGGCGAGGGCTTTAATATCCATCATTAATTTGTAATCGCTTTCACGTTTCAGGTTTAAAGCGATCTCTTCCTCAATTTTTTTTCTGAATTCTTCTTCTGAGTTAACAACTCCTTCTCCGTATATCCTGTCGAACAGTTCTTTTCCTATTTCAGCAGGATAGAAACGGCTTATTTCTTTGATTGTAAACCTGAATTTCCCGTCAATAGCGGCAGCATCTTCCTTTTTAATGCGTAATAACCCGGCTATTTCCGAGTCATTCGGGAAAGCTTTTTTGATATCAAAGTCTATCGCATCATCCTGGCTCTTGCCTATAAAATCCTTCTTGATCTCTTCATCCTTAATAAGATCAATAGCAAGAGAATTGTCGTCAGCTGAAGGACCTTCAGGTATTATGTTCAGGTCGTTATCAATGGCTTCAATTTTGCCTTTGAGAACATCCTTTTCTTCGGTAATATCAACTTTTTTCAGCTCTCCATAACGACGGGTATAATTTTCAAGATAATCATTTTTCATCTTGTCGTCGATGGCTATAGTATACTCGCTGACCTTATTCTTTTTGCTTAAGTTCAATTCAAAAACAGGAGATAATCCGAGTTCAAATGTGAAGGTAAATTCCTCCTGTGTGTCGAAGTCGATTATTTCCTCGTCATTAGCTTTTGGAAGGGGATCACCGAGGACTTCAATTTTTTCATCAGAGAGGTATTTCTGAATATTGTCGGTTACTACTTTATTGATCTCGTCTACCTGAACAGCTTTTCCATACATTTTCTTGATGAGTGCGATCGGAACCATTCCGGGGCGGAATCCTTTGATATTAGCCTTCTTCCTGTAGTCTTTCAGCACAGTGTCAACCTTATCTTCGTAATCGGCTTTTTCGATCTTTACTTTTAATAAAGCATTCAGATCGTCAATGTTTTCTCTGGTGATATTCATATTAATTTTTGTTTATTTCATAGTTAAAAAAACCGCCAAAACGCACTATTAAAGATCGTTACAGGCGGTTTGACATGTTAGTGCGGATGAAGGGACTCGAACCCCCACGTCACGAGGACACAAGATCCTAAGTCTTGCTCGGCTACCAATTACGACACATCCGCTTAAAAATCCCCGCAAAAGTATAATAAATTATTATCAAAACAAACAGATAGTGTTACTTGCGCAGTTCAAAGTTCTTTCCAAGGTAGACTTTTCTTACAATTTCGTCATCTGCCAGTTCAGTAGCAGTGCCCGATTTAAGTATCTTTCCTTCGAAAAGAAGATATGCGCGGTTTGTAATAGAGAGAGTCTCATGAACATTATGGTCGGTTATAAGAATACCGATGTTTTTACTGCTGAGTTTAGATACAATCTCCTGAATATCTTCAACAGCTATGGGATCGACGCCAGCGAAGGGTTCATCAAGCAGGATGAAATTAGGTTTAAGCGCCAATGCCCGTGCGATCTCTGTACGTCTTCTTTCTCCTCCCGAGAGCTGGATCCCTTTGCTTTTTCTGATTTTCTGAAGACCAAATTCATTCATAAGATTCTCAAGCCTCTCTCTCTGTTCTTCGACCGGGAATCCGGACATTTCGAGTACGGCACGGATATTATCTTCAACTGACATGTTTCTGAAAACAGAAGCTTCCTGTGCAAGATATCCGATGCCTTTTCTTGCACGTTTATATACAGGAAGCATGGTTATCTCTTCTTCATCAAGAAATATTTTTCCCTCGCGTGGTTTTATCAAACCGACAATCATATAAAAAGAGGTAGTCTTTCCAGCACCATTAGGTCCAAGCAATCCTACAATTTCACCCTGGTTAACCTCAATGGAAACATGATCGACAACTGTTCTGTTGTGATACTTTTTGACAAGCTGTTCAGTATATAATTTCATCCCTGACTATTTATTGGCAACCTCAGTTGTTTCGGAATTATCATCATTCATGAAATCATTTCTCTCTTTTTCTTTCTGTTTAATCACCCTTCCGGAAATCACAATACTTACTTCATACAGTATCAGAAGCGGAATGGCGACCAGCGTCTGTGAAAAGACATCAGGAGGGGTGATTATAGCTGCAATAATAAATATTACAACAATAGCATGTTTTCTGTATTTTCTCATAAAGGTAGGAGTAACCACTCCGATCTTGGTAAGAAAAAAAGCTATTATAGGAAGTTCGAATACTGCTCCGGTTGCCAGGCATATTGAAGTGATTGTGCCTATATATGACCTGACATTGATCTGATTAACAACCTCATCGCTGATTGCATAAGTTGAAAGAAAATGTATTGAAAGGGGAGCCAGCAGAAAATATCCGAAAAGAACACCGAAAAAGAATAGCAGTGAAGAAGCCAGAACGGCACCTTTTGCATACCTGGCTTCACTTTCATGAAGGGCGGGTTTGAAGAATTGCCAGAACTCCCAGAGCACAACAGGGAAGGCAAGAATCAGACCTGCAACCAAAGCTACAGTTATATGAGTTGTGATCTGTCCTGACATCTTAATACTAATCAGGTTCAGCGGTTTTGTGTTAATACATAATGACGGAGAGTTAAGGTATTCTCCAAGCTGACATAACAATCTGTTTGTTATGAAGTTCGGATTCTTAGGGCCAAGAATCACAACATCGAAAAGTATGTTCTTGAAAATAAAGGCTACGATCATCAAGACGACAATCGCTATTATGGATCTGATAATATGCCATCTTAACTCTTCGAGATGTTCAAGGAAAGACATCTCTTTTTCCCCTTTGTTTCCTCTGTTTGATAGTAACGACATAGGCATGTTGTTAAAAACAAGAAATAAAATCAGCCCGTAAAGATGATAAATCTTATTCTGCAAAACAAATGTATGGCTATCTCCGTTACATTTCTTTTATCAATATTTAACATATCATTATAATAATATTACCATAAAATGGCTTTTAAATCTGGAAATTTAGTAACTTTATATACACTGTAAAATCTATAGTGTTGAAGTTTTTTTTTTATCATTTGGGGGAATTATGTTGAACGATTCTACAATACATGATTATTTAAAAAAGTATTTTGGTTTTGATACTTTTAAGGGTAATCAGGAACCTATAATTAAGAATGTCCTGTCAGGAAGAGATACTTTTGTGCTGATGCCGACAGGAGGGGGTAAGTCGCTTTGTTATCAGCTGCCGGCTGTTATGAAGGATGGGACGGCTATAGTCATTTCTCCGCTGATAGCTCTTATGAAAAACCAGGTTGATGCCATGAGAAATTTCAGCACTGACGACTATGTTGCTCACTTTCTTAACTCATCACTCACAAAGACTGAAATTGCCAAAGTAAAAAATGACGTTCTTTCAGGGAAAGCCAAACTGCTTTATGTTGCTCCGGAATCACTTACAAAGGAGGAGAATATAGAATTCCTCAAAAACATCAGTATATCTTTTTATGCTATTGATGAAGCTCATTGTATATCAGAATGGGGACATGATTTCAGGCCAGAATACAGGCGTATACGTCCTATAATAGATACCATAGGAAGATCTCCTATTATTGCACTTACAGCAACGGCTACTCCGAAGGTACAGCACGATATTCAGAAAAATCTTGGGATACTTGAAGCTGACATTTTCAAGTCATCTTTCAACAGGCCAAATCTTTATTATGAGGTAAAATCAAAACAGGATGTCACAAAGGAGATCATAAAATATATTAAAAACAACTCGGGAAAATCAGGAATAATCTATTGTCTGAGCCGGAAAAAGGTTGAAGAGATAGCCGAAGTTCTTAAGGTTAATGGTATTAAAGCTCTTCCATATCATGCCGGGATGGATTCAGCAACACGTACAACGAACCAGGATAAGTTTCTTATGGAGGAGGTCGATGTTATCGTGGCAACTATAGCCTTTGGGATGGGAATAGATAAACCCGATGTCCGTTTCGTGATTCATTACGACATTCCAAAGAGCCTTGAAGGATACTATCAG
>DAOQAX010000053.1:0-11019 GCA_035354395.1 Bacteroidales bacterium | reverse complement strand
CTCACCTCTCAGGATCTCCTCCTGACTGTCGCCCGCATCAGAAGACGACTGATCCGTATCAATTCTTGAGGAGTTTTCAGCCAGATAAAATGGAAGCATAACAGCAAGATTTAATTTTCCTTTCAGTTCTTTTATCTTCGAGAACCCGGCAGGCAAACTCTTTTCCACCTCCGGTTCATCAACAGCAGCAGGCACTGTAATAGTGTCTGTTTTGACAACTTCCGTCTGTGGTTCTTCGGCTTTAAGTCCGGGGATCCGGACATAACCTCCAACCTGGGGAAATTTTATTTCCTTGTTTTCTTTCTTTAATTCCCGTACTGTAATCCCATACTTTTCGGCAATAGATGAAAATGTCTCACCCTTTAGAACCTTATGATATCCAACAGGTTTTTTCTGATCGTCGAATTTCTGTTTGTCGTTTATAAACACCTTGCGGGGGATGGCAATTTCAGTACCTATTGACAATTTATTAATGTCTATTCCTGTATTGCTTCTGATGATCTCTTCTTCAGATACTCCATACAACTTTGAGAGTGAATATACTGTTTCACCCTGAGCCATATTATGATAGATGAATCTGGTTTCATCATGTTGAATCTTTTTAACAGGAGCCTCGGCTGGTTTTATCTCGCTGACTGAAGCAACAGGTATTCTTAAAGCCTGTCCTTCCTTAATACCCTGTAATGCAGAAGGGTTCTCCCTGGTCAGATCATCAACCGTGATTCCGTAAGCTTTTGAAATTGAATAAGCTGTCTCACCTTTTTTAACCTGATGAATATAATACTGGATTCCGGAAATGATCACTTTGTCTTTTGATCTCTCCACAGTAACCTGTGAATAAGCAGAAATGACAGGAACCAATAAAACTGATACTATCAGCAGAATCTTTAACCAGCTAAGTATTTTCATTAATTATATAATTTAATCAATTCCCTTATTTTATAATGACTTAAGGAATTCCATGCAGTTTTTCTCAATACGTTCAGGAACATTTGTGATATCCGTTCTGATGAACTTTTCCCCGGTAATTTTTTCATAAAGCTCGATGTATCTGTCCGATACTTCATTAACAAAGTCATCTGTCATCTCAGGGACTTTCTGTCCCTCTTTTCCCTGAAAACCATTAGCCATGAGCCATTCCCTGACGAATTCTTTTGACAATTGTTTTTGAGGAAGGCCTTTGTCAAATCGTTCCTGATATTCATCAGCATAAAAGTAACGTGATGAATCAGGCGTATTTATTTCATCTATCAGAATGATTTTTCCGTCTTTTTTACCAAATTCATATTTGGTATCAACAAGGATAAGACCATGTTCTTCAGCTATCTTGGATCCTCTCATAAAAATCCCCATAGCATAATCCTCTATCAGGCTGTACTCCTTTTCAGAGATCAGTCCGCGACGTATTATTTCTGATCGTGAAATATCTTCGTCGTGTCTTCCCTGTTCCGCTTTGGTTGTAGGAGTAATTATCGGTTTTTCAAACCTCTGGTGCTCTTTCATCCCGTCAGGTATTTTAATGCCGCATATCTCCCTTGCACCATCCTTATATGCACGCCACGAACTGCCTGTAAGGTAAGCCCTTATTATCATTTCAACAGGAAACGATTCACATTTATATCCAAATGTCACAGTAGGATCGGGAGTTGCGATTTTCCAGTTGGGAACAATATCATTTGTGGCATCAAGGAATTTTGCAGCTATCTGATTAAGCACCTGGCCTTTATAAGGTATGCCTTTGGGTAACACCACATCGAATGCTGAAATCCTGTCGGAGGCGATCATCAACAGATATTTATCATTGATATTATATACATCCCTCACTTTTCCACGGTAAATACCTTTTTGTCCGGGGAAATTGTAATTCGAACTTAAAACTGTCTTGCCCATAGTATCTTTAATTTTAATAAATTATTCTTTCATCTTTTTTTCAGGAGAAGAGCTTTTTGACTTATCTGCCTCATTCTCTTCATTTTCATATGCCCGTACAATTCTTTTTACAAGCCTGTGACGTACAATATCCCTTTCATCAAATTTAATAATAGAGATTCCTTCAATATCATTGAGTATCCTGATTGCCTGCAGCAGGCCGGATTCGCTCTTTCGCGGCAGATCAATCTGGGTTGTATCGCCCGTCATAATAAACTTTGAGTTTACTCCCATTCTTGTAAGGAACATCTTAAGCTGGCTCATTGTAGCGTTCTGCGCCTCATCAAGAATAACAAAGGCATTTTCCAGGGTTCTTCCTCTCATAAATCCAAGGGGAACAATCTGCACCGTCCCGTCTTCGAGCCATGTCTCAAGCTTTTTGAAGGGCAACATGTCATGAAGAGCATCGTACAATGGCTGCAGATACGGATCAAGCTTATCTTTCATATCTCCGGGGAGGAAGCCAAGGCGTTCACCAGCCTCAACAGCCGGACGTGTAAGGATGATTTTTTTTACCTCTCTGTCTTTCAATGCCTTCACCGCCAATGCAATAGATGTATAGGTCTTGCCTGTTCCTGCAGGACCTTCAGCAATTATCAGATCATTATTTTTATATTCATTGATCAGAAGCAGCTGATTGACAGTGCGTGCTCTCACAGGCTTCCCGCTTGTACCAAATACTATAACCTGTTCAAATTCGCCATTTGATGCTGATTTCATATGTTCAGCATCAAAAAAGTATTTTTCTATATCCTGTTCATCAAGGCGATGAAATTTGTGATAATATTCTATAAGCTCATTAAACTTCTCTGCAAAAAGCGTGATTTCCGACTCCTCCCCAAGGCATTTGACTTCATTGCCCCTGGCCAAAATTTTTATTTTAGGAAAGAAGCTACGGATTTTATCAAGCAAAGAATTATTTGCGCCAAAAAAGACTACAGGATCAATATCCTCAAGAAAAATTACTATCTCTGTCATTAAGCCTCACAAGAATTGATGAACTGATTTATCATATTCTAAAACGACCTGAACAATGGTAAATAGTTAAAAAAAAATATAGTATTGAACAGTACAAAGTAAGGTTATTTTTTCTTAGAAGATTATCTTTGTTGTAAGTTTTTTCGTATGCCTGTAATTACTTTAACAACCGAATGGAAGCCTGATGATATCTATAACGGAATTATCAAAGGGAAGATATGCAATCTGTGCCCGGGGACTATCATAATTGATAATGCAGGCAGCATTGCTCCTTTTGATATTGCACATGCTTCCTTCATAATAAGAAACACATTCGGAAATTACCCGGAAGGCTCAGTGCATATAATATGTGTCCATTCCGAAGCCGACAACAAACATGATCATCTTATTGTAAGGGCAAAAGAACACTTCTTTGTTGGCACCGATAATGGAATATTTAACCTTATTCTCAATTCAGAACCTGACGAGATAATTAAAATCGATTGTGGAGACTCAACCGACGAACTTGATATATATGCCAGGGTTGCTGCGGATATTATATCGGGGAAAAAACCTGCTGACCTTGGAACACAGGTTGATGCATTTTATGAGGAACTCCCGTTAAGAGCAACTATTGATAAAAATGTGATAATTGGCAGCATTATTTTTATAGACTCTTATGGGAATGCGATGTCAAACATCACCAGGGATGTGTTTTACAGGGTTTTTGAGAATAAAGAATACAGAATACTTATTCAGAGTAACAAGAATTTCACAAATAAAATTTCGCAGAAATACAGTGATGTACCGGTTGGTGAGATGCTTGCAAGGTTTAACCAATTCGATCTTTTGGAAATTTCGATCAATGGTGCCGACATATCCGAACTGCTTAACATTTCAACAGGTTCTGTTGTGCGTGTCGACAACACAGACAAATCAGCATCACCAAACCGTTTGTTTTAAAATCAATTAATTATGGATGATAAAAAAAAGAGTCTTGAACAGTTTGACAGACTTCTGAACATAATGGATGAACTAAGGGCTAAGTGCCCATGGGATAAAAAACAGACAAACGAAAGTCTGAGAAAACTGACTATTGAGGAGACATACGAATTAGCCGAAGCAGTTTTTTCAGGTAACGATGAAGGCATTAAAAATGAGCTTGGAGATCTCCTGATGCACATAGTTTTCTATTCGAAAATAGGATCTGAGAAAGGAGCATTCACAATAGCTGATGTGATAGAAGGTATAAATTCAAAACTCACCTACAGACATCCTCACGTCTTTGGTGATGTAAAGGTGAACGATGCCAGGGAAGTTGAGCAGAACTGGGAGCAGCTAAAGATAAAGGAGGATAATGGATATAAACCCGTCTTATCGGGAGTCCCTCCATCATTGCCTGCCATTGTTAAAGCCAACAGGATCCAGGAAAAAGTAAGGGGTGTCGGATTTGACTGGGAAGATCGTGAGCAGATATGGGATAAGGTGCTTGAAGAGATCAATGAACTGAAAGCAGAGATAAAGAAACGTGATAAAAAAACGATGGAATCGGAACTTGGAGATGTTCTTTTTTCAATTATAAACGCGTCGAGGTTATATGGTATCGATCCGGAAGCCGCTCTCGAAAAGACCAACAGAAAATTCATCAAGAGGTTTAATTATCTTGAAAATGAAACACTTAAAAAAGGCATTTCTCTTCATGATATGAGTCTTGATGAGATGAATGTGATATGGGAAGAGGCTAAGAAAGAAGACTAATATGCCGGAAGGTATTGCAGGCCAGGTCCTTTTATTTTCCGGAATCAGTTCATCTGTATTCAGAATGAACCGTAATCAGGCAAATCTGTAACTCAACAGTTGATAAATAATCTTTGCAGCTATAAAATCAGGTGCCTTATTAACTGATGACGGACATAGTTCAACAACGTCAAAACCGACAACGTTCCTGTTTTTTATTACATCCCTCAGAAAATGCATGAGTTCAAAATAGTCAGGTCCTCCAGGTTCCGGCGTCCCTGTTGACGGTATCAATGACGGATCAAAAGCATCAAGGTCGATTGTGATATATACATTCTCGGTAAGAGTATCCAGGGCTTTCGCATAAAGACTCTTATGATAGTATAGTTCATGAGAATAAAATATTCTGTTTCTGTCAACGCCTGCGACCTCTCCTTCCGACATGCTTCTGATGGCTACCTGAACAACCGGTGCCAGTTCACGGGCTCTTGCCATTACACATGCATGATTATACCGCGAACCTTCATACTCATTCCTGAGGTCAGCATGAGCATCAAGCTGAAGGATTGTAAGATTTCTGTAATTTTCCGAAAATGCCTTAAAAGCTCCTATGGAAACTGTATGATTGCCGCCTATGATTACAGGAAACTTCTTATCTGATAAAAGAGCCGATGTTTTCTGATATACGGCATTTACAAGTCCTTCCGGTGTTCTGTCTTCAGTAACAGGATCAATGGTATTGATCCCCTTCAGATGAACTTCTGATTCAGTCTCGATATCATAAAATTCCAGATTGACAGAGGCCTCCAGGATGGCTTCAGGTCCCTTATCGGCACCTTTCATCCAGGTACTTGTAGCATCATATGGAACAGGTACAATAATTATCGCTGATTCAGGATAACCATAAACCACCTCATTACCGCCAAAATTCATCTGAATAAAATAACAGTACTACCTCTATTTATTCTTTGTTTTTGATGAAGTTGTCTTCTTCTTTTTCCCTTCAGCATTAGCAGCCTCTGTTTCTGACTTTGAATCAGAAGGGACAGTTTCTGCTTCTGATTTTGATTCAGAAGTCTCCGGTTCGTCCTGTATCAGCAGATTCAGCCTTTGAAGGGTATTGTACCATTGAAACACTTTTTTGATGTCGGATGGATATACCTTATTCTTGTCATACTCAGGCAATACTGTCTCGAAATAAGTTTTGAGGTCATTAACAGATGATTTAGGATCAATTGAAGGACCACCTTTTTCTTTCTCATAAATCAGGTTAAAGACTTTACCAAGAGGCCGGTCTTCATTTTCTGTGAATATAGCAATATCTTCAAGCGAACTCACTTTCGCTGAACCATATACACTGCTTCTTTTTTTTGTTTCAAGGTGTTCAACAATTATTGCATTCTTTCCCTGTGCAATAAATCTGAAAAGACCCGGTTCTCCTGAAATAGCTAAAATATCTTTTAAGTTCATTTCTAATTCTTTTTCTGCAAAATTAATCCTTGAATTTTATTGTCAATCTTTATAGCGGTTTTTTTTTCAATTTTAATACATTACACCATGTTCCTCTCTTTTTTAATTTTCTCATAAGCCTCGTTGACCTTTTTGAATTTTTCTTCAGCCGATTTTCTGAAATCATCTCCAAGATGGCTTACTTTGTCGGGATGGTACTTCATTGCCATTCTCCTGTAAGCCTTCTTCACCTCATCATTTGAGGATGACTGATCAATTTCAAGTATTTTATATGAAGAATCCGTTTCGGGGATGAACATATTCTTTATTGATGAGAAATCATTTGTTGCGACCCCCATGGCAGTGGAAATCTTTTCAAGAAGCTCTATTTCTGCAGGTTGTATTTTGCCATCAGCAACTGAGACATTGAATAGAAGATGCAGCAACTGAAGCCGTGAGGAATAATCCATGTTCTGGCGAATCTGCAGACAGATATCTCTTACAAGTATCTCCTGTTTCAGGATGTCCTTCAGCATCAGAAGGGCTTGTTTTGCAGATTCTCTGCCAAACTGTTGCACGAAAAAGGCTTTGACATAATCAAGTTCCGATTTAACCACTTTACCGTCAGCTTTCATTACAGCAGCCAACAGTACAATCAGGCTGACACCAAAATCGCCCTGGGTTGTTCTTACTCTCCCGGTGGTTGTGGCAGAAGTTTGCTCTGTGGTACTGTCTATCATTGATCCGACCAGTAAGCCTAACAATGCTCCTATGGGGCCACCAAAAGTCCAGCCAAATCCTGCACCCAGAAATTTTCCTAAAAAACCCATTATTACAAATTAGTATTTACGTATGTTAACAAATCTTCATGTATTTTCAGGATAGCAGGGATGATCATATCATTTTCAGAGTTATTGATTACATAATCTGATAATTTTATTCTAGATTCATCATCCATCTGGTTCCGCATTCTTTCCAAAACCTGTTCTTTAGTAAGCTGGTTCCTGCTGATTACCCTATCCATTCTTTCCCCGACAGGAGCAACAACTGTCGCTACCCTGTCGACTAGTTTTGAAGCCCCGCTTTCAAACATGATAGCAGCTTCCATAATAACATATGGTGAGGTCTGTTCCATCTCCCATTTCCTAAAGTTTTCAAAGACGATTGGATGAACCAGGGAATTTACTTCTTCAAGAAGAGTATTGTTATTGAATATTATTGCAGCCAGTTCCGGCCGGTTTAGATTTCCATCCGCATACAGATCCTTTCCGGCAATAGAGTTAATCCGTTGGATAATTCTTTTGTCGTAATTCATTATCTCCTTTGCTTCCAGGTCAGCTGAAAAAACAGGTATTCCAAGAACATTAAATACCCTGCAGACACATGTTTTTCCACTCCCGATTCCGCCGGTTATGCCAAGTTTCATTCCTGGTTTTTTTCCTGTAATCATGTACTTCTCTTGAATTGCTATAATATTCTTCCTATTACTAATGCTTGCGTGCAGCAGGAGATGTATCTGCCTTTGCTCTTTCAAGAGTAAAAAACAGAGTGTCGGGTTTGACTGAGGTGATTTCACATCCCAGTCTTAACTGAACAGTAAGACTTTTAGTAAGTGAGGAAGTTACAATATAATAATCAGGCTTTTTACTATCGGGAACCTTTTTGTAATTAACCCTCGAAAAATCAATTACGGCAGGAAGTTTATTGTGTGATACTTTGAGCTTTAAAACTTTATAGCCAGATCCTTTAAGATACAGAACCAGTTTTGCGGGAAAATCTTCAGTAATTGTCTTTCCTTTTGGAACATTTATATACTTGACAGGGTATCTGACATCGGCTTCAATCTCCTTCTCAAGAGAGTTCAGGTACCACAAAATGAAAGAGAGGAGAAGAAAGAAGATAAAAACCACAACATCACTGTTGACTGATTTTATCCCTTTCTTCGCAAGTTTCGCATTCCGGATTTCATTCAGTACCTTCACAAAAGGTTAAATTGAGAAATATTACATTTTATTCTCCCTGTGATGGGTCCTGAATCAGTGCGTTTTTGTCAACTTTTAATTTGATGTCGTTTCCCACATCGATAGTTGCATAGGTGTCCTTCACTTCATAAATTTTACCGTAGATTCCCCCGGTGGTTATAACCTTATCACCCCTCTTAAGAGAATTCCTGTAATTTGTCAATTCTTTTTGTTTCTTCATCTGAGGTCTGATCATGAAGAAATAAAAGACAACGAAAACAAGGATAAGAGGAAGAAAGGTTACCAGAGCATTCCCCTGTCCGGAGGTTCCGGCTGGTTGCCCCATGAGATACAAAAAAGCAAGATTGGTCATTGTTTAAAATATTAATTATGGTTATTAATCTGATATTACTTCCGCGGTTATTTTCAGCAATACCACAGGCACTGATGCATTCGACCTGACAGTAATTGTTTTTGTCTGCATCCCATTCCTTCCGGAGGTATCGAAAACAACTTCAAGGCTACCTTTGTTGTCAGGCGAAATGGGTTTGGTATCATATTTCGGGACTGTGCATCCGCATGTGGTAGTTGCCGAAGCGATTACAAGATTACCTGTTCCTTTATTTTCAAAATTGAATGTGTATGCTACTTTTTCACCCTCTGCAACTTTGCCGAAAGCGTGCTCATATTCATTAAAAACTATCACTGCAGTTCCTGTGTCGCCCGCAATTTTTGCATTGGCCAAAGCCTCTTTTTTTGCAGTATTATTGCAGGCAGAGAACAATAAAAGCGTAAATAAAAAAATTGTAGATAAAAATTTATTCATATCGTAAAACATTGATTGTCAATTATCAATCACTAATTATCAATTTTCTTCAGTCAGATTTTCACCGACCAATCCTCTTCCAAATTTATTAAACAAACCATCTTCACGTATCTCTTTAACTATATTGTCGAGAATTCCGTTAACAAAGGTACTGCTTTTTGAGGTACAATAATATTTGGCAATTTCAATATATTCATTAAGAGTTACTTTTACCGGTATCTCAGGAAATTCAAGTATCTCAGTTATGGCGAGCTGCATCACCAGAATATCCATAAGGGCAATTCTCTCAACTTCCCAGTTGGTCGTATTTTTATCAATAAGTTCAGAGCATCTTTTATTGTTAATGACTGCCTTTCTGAAAAGTATTTTTACAAATTCTTCATCCTCTTCATTTTTATATAATGGCATCATTGGTGTATTTTCATCGCAGTCGGCTTTGAATTTCTTCAGGGTCTTTTCAACCATTGCCGTTATGTATTCCATATCATCATTCCAGTAAATACTCTGTTCTTCAAGGTTTGACTCAAGATCTTCAGACTCAACAAATAAATTGTTTATCAGTTTTATGATAAACTTTTTATCAGACACATAATTATGGTTTTCTGACTCCATGTATCTCTCATATTCATCCCATACAATCATCTTATTATACAGTGATCTTGGAATATGAGGGTAGTTGGCCCACGAAAGTTTTTTTGAAGAGATGTATTTGTTAAATGCAATATTTTTTCTCAGCTGGGCAATAACCTGATTGTCAATAAATCGTCTTTGAGGATTCAGATCCTGGGGAGTTGGCATTTTCTTCTGCAGGGCCATATCAATCTTTTCTCCGGCAATATCAGCAACTTCAAGTACTAACAAAAGAAGATAATGATAAAGATCGTAAGTCTTTCCTATACTGAACATTAGCTCAGTCTCAGATTGTGCAAGATTCTCATCTTCCCTGCGGTTAAAAGCATAAAGAGCCATTAAGGCTTTTATACGTAATAATCTTCTGCTTATCATTTATTAAGAACGTCATATTTTCGCTGCAAAAATACTCATTTTCCCTTACCCTCAAAACAACTAAAGAAAATACATCTCACATATTACAATTTATAAACCCTGTTTTGATTTGAAAAAATTATTGTTACATTTGACAATACAAAAAGAAAACGCTAACAATAATTGACTTAGAAATGGAAGAGACCGAAATAAAGGAAGTCATAAGCGGGCATGATGATAAAAACATAAAGGAAGAAATTTTCACTAAAGTTGTCCGTGCTGGTAAAAGAACCTACTTTTTTGATGTTAAAGCTACACGCAAAGATGATTATTATCTCACTATCACTGAGAGCAAAAAGCGCTTAGGCAAAGAAGGTAAGGTATTCTACGAAAAACACAAAATCTTCCTCTACAAAGAAGATTTTGAAAAATTTACTGAAGGATTGCATGAGGCTGTTTCGTATATTGATAATGGCAGGGAAGCGATTTCCGTTTCACAACCTTTTTCAATTGAAGATCAGGAAAACGATAACAATGCTTTAGCTGCTGAAGTGTTTACAAATGTAGAGTTTGAGGACCTTGGAAAACAGTAAAGAACCTTCCTGAATGTCCGACTATATTCTTCTGATTCTAGGAATTATTCTCATGATCCTGGGAATAATTGGTTGTTTGGTGCCTGTACTTCCCGGGCCACCTTTTAGTTTTCTTGGTCTTATTTCTCTCCATCTTACCCGATTTGGTGATTTCACAACTTCAACCTTAATAACACTTGGGGCTATTGCTGTTGTTGTAACAATCCTTGATTATATCGTACCTGTCTGGGGAACAAAAAAATTCGGAGGATCAAAGTATGGAATGAGAGGTGCCACAGTCGGTTTGATAATAGGTTTTTTTCTTGGACCTATGGGAATGATAATAGGACCTTTACTTGGAGCCTTTGTAGGAGAAATGATATTCAAAGATGATATGAACTATGCTCTTAAAGCCGGATTCGGAAGTCTTCTTGGTTTTCTTACGGGTGTCGGCCTTAAACTTGCAGCATCTTTTGTAATGACTTTTTATTTCGTTAAGGAGCTGATAGCCTAAACTTATATATCAGGACATTATCTAAAAAGTATTTATTACCAATCCGTCACAGACAAGTTGATAAAACATTACCCTCCTCAAAAGGAGGGT
>DAOQAX010000052.1:0-11118 GCA_035354395.1 Bacteroidales bacterium | reverse complement strand
CTTTACCACATATTGCTATCGGTGAAATTTGTATAAAACATAAGATTTTCGGAGAAAATATTTTTTTTGTCAGCCGGCAGTTTGACTCCTCTGTTTTGTATTTATATGTAAATGAACTTTTTGGCAAAACTTATACGGATTATTGTATTGCAGGGTGGGTAGAATGTAACGTAAAAACTTACGAAGCTTTCTTATTTTTGGTGGAAAAAGGAACAAATGGCAGAGCTTTTGATACAATGACATTAGATAATTTATATAAAACCAAATAATTGAATAGCATGGATGAACTTATACTGGAACTAAAACAGGAGATCATTAAAGTTTTAAACCTCGAAGGAGTTAAACCTGAAGATATTGACAACGACGCACCGTTGTTTGGTGATGGACTGGGACTGGATTCAATTGATGCCCTCGAGTTAATAGTATTACTTGAGAAAAATTATGGTATTAAGCTCGAAGATCCCGGGAAGGGTCGCGAAATATTCGGCTCGATAAATATTTTTGCAAAATACATCTCTGATAACAGAAAGAAGTAAAGTGACCAGGAACGTTTTAGTAACCGGTTTAGGTATTGTATCGGGGATTGGCATCTCTGTTCAGGAAACACTGGCCTCATTATTGGCTGGCCAGTCAGGTATCGGAGCAATTAAATACCTGCAAACCAATCATAAAGATTATCCTTGTTCTGAGGTGCCCCTGAGCGACGAACAAATGTGTTCAATGCTTTCTATTCCTCGGAATATACCTTTTACCCGTACATCGCTGATGGGGATACTGGCTGCTAAAAATTCTTTATCCCATGCCGGGCTGACTCCACATAAGTCTCTGCGCATAGGTTTTATTTCCGGGACAACTGTTGGCGGTATGGAAAAAAGCGAACAGTATTACAAAGATTTTCTGGAAAATAACACGCGCAACGATTACATAAAAATCCACGATTGCGGTGCCTCCACTGAAGTTATTGCTGATTACTTTGGCGGTTTTAGCTATGTATCAACCATTTCGACTGCCTGTTCATCATCAGCAAATGCTATAGTTTTAGGTGCAAACCTTATCAGGTTGGGACTTCTCGATTGCGTTGTTGCAGGTGGTACTGAGTGTCTTACAAAGTTTCATCTTAACGGATTTAAGACACTAATGATCCTCGATAAGGTAAATTGTCGTCCGTTCGATGCTGAACGTGCAGGGCTGAACCTGGGAGAAGGAGCTGCATATATTGTGATGGAATCGGCCGAGAGTGCACGCAATCGTAAAGCTGATGTTCTATGTAAAGTGTCAGGATATGGCAATGCCTGTGATGCATTCCATCAGACAGCATCTTCGCCCGATGGCAAAGGGGCAACTCTTGCAATGCAATCGGCTTTGGAGATGAGCGGACTGAAACCTTCCGATATTGACTATATAAATGCTCATGGAACCGGAACAACCAATAACGATGAATCGGAGGGTACTGCAATAATGAATGTGTTTGGCAATTCCGTCCCGCCGGTAAGCTCTACCAAAGCTTTTACAGGGCATACAACAAGTGCTTCAGGAAGTGTTGAAGCAGTGATTTCGATACTGGCTATGAATAATGGATTTCTTCCTCCTAATCTGAATTTTAAGACAAGGATCGAAAAACTTTCATTTTCTCCTGTAAGTAAACTCGTGTCGGGTGTGAAAATTAATCATGTATTATCGAATTCATTCGGTTTTGGAGGAAATAATACTTCAATGGTTTTCTCAAAAATGAGATAATTAAAGCAGGTTATATGAAAGTCTATATACAGGGTACAGGTAATATTTCAATTCAGAACACTTTTGATCACAGTGGTTTCCCGGAACCTGTATGGTATAATGAACCTTATGTACGTTGTATGGATCCCGACTTTTCAAAGTTTGTAAGCCCGAATGAAGCACGTCGTATGAGCAAGGTGATCAAGCGTGCTATAGCCACAGCCAGGAAATGTATTGCTGATTCCGGTATTGAAATGCCTGATGCAGTAATTTCAGGTACAGGATTGGGATGTATTGAAGACACCGAGAAATTTCTTTCTGCTATGATCGACAATGACGAACAGTTCCTGCAACCAACATTTTTTATTCAGTCGACTCATAATACAATAAGCTCCCAGATAGCTATCAACCTGAAATGCCATGGGCATAACAACACTTTTGTCCATGGAGGAATTTCTTTTGAATCAGCACTCTTTGAAGCATTTTTGTTGTTTTTAGATAATAAAATAAAAACCGCTCTGGTTGGCGGATATGATGAGATGACACCTTCTTACTTTAAGATTCTCGACAGAGTGGAATTTTGGAGAAAGAAGCATGAAGCTATTGATGATCCGGGAAAAAGTACAGATCTCCGAATATGCGCCGGCGAGGGAAGTGTGTCGGTTATGCTTTCATCTGAGAAAAATGAAAAGTCGTATGCTTCAATTGATGACATGGAGATACTATACCAACCGGAAAGTATCAAATCGTCTATAGAGGCATTTCTGGACCGTAATTCAAAAAGACCGGAAGATATCGACCTTATAGTAACCGGTATGAACGGAGATGAGCAGAACGATGCCATCTATAAAACAATATCAGATGATCTGTTTGGCAACAAAGCACATGCGTGGTACAGACATCTTTCAGGTGACTATTTTACATCAGCAGGATTCGGCCTTTGGCTCACCGCCAGTTGTATCAGACAAAAATATGTTCCGTCATTTGTTTCGCTGAACAGTTTTGATACCGGGAACCTGAAGAATGTATTGCTGTTTAATCATTATAAGAATAAGAATTTTTCATTAATACTTCTTTCGGCATGTTAAAACTAGTAGGGTTAACCTTTATACAGAGCCTGCTTCTGATGCTGTCGCAGGTTTTTCTTAAACTTGCTGTTACCAAATTCGGCGCCTTCAGGTTTACTGCTGATTATTTTAAGTCGGTGTTCACCAACCTTAACTTTGCCATTTCCGGTTTGACCGTACTGGGAGCAGTCTCGTTATGGATGTATATTCTCAGGCATTACGATTTCAGCGTTGCTTACCCGCTTGGAAGCATAAGTTATGTTTTAGGGTTGTTAGCTGCAATCCTGGTCTTTAATGAAAGCGTTCCTGTAACACGATGGATAGGAGTTTGCATAATAATTGTAGGTATCTATTTTGTGGCAAAATGAGAATATTAATATTCAATATATTAATCGTTCTGTTCCTGTTCAGTAAAGTTACAGCTCAGAATGCCGCTTTCAAACCAATAGCTGATGCCGATATGCCTGCCTGTATGGAGAAAATCAGGAATGCTTCAGCTTCACTGACTTCTTTGCAATGTTCTTTCACACAAAACAAAAACATTGCGGTATTATCAGAATCGGTGATATCTAAAGGAATACTACTTTATAAAAAAGGAAATAAGTTGTGTTGGGAGTATGCTTCCCCATACTACTATCTTTTTGCTCTTAACGGTGATAAAGTATATATAAAAAATGATAATTCTACCCGGCAGTTCGATACAAAATCAAATGCCCTGTTTAAAGAGATAAGCCTTCTTCTCATGAACAGCATAAGCGGTTCAGAACTGATTGACAAAAAAAAGTTTGATGTAGCCTTTTTCGAAAGTTCAACCCGGGTACAGGTAAAGCTTACTCCTAAGAATAAAACAATGAAATCGGTGCTGAATACTATTATTCTGTATTTCGAAAAATCGACATATATGGTTAGTACTATTGAGATGATTGAACCTGCTGGCGATACTACAACAATAGTATTCAATGAGATAAAGATAAACCCACCTATAAGCAATGAGAGGTTTGTTGTCACTTTGTAGTCTTGCCCTGTTCTTGACTTCCTGCAATTCTTTTATCTGTAAAAATGCAATAAATAAAAGTGTTGGCAGACAGGATATAATTGAGGATTTTTTCGATACACTCAATGTCAGAAAGTTCAAAACAGGTATACACTATGGGAGCAATGAAATTACCGGCATAATAATTTATAAAAAGTTGAATGATAGTATTTATGCAGGAAGTTTTATAAATGAATTCGGAATCAGGGGATTCGATTTTAAACTGTCCGGCAACAGGGTAGGAATGGAGAACATGATTAAGAATATCGATAAGTGGTATATAAGAAAGAAACTTGAAAATGATCTCCATTTTTTGTTTTCACGTCCGGAGATGATTTCTCCCTGCTCAATAGATAAGACCCCGGTATATGTCTCAACTGTTAACCGCTCTTTGCATTATGTTTATTACACCGATGGTAAAATGTGGACAGGGAAAGCTGACATGTACAAGCACTCTGATAAGGTTGCAGAAATGAACCAATATGCTGATAAATCATCCCGACTTGTAATAAAGATGAGACATATAAATTGCAAACTGACTTATGATTTATCAGAAATTACCCCATAACCCTTAACCATTGAACCATTGAACCATTAAACCATTAAACCATTAAACCATTAAACCATTAAACCATTAAACCATTAAACCTCTAAACTATTGACCCTTTGAACCCTTGAGCCGTTGAACCGTTGAACCGTTGAACCGTTGAACCTTTAAGTAACTATATTAATGTTAAAAGACACTTTCTATACTGTAGTGAAAACTGAATCGGGTGATGATACATATCGGGCAGATGTGAAGCTGAACCGGTTACATGAGATATATAAAGCCCATTTTCCTGGCAATCCCATAACTCCGGGTGTCTGTCTGCTACAGATAGTCCTTGAGCTTCTGAGTGATAAGTTTAATCGGGATCTGCGATTGGTCCAGGCAAAGAATATAAAATATCTGAAAGTGATAAGTCCTGTTGAAAATCCTGAAATCGAATTTGTTATTAAATACAGGATAGAAAATGATATGATTTTTGCAGTAACCAACATTGTGTGTGGAGAAACAATATTTACAAAGATTGAGGCAACATATAAAGGACTGTGATATCTGTCGATAAAAACAATAGCATGCAGCTGGCCAGGGAGTTGAAATGTTGTGTAATAATACCAACATACAACAACTCTCATGCCTTGCAATCAGTCATTGACGATGTGTTGCAGTATGTTGCTGATGTTATCATCGTTAACGACGGATCGACCGATAACACTTCATCTTTACTGAATTCCTACAGCAATGTGAAAATAATTTCTTACCAGCCTAACAGGGGCAAGGGATATGCCCTGAAACAAGGTTTTGGATGCGCTTTTTCTTCAGGTTTCAGGTATGCAATTACCATTGACTCTGATGGTCAGCATAGAGGAAGTGATATATTGTTGTTTCTTGATAAGATACAGTGGGTCCCCGACACTCTAATTGTAGGCAGCCGGTTACTGCGTCAGGAAAATATGCCTGAAGGGAATACTTTTGCAAACAGGTTCTCGAATTTCTGGTACAGATTACAGACAGGGATTAACCTGCCCGACACTCAATCTGGTTTTCGTCTTTATCCTTTGCAGAAGATATCCGGTATTCATTTCTTTACAAACCGCTATGAATCGGAACTTGAGATGCTGGTCAGGGCAAATTGGAAGGGAATTAATGTCGATCATGTGGCAATTTCTGTATATTATCCGCCACGTGAGGAGAGAATAAGCCATTACCGTCCCTTCATAGATTTCGTCAGAATAAGTATTTTAAACACATTTTTAACTATAATAGCTTTTATTTACGCCTATCCGGTAAAATTGATTTTAAAGATGTTCCTGAAAAGGTAAATAATTGAAACATAACGTTTAATGACTGAATTGCTAATATCAATATATCATTATTTTAAGAATAAAAGAGTATTATTCTTTGCTATTCTGGCAGTTCTGTTCGCAACCTGTTTCTATTTTGCAATTCAGATAAAGCTTGAAGAAGACATTTCTGGTTTTATGCCAGATACTCCGGAAACAGAACATACAAATTTTGTTGCCAGAAACTTAAGTTCAAACGATAAGATCATTATCAAACTTTCTGTCAAAGACTCCTCAATGTCAGATATACAGGATTATCTTGCAGCGAGTGCAGATACTCTTGTCGATTCGCTGAAGGCAGACCCCGGGGATGAGTATATTAAAAATATCTTTTACAAAATAGATGATTCAAAGATAGGAGCGACTTTCGATCTTCTCCTTCAGAACATCCCTTTGTACCTTAAAAAATCTGACTATCAGCGTCTCGACTCGATCATTACTCCTGATGCCATCCAGTCAGTTTTGGAACAGGATAAGAAGGACCTGGTTTCACCAATGGGACTTATCTATAAGAAGTATATTATTGCTGATCCGTTGCATATCTCAAACAGAGTCTTTTCAGAGCTGAGTAAGAATGTCATTGACAGTGTTTACAGTAATTATAACGGATACATTTTCAGCAAGGACAGTAAGAACCTGCTTATTTTCATAACATCGGTATATGGTATTGGAGAGACAGGGAAGAATGAAGTGTTGGCCAGGGCTCTTGATGAGAACATAAGAGAACTTAAGGCACGAAGTGGCGGAAAACTTTCGGTGACAAGCTTTGGTGCTGCATTGGTAGGTGTATCAAATGCATCGCAGATCAAGAAGGATTCATATATTTCCACCGCAGTAGCTGTCATTCTGATTGTTATACTATTGGGAATGTTCTTCAGGAATGTCCGTTCAATAGTACTTCTTGTTGTACCTGTGATTTTTGGCGCACTGTTTTCAGTTACATTATTATTCTTTATTAAAGGGACTATTTCGGCAATAGCTGTAGGAGCCGGATCGGCCATACTTGGTATAGCGATCAACTACACTCTGCATTTTCTTGTGCATTACAAACACTGCGGGTCAGTTGAACTTACTATTAAAGATCTGGCAGCTCCCCTTATTGTGGGAAGCATAACAACGGTTGGGGCCTTTCTGAGCTTATTGTTTGTCAGTTCAGAGGCTCTTGGTGATTTTGGACTGTTTGCTGCTCTTGCACTGACAGGAACAATATTATTTGTACTTCTGTTTATGCCTAATTTTGTTAAGGGAGCGTCGTTATCCGTTTCTGATTATCCTGTGTTTTTTGATCAGGTCTCAGAGATCAGACTCGACAAAAACAGATGGGTTATCATCACTATTTTCCTGCTGACCATCGTATTTGCATTTTTTTCAAGACATCTGGAGTTCGAGAGCGATATGAACAAAATTTCATATATGACTTCTGAACAGAAAAATGCATTTGACGAATTAACGGCATTTACTAACCTTTCGGAAAAATCAATTATTCACGTTTCGGAAGGACATACTCCAAACGAAGCACTCAGAAACTATGAATCGGCCAGAGTACAAATTGACAGCCTGGTACAGATACGCAAAATAAAGTCTATTTCGGGTATAGGTAATCTGGCTCTGAGCGATTCACTCCAGAAACAGAAGATTGACCTATGGAACAGTTTTTGGGCTGACCGGCGCCAGAAGACATCTGAACTGATTGAAAATAAAGGAATAAAGGTTGGTTTCAAAGAAAACACTTTTAACAATTTTCTTCAGTTGGTCAGAAAGGAACACTCAGTTCAGAATTCTGATCATCTGTTGGAAAGTGATATGGCATCAGCTTATGTTATCAATAAAGATAACAGGGTAATGATAATTACCTTATTGTATATAGCTCCTGAAAATGAAGAAATTGTAAAGAAAACGCTTAAATCTCCAGGTACCTTCTCCTTTGACAGGGCTTCCACAACAAAGGCAACAATTGAAATACTTTCAGACGATTTTAATTTTGTGCTGTATGTCTGTGCATTTATGGTACTTCTATTTTTAACGCTTTCCTTCGGCCGTTTCGAATTAAGTCTTCTTACATTCATACCGATGGTTATAGGCTGGATATGGATACTTGGCTTGATGTCTGTTTTTAACATTAAATTCAATATCGTAAATATCATATTGGCTACTTTCATTTTTGGTCTGGGCGACGATTACAGTATTTTTATAATGGAAGGATCAATACGTGAATATGCCTGCAAACAGAAAATATTAAATTCCTATAAACTGGCGGTCATACTTTCTGCATTAACAATGTTTATCGGCATAGGTTCACTCATCTTTGCAAAGCATCCTGCAATGAAATCGCTGGCACAGGTTACAATAATCGGAATGACATCGGTGGTTGTGATTTCATATACAATATTGCCGTTCTTATATCGTTGGTTAACAACATATAAAGGGAGAAAGCGGGTTTATCCTGTCACTGCACGGAATCTTGGCAACACTATATACTCTTTTACGGCATTCCTGGTTGGCAGTATCATGCTTTCAGTTATTGGTTTCTTCTTTTTCAAAGTGACAAAACCAACCGACAGGAAAAAGTTGTATTTTCATAAATGTCTGACATTTACTGCGGGCTTTGTTGCAGTACGTATTCCACAGGTGAAAACATATGTCAGAAATAAATATGGAGAAGATTTTACAAAACCTGCGGTGATCATCTGCAACCATCAGTCACATATTGATCTTATGATGATTATGATGCTTTCACCGCGTATAGTGATACTTACCAACGAATGGGTTTGGAATTCTCCGTTTTATGGCAACATAGTTAAATATGCCGATTTTTTCCCGGTTGCAAACGGTATTGAAAAAAGTATGGAGCCTTTGGCCGGGATGGTGAAAAAGGGTTATTCGATAATGATATTCCCTGAAGGTACACGATCAAAGGATTGTTCAATAAACCGTTTTCATAAAGGGGCTTTCTATCTTGCCGAACAGCTGAATCTCGATATATTACCGGTAATCATACATGGTATGGGATATGTATTCCCCAAAGCAGATTTTATTTTGCATAAAGGATCCGTGATAGTCGAAATACTTGAGCGTATTAAACCTGAAGATAAAAGCTTTGGTGAAACATATTCATTGCGTGCAAAGTACATAAGAAGGATGTACAATAAACAATATCAAAGCATTGCCGGGGAGCAGGAAACGCCTTCCTACTATGCTGACAAGCTTTGTCATAATTATTTGTATAAAGGTTCTGCTATAAGCACAAAAGTGAGAATAAACCTCAAAAGGCACAATAATTATTCCGGCATCATAGATAGTCTTCCTGACGTTGGCAGGATTTTGGTCCCCGGAGCAGGAACCGGAGAATTTCCCTTGTTGCTTTCAATGGTAAAACCGATGCTTTTTATCGATGCTGTGGAAGAAAATGATGATAAGCTGGCATTGGCCATGAATTGCGCTTCGTGTTCCGAAAAAATTTCATTTGTAAAAGGTGATCCCTGTGAGTATGAAATTACACAGGCATACGATGCTGTGGTGCTTGCCGATTGTTTGCGAACCTACGGAGACTCTGAACAACAGCAGATCATACAAAAATATTCCTCTTGTTCTACATTGTTGTTGATATCCGATGCAGACTATACGCGATACGACAAAATTGTTCTGCGCCTTACAGGAAACGAAGTAAAAAAAGACAATAAACCTGATTTGTCTGATCTGAAAAAAATATCTGATGATTTGTGTCTCAGCTTAAGCCGGACAGATGACCTGGTTACAATTTCAAAAAAACATGAAAAAATATGACGTTGTAATTATTGGCAGTGGTCTGGGAGGCCTTATTTGCGGATATATTCTCGGCAAAAACGGCTTTAAAGTATCCATTTTAGAAAAGCATACCCAACCTGGAGGATGTCTTCAGACTTTTGTACGGAAGGGGATCACTTTCGACACCGGAATGCATTATGTCGGAAGCATGGAGAAGGGACAACTGTTATATAATATCTTTTCATACCTTAACCTTCTTAAAGATGTTAAGTTGCATAAGCTTGATACAGATGGCTTTGAACATATATCTCTGAATGGGAGAGAGTATCGCTTTGCAATGGGGTATGAGAATTTTGTAGAAAAACTGTCTGAAAATTTTCCAAATGAGAGGGAAGCTCTGATAAAATACACTTCTGATCTTCAGAAATATGCAACTTCATCTCCAATTTTTAACCGCGAGAAACTTGCATCAAGTGAGTTTTATTCTCATGAAGCCGTAAAAACAGGAATTGGAGAATACCTTGATTCTCTTACCAAAAACAAAGAACTTCAGAATGTCCTTTCTTCAACCAATATGCTTTATGCGGGTAAACGGGAAAAGACCCCCTTGTATATTCATGCTCTGATAAATAACTTTTATATACAGAGTGCCTGGCGTATAGTGGGAGGGGCAAACTCTATTGCAAACAGTCTGTGTAAATCTATACAGGGCTTCGGTGGAGAGATATTTACGGGAGCCGAGGTTAAATCGATAAACTGCAATACATCGAGAGCCACCTCAGTTACTCTGGCAAACGGAGAAATAATAGAATCAAAATATTTCATATCGAATACACATCCGGCAGTTACTTTGGATATGCTGGAAACTTCACTTATTAAGAAAATATATCGCGAGCGGATCCATAATGTAGAGAATACTGTTTCAAATTTTGTCCTTTATATTGAGTTTAAACCTGATACAGTTCCATATATTAATTATAACTATTACAAATACAATACCGGCAATGTATGGGATTGTTTTTCGTATACCCCTGAAAACTGGCCCCGTAATTATATTTTCATGCATCAGGTTCCGCTGAAAAATCCAGCTTATGCTGAAAGCGGTGTGCTTATATCATACATGAAGTTTGATGAGGTGAAGAAATGGGAGGACACTTTTATTGGAAGACGTGGAAATGACTATAAATTATTTAAAGAGGCCAGAAAAGAAATTTTGCTACAACAACTCGAAAATGATTTCCCGGGAATAAGAAATAACATAAAGGAGGTATATACATCTTCTCCATTGACACTGAGAGATTATACGGGTACAAAAGAAGGGTCAATGTATGGCATTCTGAAAGATAAAAATTGTCCCGAGCAAACACTTATCTCACATCATACAAAAGTGCCAAACCTGTTTTTTACCGGACAAAATATTAATTCACATGGGATACTTGGAGTGGCAGTAAGCGCTGTAATTACCTCATCTGAGTTTGTTGAACTGAAAAAGGTGGTCAATGATTTTTTTTATTTTCATAACGGAGACTCCCCTGAAAAGTAAACTGACAAGCGTTGTTCGGGGACATTAAAATAAATTATATACGGATGAAATATGACTTTATAATCGTTGGTGGTGGTATTGGAGGACTTATTTGTGGCTGCCTGCTTGCAAAAGAGGGATATAAAGTA
>DAOQAX010000051.1:0-11283 GCA_035354395.1 Bacteroidales bacterium | reverse complement strand
CAATAATACCTGCCACGCTTCCCGTAAGATCAGCGCACCCGGGCGGGTTTTCGCTTTTTATATAGCCCAGTAAAAACACCAGCCTGTCCATTTGTTTATAATCAGCAAAGGATAACTGATCACTTTTGAAAACAGTGGTAAGATTGTGTTGTCAAAAGCGATTGATTTCAATTCATTTAAAAAGATAGGGGTATCTGGCACAGAAATGATTAAAAAATTAAGTCAATATAATCTTGATTATCTCGAGCGTCACAGAATTATTTTTAATAGTCAACAATAATTTTATTTAAGACTATTTTTCATGATCCGGGTTAGTGCTGTTTATTCCGGACTGATTTGCTCAGGAATAAGTGGTTCAGTTTGGGCAGGATTATTCACTAATCAACAACTCTTTGTATTTCTTATTTTGCATGGAAATACAGATTATTGTGTATTTCTGCGTAAAATAAGAAACAAAATGTATGCAGGAATATATTGAAAAACTTCATGTCTTAAAAATATTTGAGCTAAAAGATGTGGTGGCCCTGACCGGAAAAATGCGTTCGGCTCTTGTATCCGAAACGCTTGTAGTTTGCCTGGTCAGACATCGCTGAATAACCGTTGTTGTCAGGTTGGCTGATAACCCTTACATCCACTTCTGAAGAGCCAGCCATAATCTTTTCAGGAAGCTAGGAAATGGACAGAAGGGTTGATACAATCATTTCCCCCATTTTGAGGGGTTGTTTTTTTATGTAGGTGCGGATGCGGGACAGAATAATTTTCCCATGATTCAGAAATGCAGTGGAAACAGAAAGATAGAAATAAATTTGAAATAGATAAAATCGCCCATTTTGTGCGATTTGTCCCGGGATATTTTGTATTTACTAAATACATTGAGTAATTTTACTCATAATAATGAGTAAAAATAAAAATATGTATCAGAGACCTCATTTAGTGGAAGTTAAAAAGAAAATTAAGGAAGATCGAAAGTTCATCCAGGTAGTTCTTGGTCCACGATAGGTAGGGAAGACTACACTAATTATTCAGCTTCTTGATATTTTACCTGTAACATCACATTACATTAGTGCAGACAGTATTGAAGGCAACGGTGAGACATGGCTTGAGAAACACTGGCATACTGCAAGAATGAGGTTAAAGAGCAATCCTGAAAAAGATTTTATTCTTGCAATAGATGAGATACAGAAAATAACCGACTGGAGCAGTGTTGTAAAACGGCTTTGGGATGAAGATACTGTGGAAAAGATTCCATTAAAAGTTATATTGTCAGGTTCATCGCGGCTTCTTGTACAACAGGGCCTGACAGAATCGCTGGCAGGCAGGTTCGAGGTTACTTATATGAACCATTGGTCCTTCAATGAGATGCATCAGGCATTCGGATGGGATGCAGATCATTATGCCTGGTTCGGTGGTTATCCGGGTTCAGCTTCCCTGATAACCGATGAACAGCGATGGAAGAGATATATATCAGACGCTCTAATTGAGACTAGCATCTCAAAGGATATCCTGATGCTTACCAGGGTTGATAAACCGGCTCTTATGCGCAGGTTGTTTGAGCTGGGCTGAAGATACTCCGGGCAGGAACTATCATTTACAAAGATACTGGGACAATTACAGGATGCAGGTAATACAGTAACTCTGGCACATTATCTCAGGCTGCTTTCTTCTGCCGGATTGTTGACAGGACTGGAAAAATATTCCGGAAGCCTTGTCAGACAGAGATCATCAAGTCCGAAGTTTATCGTTCACAATACCGCGCTTTTGAGCTCACTCTCAGCCTCCACTTTTGAGGAAACATTAAAGCAGTCCGAAAAATGGGGACGGGTGGTGGAGTCTGCAATAGGCTCACATCTTATCGATGGATATGTCAAAAGCCTTTTTGATCTTTACTACTGGCGAAACGGGAATAATGAAGTTGACTTTGTTGTGGTTCGCGATCAAAGAGTTACAGCCATTGAAATTAAAAGCGGAACCATGGGCAGTCGGTCAGGAATGGAATCATTCAGCCGTCTGTTTAAACCCCACAGGCTCCTTCTTATTGGTGATAAAGGTATACCATGGCAGGAGTTTCTGAGAACAGATCCCGGGGAAATCTTCTGATTCCATGGTTGACCATTATTATTACATTTGTTATACCGGTTTTCACCAATAATAATTATTGCATGAAAATGGTCCGGCATCACAACAAATTCATCCAGGGTAATATTCATATCCTGTCTGATTGATGGTGTTTTTAACCATTCATCATTTGCAATTTCACCGATTTCTGAAAGAATCATTATACCGTTTATGATCCTCCCAAAAACACACATCTTGTTTTGTGTACATATGGTAACAAAATACCTTCCCGGCAATGAATAATCATACCCCTGTAATCTTATCGAACCAATATGATATTTGTTCCTGAATAATTTTCCCATGATTCAGAAATGCAGCAAGGTATACAAGTTACGAAAAGTCTGAAATCAATAGCCTAATGACAATCAAAAAGTAGAGCCGTCGCATACAACCGATCTCCAAAATTCATTTAAATGGAGAATGTCACTAATTGAGTATTTCCCATTAACATTCCGGTAAACCTGTCACAAAAATCATTATCATTGTATTGCATTACGAATCCTTAAATGGATGCCAACCGGGTTAAACCGCCACGGTGGCAAAACAATGCGGGCTTGATGAAGCTAAAAAACGGTTTAACAATCTTCACACTCCATAATTCGTTTAAAGGTTTTCTGATGCATTGAATTATTAACCTTAAAATCAATGCAATACGGAACAACTAATTCTTAACATTCCTCATTCTTCAACATTCCTTCCTTTTTTTGACGGTTACATTTTACCTGAGTATGAGATTCGAAAAGAGAGTTTTCTCTTAGCTCACCATCTTCCCATGCATGAGCATCTCAACAGCTTCGTCGAGGGAGCCGGCATGGATAACTTTGCCGGAGTTCACGAAATATATCTCGTCGGCGTTGGCAATGGTATTTAACCGGTGGGCAATGATCACCTTTGTTGTAGTTGAAGGCAGCTTAAGCAGAATCTCATCGAGCATCTGCTCGGTAACAGTGTCAATATTTGCTGTGGCTTCATCAAGAATAAGCAACTCGGGCTTTCTGAGGACAGCCCTCATGAAGGCAATGAGCTGCTTCTGCCCCAGGCTTATATCGCCGCCGGATAAGTCGACCTGTGTATCAAGCCCCTTATCGAACCGCTGAATAAGCATCTCAAGTCCCGAATTATGGAGAATTTCAGATAGCTCACAGTTCTCACAGTTGGAAAGTTCTTCATTCCCATACAGGATATTATCGCGGATGGTGCCACTGAAAAGAAACGGTTCCTGCAAAATGAATCCTATCTTTTTCGCTCTTTCTTCAGGCGTATAGCTTCTGATGTCCCTTCCCCCGAGCAGAACAAAGCCGCTTGTGGCATCGTACAGGCGGGATAGGAGTGAGGCTGTGGTGGTCTTACCTCCTCCGGTAGGACCAACAAACGCGTATGTCTTTCCCCGCCCGAGCTCAAAAGTGATATGATGCAACACCTCATTCCCATTGGGATAGGAAAATGAAACACACCGGAACGACATCAGTGAGTCAGTATGGAATGTCTTTTTGGCTTCAACAACAGGCAGGTCGTTTTCAAGGTTAAGTATTTTCAGTATACGGTCCCAGGCTGCAAGCGCCAGCTGGAAGTTGGTCCAGAGAGCAGCCATCTGTTGCAACGGGTGATAAAAGTTGTTTACATAGGTGATGAAACTGATAAGCAAACCTACAGTGAAGTGTCCCTGGCTTATAAGATAAATCCCGAAAGCCAGAACAATCATCTGCGCTATGTTAGAAAAGAGCGTGTAAACAGGAGAAATAATGTTGTTTGAGATACCGGCCTTCACTGCAGTCTTGTAATTATTGCTGTTCACTTCGCTGAAACGGCGCCGGAAATAATCGCGACGGTTAAAAGCTACAATAACTTTAAAATTATTAAGGCTCTCCTGCACCTCGGCACTAAGCATTCCTGTGCTTTTCAGGTTTTCGGCATTACGACCTTTAACCCACGATGAAACAAGTTTTGTGAAAACCCATATAAGCACCGCCGGAGCCAAAGCCGCCAATCCCAGCTCTAAGTTTATTGAAACCAGAAAGATAGCAGCCCCGATCATAACCAGGATAAGACGAAGGAATTGCATCAGCGATTGTGAAAAGAACTGGTTGATCTTATCTGTATCGTTATTGATACGTGAGATCAGATCGCCGGCTTTATTTTGGTTAAAAAAGTCGAGCGGTAAAGCCTGTATTTTTTCAAAAACCGAGTTTCGCAGGTTATATAACATGTTATGCCCGAGAGTCCCCATCAGCTTCGACTGAATGTATCCTGCAAAAAGAGAAATGATATACATCACCAGCAAAATGCCACTGAATAGAAAAACCCCCTGTAACTGCTTTGTCTGGATATAGTTATCGATGGTATATCCAATCATAACAGGTCCTAACAGGCTAAGTGTCGCGGCAATAAACATAGCAATAAAAGAGACTATCAATAATCGTTTTTCTCCCACCATGTCAGAGATTAGTGTTTTCAACGATCTCCAGGTCGATTTCTTTTCTACCTGCTCCTGTGATATGGTATTCAAATTATAATTCATAATGTCTGGTGCTTTTTTGTGAATTATAAATCTGAATGTATTCAGGGCAAGTCTCTTTAAGCACCTCGTGTTTTCCGGATGCAATCACTTCACCCTCCATCAGCAGTACAATCTGTTCAAAATTTTTCACTGCAGAGATCTTTTGTGTCACCGAAATAAGTGTCAGGTCAGGGTAATTTCTGCGTACATTACCAAGAATCTTCTTTTCTGTCTGTCTGTCGATGCGGGCAGTGAAGTCGTCGAGCAACAAAATCCCCGGATTCAATGCCAGAGCCCTTGCAAGCATGATCCGTTGCTTTTGTCCGCCTGAAAGGGTTGTACCTCTTTCGGAAACCAGCGCATCAAGGTGTTGTGGCAGAGTGTCGATGAAATCTTTCAGTTCGGCAGTTTCAATTGCCTTTTCCAGCGCCTGATCTGTTACTGTTTCGCTGAAAGCAATGTTCTCCCGAAGGGTCATGTTGAACAGTATGCTGTCCTGAAAGACAAACCCGATCTGTTTGTAAAATGCCTCTTTGTTATATTCGTCAAGCCGGTTATTGTCGAACAAAACCTCTCCGGAGGAAGGTTTAATCAAACCGGTAAGAAGGTAAAGCAGCTGGCTTTTACCGGCAGCTGTGGGACCAATAATGGCTGTTTGCGAACCGGGTTCTATCTTAATTGTGACATCTTTCAACACACTTTTTTCGCCATACATCACGGTAACGTTTTTCATCTCGATCTTACCTGTTAACAGGCGGTCGATAGTACCGGAATCTTTATATTCAGGAGCAGTTATAACACTTTCTATCCTTTCGTATGAGGCTGTCGATTGTGCAATAATGTTACTCATAAAGCCAATTACCATAATTGGGAAAATAAGAATGGCTACATAACTGTTGAAAGCGGCAAAATCGCCGAGAGAAAGGTTTCCGTTAATGACGAAATGGCCACCCATAGCCAGAATGATCAGTGTGGCAATATTCCCCAGAAACATTATTAGCGGCATAAGCGTCGAAAAAATTGTAAGGATTGAGATGCCGATACTACGGGCTTCTTTACTGGCATAAATGAATTTTTTGTACTCAGTTTGTTGCGAATTGATAACACGAATGATGGCAGAACCCATTATGCTTTCATTGATTACCTTGTTCAGCCAGTCGATCACTTCCCGTGAACGACGAAACAACACTCTGACCCTTCTGAAAAGCACACTGAAAACAAGAGCAATCAGTGGGATGATCGCCATCACTGCCAGTGCCAGCTTCCAGTTGATTGAGAGAAGCAAGACACATGTTCCGGCAATGATAAAAACGGACGAGACAATGGCAGCGACTGCATGCGAAACAAACATTTTTACCGAGTCCATATCCGATGTCAGGTTGGTAAGCAACCTGGCTGGACCTGACTGCTGGATAAAGGCGAGGCTTTGTCCCGATATCTTATCAGATAGTTTTTTCCGAAGGTCGAAGGCAACTCTTTCCGAGGTATAGGTCTGCACCACTGTCTGCAGGTAAGAAAAGAGGAAGATAATCACGGTGGCTAAAAGAAATGTAGTGATTGTTTGTCTGCCCGAATAAGTTGCTGCTCCATATGAATCAATACCATGAGATATTATTTTGGGGATTACAAGGTTTGTTGCATTGCCTGTCAGAGTGAATATGATAAGCAATAAAACCTGCCACCTGTAAGGTTTCAGCAAGCTGAAGATTTTTGACTTCTCTTTATGAACAGAAGAGTTATTGATCATATATTTCTTATATTAACTGGACCAATGGGTCAAAAATAAATCAAAGGAAACAAAATATGTGATATGACAACTATGGTAAGATTCTTTTACACAAAAGAAGTGAAAGACAAAAGACAAATGAGAGGACTGGTCATTCTGGCTTTGTTTTTTGGATTGTGCAACAGCAATGCGCAGGATAATACTCTATACACAAGCACTGCAATAATATTTATAAGCAGACATGGCACTACAGAAAAGGTCGCCAACATGATCAAAGATTCCCTTGGCGGAGAACAGGTTGCTCTTTACAACCTAAAAAGGCAGAGGAATCCTGATATCAGCCAATTCAATCGTATTATAATTGGCGGATCGATCCATGCAGGAAGAATACAATCCAGAATGGCACGGTTCTGTAAAAAGAATGAAGACTCCTTGCTGTCAAAAGAGCTGGGAATATATCTTTGTTGCCTTGCATCAGGTGATGCAGCTATAAGAGAATTTAATAAAGCATATCCTGAGAAACTCAGACAGCATGCCAAAGCCAAAGCGTTTATGGGGTACGAACTATACTTTGAAAAAATGAATCCGCTATACCGGATAATAATGAAAAAGATATCGGGCGAAAAAAACGATGTTTCAAAATTAGACATGCAGGCATTAGAAAAATTCCTGCATGATATCAGAATAATCAACGGAACTCATTCAGATTTGTGATTTTCTTTTATGCATGATTCATATCCAACATTATTAAAAATTCACATATTTTGACTATCTTGTTATTGTAAATAAAAAAGGTTGAAATGAGAATCTGTAAGACGCAGATAATTCCGGTGATACTAATTTTCATGATGGCTGTTTCGGGGTGTAAGAAGAATAATGATAAGCCTGACGAAACTCCTCCTGTTTTTTCAGTTACTCCTGTTGATATTTCCACTGTAACTTCCTTTATTGCTTTTGGGGCAGACCTTTCAGCCACACAAAAAAATCCGGCATTTGAATACGTGGTTAATAATTCCTCGGTTCAGGTCCGTTCGGTTTGCAGGGGATACATTGAGGATATAAGGTTAAATGACAACTTTCCCGATTATGAAATCTGGATCAAGACCTCCTCAAATTCTGTCTACAGGCTTATTTACGATCATGTATTGAACCTGACTGTATCAAAAGGTGATGATGTTGAAGCGGGAGAAGTTCTCGGCGTTGTCGGTACGGGCAACAGAACAGAATTACAGATAAATAAGATAGGGGATAATAACGAAGAACTATCATATTGCCCGTTTGATTTTGGAACCAGTGATTTTATCCGGCTACATAAAGACTTAAGCCAAACATGGTGCTTGACAGGTACAGTAGTTCCATAACAGACATTATTCAGAATACATAATATATTCTCTCTGCTTTATTACAGGTATATGTGATATGAATCACCCTTTCCATTTGCCGGGATTGTTAATGATATAATTCTTAATTCTGAATAATTCAATGTTTGTTCTGATAATATGGTCATAATATTTGGATTGCCAGGAAAACCCATTGTCAATTTTACGGGCACGGATGGTGACAGCCGATTTAAATCCCCGCATTATTGATGCCAGATTTTTGGATTGCGGACCAAATGAATTTCATTGATGGATTTTGATTGGGATTTGGTGGAGACGCGATGCATCGCGTCTCCACATGGTTGACCATTATTATTACATTGGTTATACCGGTTTTCACCAATAATAATTATTTCATGAAAATGATCCGGCATCAAAACAAATTCATCCAGGGTGATATTCATATCCCGCCTGATTTCAGGTGTTTTCAACCATTCATCATTTACAATTTCCCCTATTTTTGAAAGAATCATTCTGCCATTTATGATCTTTCCAAAAACACACATCTTGTTTTGTGTACATATTGTAACAAAATATCTCCCGGGCGATGAATAATCATATCCCTTGTATCTGTTAGACCCTATATGATATTTGTTTCTGAATAGTTTTCCCAAAATTCAGAAATGCTACGGACAGAGAAAGATAGGAAATATTTTTGAGATAGCTAGAATTGCTCAAAATGGGCGATTCTATTTTTATTCTGATCATCTGAAAAACTTCTGTAATTTGTACAGATGCAGTCAATGAGAGCTGACCACCAGATACCATTTATCATTATCAAGGTCATGTTTTATCAACCATTGGTTGCCGTCTGCCATCTCTGCCTTGAAATAATCCGAGGCAGGAAAGTCGGGTGTGCTCTCCTTCTGATACCAACGGTCAGTTATCTGTATTACCTCAATCCGGTTATTATCACGGATAATGTATTTCGGATATTCATCAGCTTTATATCCTGAATGACATTCAACAGTAATGGGGATCAGCTTGGTTATCATGGTGGAAAAGAGATTCAAACCGCCAGTTAATGATAATACTATTTCCTGCCCCCGGCTCAAAGCAGTTATCTCCAAAAGCCTCACTGAACATTTTTATCTGCTTTGCTGCCAGTTGTTTTTACTACCAACCTTTTTCTTTTAACAACCCTGAACCCTGCCCTTATGTCTCAAGGTTCTTTCTTAAATATCTTAAATCTTTATTTTGCCGGTTTCAGTCTCGACTGAGAGAAGAAGCATTGCCAGCGACCATCGCGATAGACAAAAAAATCAGTAAAAGAAACTGTACGGCTTCCTTCCTTTCCATTTAAGGATTCTTTGACAGTATTGGTTCCGGTCACCATTGCCACAACCCCATAACTGCTGACATTTATATCGCCGAGCACCCACGGGGCCAGGAGTTTATAAGTTGGTCCTGTTATCTCGCTGATGTCCTGCTGCTTATTATATGCATGTCCTCCTGCATCAATAAATTTATACTCGGTGGCATATAATTGGTCAAGGGCCGCGGCATCCTTGTCCATTACAGCAGTTCCCCAATCTTGCTCAATTTCTGTAAACATTTTAACCGGATCGGATACTTCAGGAATTTTTGTCGATTCATGAAGGTGAATTATTTTCCACTCACCCTTTATCTTTCTAAAGGTGTATGAACCTAAAAGATCGTCATAAATAATTGGTTCACCTCCCTTAATGTAAACGCCATTCTTGCCGTACCAGGTATAAATAAAACAGTCAGGATCAACAACTGTATACTTTTCAGATTTCGTTTCAAAGGTCTGTTTTTCAACCACAGCGAAGAACTTTCCGGCAGTTTTCCTCATTTCTTTAGAATTAAAAAGACCAGCGATGTTAATGACGGTCATTTCAGGACCAAAATCCATGAACGACATAAGCTTTGCAGTGTCATTTACTGTCATCGATTCGTAAAAAGCTTTTACGACAGGTGCAGCGTCTTTTACTACAGCTTCTTTCTGAGATTCAGTAAGTGGCCAGTTGCCGGCAGTACATCCAATCAGCAACACAAAAAAGGGTAACAGTAATTTTGTTTTCATAATGCACTGGTTTTAAATAAATAATGAGTTTCCAATAATTATGTTATTCCGAACTGATCCGTTTACTACAACGGTCAGGCCTGAATTAAACAAAAGCCTGAATTTGATAATGTTATGTCAAAGTTAAACCATTCTGAACCTCAATGCAATATTTTTTTAACAGCTTCAATAACAGTTAAAACGATGGCAACAGGATGATGGTTTCTCTTAACTTGCTGCCGGTGTTAAAATAAGAGTTCCGATAACTGTTCTTAGGCTCATATACCACCATTTCAAAGCCTTAACTCAAAATTATTTATCTTTTCTGCAAAGATTTCATCGTCTGACGGCCCGGGTTGATTATGTTGCCTGCCCTCAGAAGATTCACCTAAGGGACATATATACTTTTATAAGAGTGTATGCAGTCTATCAAAGTTTATTTAAAAATGCCTTTCCCCATGAATTTTTAAACAGTATTCTTCATTATTTTCGTATTGAGCAATATGTCCGGTAAATTCATAAATGATTATATATCTGGTAGAATATGTTGTTGTGACAGCAAGCAGCAGTATTACCACCGACCATAAATTTGTTGATGCAGTTCCGAATCGATACTGGTACCTGCTCAGTTTATGCCGAAGCCCGCAGCGAAGTATTGGATGTTGAAAAATTTGTTTTTTTGTCTGCTTTAATATTTGCTATACCCATCCCTGTATAAAATATTTTAGTACTTTCATGCTTCCTTTTCAGGCGACGGTCTTTATGTAGTCTTTTGCCGGGATATCAAAATTCTTGCCGGGCTGTTTATGGTAGTTGCAGAAGGGGAAAATACACAAAATAAATATCATTTTTTTGCGTCGGTCTGCAAGGGATCAGAGAAGGCAGGGTTAAGAGAGGAGTAGCCTTAAGCAGAAGACTCATGTAGTAAATACTGTTTTAACCTAACATAATGGTATATGAAAAACTCATGCCTCTCCCTTATTCTGGGAATTCTTATGATTTTCTTTGTTTCATTTCCCTTAACGGCATCGGGTAAATTAAAAAGTTCAGTTGGTTTTTCACAAACGACGACTGTAGATCTGACCTTGCTTGAGAATAAGGTAAAAACCCTCAGACTTCACAGGCTCTGGTATGGTAATCCTGGAGCTCCATTTGCTTACAGTGTTCAGGTTATAACCTCTGAAGAGTATCAGACAGGGAAACCTTCTGATGCTTTGCCGTTTGACTGCGGCTACACGGGATCGGACAATAAAATATACATAAGTGAACCTGTTACTCATGAACAACTTGCTGTCTTCAGGGATATCAATCAGGCATCACTTTATTATCTGTGCGGCTTATATATAAGCTATTACTATAATTATTCCCCTATGCCGGTGTGGTTTAAGAGCGGTATTGCTGCCTTTGAGTCACATCTTGAAATTTCAGATGCTGCTGTTAAAAACTCACTTAACAGTTATGGGGGGGCAGTCTCTTCGTTTGATATTCTGAATGACAGGAATAATTTTATTGCCAATAACGGTCTTGCATTGTCGTACCT
>DAOQAX010000050.1:0-11458 GCA_035354395.1 Bacteroidales bacterium | reverse complement strand
ATCCCGCCAAAAACTCCCGCAATACACATCCCTTCTTTCTCATTGCAGATTATCAAATCTTTAGAAGAGAGACTCCTCTCTACTCCGTCGAGTGTGACGAACTTGCTTTTATCGGGCAGGTTTTTGACTATGACCTTTTTCCCTTCAATCATGTCAGCATCAAATGAGTGTAACGGCTGGCCGATCTCATACTGGACAAAATTGGTAATATCTACTACATTGTTGATTGGATTCAGGCCAACGGCCCTGAGCTTGTTTTTAAGCCAATCAGGTGACTCTGATATAGTTACGCCGCTGATAGTAAGACCGGTATATCTGGGACAGTCATTGGTGTTCTCGATAATTATGTCAAAATGATTGTTGTCATTATCAGGTTTGAACTCTTCTACAGAAGGGAGGAGAGCTTTTATGTCCAGATTCGCATTCAGGCTCAGGTACGCAGCAAGATCCCTGGCAACGCCAAAATGAGAACCGCCATCGATTCTGTTAGGAGTAAGGCCAATCTCAAAAACATAGTCCCTGGTTATTTTAAAATAGTCAGAGGCAGGGGTTCCGGGTTTCACTTCTTTGTCAAGAACCATTATACCGGCGTGAGATTTGCCAATGCCGAGTTCGTCTTCGGCGCATATCATTCCTTCTGACAACTCTCCACGTATTTTTGATTTTTTGATCTCAAACTGCTCTTCACCATTATAAAGTATTGTGCCTATAGTTGCAACAGGAACTTTCTGACCGGCAGCAACATTAGGAGCTCCGCAAACAATATGAAGAGGTTGTGAAGCGCCTGTATCAACGGTGGTGATGGAGAGATGATCAGAGTCAGGATGTTTTACGCAAGTAAGTACTTCTCCTATGACAACTCCTTTGAGGCCTCCTTTAACAGAAACCCATTCATCCATGCCTTCTATCTCAAGTCCTATACCTGTAAGTATTTCGGCTATCTGTGACGGTTCAAGATCAGTTTTTAAGTAATCCTTTACCCAGTTGTATGAAATCTTCATCTGTTGAAAATCTTAAAAAATGTCAGTAAAACTGCAAAAGTAAGAATTTTAGTAAATAAGATTACCTGTGGCTTTAATAAAACAGAATCAAATTTTCACAGTTCTTGATTTAACCTCATATATTTGAATTATTATAATATGTTTTATGGCTACCAGTAATCATGCACATAGACACATTGGTTTGCTTCGCACCCTTTAGGGCCGGGGTAACGAATAAAATCAATTGTTCTCTTCATGTTTATGGTAATCAATTGATTCTATTAAGTAAGGATATTGTATTCATGGTTCATGACAGTCATTATTATTTTAAAGAGTAAACGATTATGAAACCTTCTCATTTAGCCTACATGTTGGCTTCAGCAATAACAATTGCTGCATTGGCAAAACCTGCAATTGCATTTAGCCAAAAAAATGTTGACCGGATCCTATGGGAACAGGGGAAAGGCAATTACAATAATTACAGGATACCTTCGGTTATTGTCACAAAACAGGGAACAATTCTTGCTTTTTGCGAAGGCCGCGAGGGAGGCGATTCAGGAGATATAGATCTTTTAATGAAACGCTCGGAAGACAACGGAAAAACCTGGAGTAGTGAGATGATTATCTGGAACGATGGAAAAAACACATGTGGAAACCCTTGTCCGGTAGTTGATAATGAGACAGGCCGGATATGGCTGATCATGACCTGGAATAATGGCGAAGACTCAGAATGGGAGCTGATCAATAAAAAATCGGTTGATACAAGGAGCCCCTTTATCTGCTATTCTGATGATGACGGACAGACATGGTCAGTTCCGGTCAGGATGTCTTCAACATGTAAAGATCCTTCATGGGGCTGGTATGCAACTGGTCCGGGCATAGGAATCCAACTCAAAAACGGCAGGTATAAAGGGAGACTGATCATACCGGCCAATCATAGTTATGATGATAAGGAGAGTAAAACCGATATTGGCCCGTATGGCTATGGCTCTCATGTTTTAATCTCGGATGACCATGGGAAAACATGGAGGATGAGCCGGCCGATAGTACCGGGATGCAACGAAAGCCAGGTAACAGAACTCAGTGATGGAAGACTTCTTATGAATATGCGCTCGTACAATAATAAAAACTGCAGGGCTTTATCGTTCAGCAACGATGGAGGTGAAACATGGTCGGAAATCAGCAGCGATCCGCAATTGGTTGAACCGATATGCCAGGCATCTCTTCTCGTTTATGGTAATTACAAAAGCAAAAGGATGTATCTTTTTGCAAATCCGGCAGTTACATTTGAACGGACTCATATGACAGTTCATGCCAGTTTTGACGATTGTCAGTCGTGGAGTAACAGCAGGTTGGTCTATCAGGGGCCGGCTGCATATTCCTGCCTGGTGAAGATGAATAACAGTAAGGTGGGTCTCTTTTTTGAGTGCGGAAAAAACAGCCCTTACGAAACATTGCGTTTCATCAGTTTTCCTCCGGATGCACTGTTTAAACCGGGTACAGTTATTTCTGAATAGTGATGGCAGTGGTTTTATCTGAAGCTTAATAAAGCCTTAAATTAATTCTACTTTGACAGATTAACCTAATACATAATTTTTCTCCTGCTTTACCCCTTCCCTAAAGGGAGTCAGGAGAAAAATCTACCTGTTCCCTTCAGGGTGCAGGGTAAAAACAGGCAGATTTTTCGAATATGTGAATGTAGAATTAAAATAAAATTGTTTTCTATCAGGAGTACAGAATATTAAATAAATTGTAATATTTACATTACTAAGATATAAATTTATGTGCCACTAGTGAAAGTAGTTATCTATGCCTACCCTAATTCTAAAATTTCTAATATATGGCAACATTAACCCCGAATAAAATATTAAAACCGCTGGTTTTACTTTTGTTCTTTTTTGTATCCATTGTCGACGCAAAAGCATATACCTTAACAGCTTCCTCGCTCAGTTACTGCCAGGGAGAAGGAGTGACATTTTCCATAACTGATGTTCGCCCACCAAATGGGACGGTGTGTCAGTTATATAAAGACGGAATCTCTAAGGAATCTGTTCTTTCTGATGGAACCAATCCTATTTATTTTTCAGGGAAATACACTGCCGGAGTATATACAACAAACCTTGGGACAGATCCCGTAACAATAACTGAAAATCCCTTGACCAACTACTATACAGATGCTGATGGAGATGGTTATGGGGCAGGGGATGCAATTCAATCGTGTGTTCAACCGGCAAACACGGTATTGAACAATTTTGATTGCAATGATGAAAATGCTGCAGTCAATCATTCGGTTATGGAGGTTTGCAATGGGATCGATGATGATTGCGATGGAGCTATAGATGAAGGACAACCTGTGTCTTATGCAGATGCAGATGGTGACGGATTTGGTTTTGGTCCGCCTGTAACCTGTGGACCTGCCAATAATAATACCGATTGCGATGATTCTGCATTATTGTATGCAGATAACGATGGTGATGGGTACGGTGCCGGTGCACCGACAGCATGCGGGGTTACTAACAATACCGATTGTAACGACAATGATGCTGCCATTCATGCTACCTTTAGTTTCTATCCAGATATTGATAACGATGGATCAGGAAGTGGCACCTTAGTTTCTGTCTGTGCTATAGATGAAAACACGCCACCTGCAGGCTACTCAATTAATAACTCTGATAATTGCATTGGTATTTCCAATCCTGATCAGAAAAACAGTGATGGTGATCCACTTGGAGATGCGTGTGATAATTGCACAATGGTGAATAACCCTGATCAGAAAAACAGTGATAGTGATCCACTTGGTGATGTGTGTGATAATTGCACGCTGGTGAATAACCCTGATCAGAAAAACAGTGATACTGATCCACTTGGCGATGTATGTGATAATTGCACATTGGTGAATAACCCTGATCAGAAAAACAGTGATACTGATCCACTTGGCGATGCGTGTGATAATTGCACGTTGGTGAATAACCCTGATCAGAAGAACAGTGATAGTGATCCACTTGGTGATGCGTGTGATAATTGTCCGTTAATCGATAATCCTGATCAGAAAGATACTGATGGAGATTCTTATGGAGATGCATGTGACACGGATGATGATAATGATGGAGTTTTGGATGCAGATGATTGCTCGCCAACTGACAATACCAAATGGCAAAGTGCAGTATTGTACATTGACAGCGACAATGATAACTATGATAACGGTACAACTACCGTCTGTTTTGGAGAAACCATCCCCTTGGGATATAAAACAACTACTTTAGGTAATGATTGTGATGATTCCAATGCATCGGTACATCCGGGTGCTGTGGAAATCTGTGACAATGGATTGGATGATAACTGCAATGGCCTTATTGATGAATGCTATTCACTTACCATAACAAACAGTGGTACAGGAATCGGTATGGTAAATTCGAGTCCGGCCGGTATAGATTGTGGTGCGGATTGCACACATCTTTTCCAGCCGGGGAAGGAAATTGCATTAACTGCTACTCCTGGTTCAGAATCAACCTTTGAAGGATGGACAGGAGGAGGATGTAGTGGCACAGAGGATTGTTTTGTTACCATGAATTCTGATAAGAATATAACTGCAACCTTTAACAAGATTACATATACGTTGAATGTATCAAAAACAGGCACGGGAAGCGGCACAGTTCTTTCTGATGCCGGAGGAATAAATTGTGGGTCAGACTGCTCTGCTGTCTATGATATAAATACAAATGTCGTACTGACTGTAGTTCCTGCTGATGGTTCAGTCTTTGATGGATGGGGCGGCTCAGCTGCATCCTGCGGAACATCCACAACCTGTAGTGTGTCGATGACATCAAATAACACTGCCACTGCCACATTCTCATGTCTGATTCCAGAAACACCGGGCTCTGTTTTGGGCGACAACTCAGTTTGTGTTGGGACATCCCACACCTATAGTGTGGTTGCTGTTCCCAATACAACAAGTTATACCTGGATACTGCCTGACGGGGCAACCGGGACAAGCACAACAAACAGTATACTGGTAGATTTTGGAGCCTCCTCCATCTCAGGTGACATCTCAGTGAATGGGAATAATACCTGTGGTATCGGGAACAAATCAACTTTATCGGTTGTGGTCAGTAACCCACCTGTACCGGTAATCACCCAGGCTGATTTGGTATTACACTCATCGGCAGCAAGCGGCAATCAGTGGTATGATCAGAAAGGCCCTCTCGTTGGGTCAACGAACCAAGACTATACCGTTACAACCGAAGGTGATTATTACGTTATTGTAACAGATGAAAACAATTGCATTTCTAAAGTTTCAGAATCAGTACATGTAGTAGTTACCGATGTAGAAGATCATGGAATTGATGATGTTAAAATCTATCCTAATCCGACATCCGGGTTATTAAAACTGATATTGCCTGCTAATTTTCAAAACAATATCAATTTTTATCTCTATAATTCAAACGGGAATTTGGTAAAAGGCTATAGTTATAAGAAAGTATCCAATGAAATTGATTTTGATTTTTCAAATCTGAAATCAGGGAGTTATATTCTTAACATTCAGGATATAAGCAAAAATAAAAGAAAGAAAATGACAGTAATTATCCTGCCCTGACAAAACGGTAAACACCTGCAGCCTGAAATACCGGGTATACCGGCTATACCTGAGCATAGGTAAATGATCTTAAATGGGGAACTCTGGTTTGAACAGATGCAATGCGATAACATTTAAATTTATCTATATTTGTATCTCAAACACTATTTATCTATGGTAATTGAAAAAGATGACAAGCTGATTCTTCTGACAAATGACGATGGCTTATATGCTGCGGGGTTAAAGACACTGCTGGAGGTGATGGAAGAGTTCGGGAAAGTTATTCTTGTATCTACAACCGAAAGCAGATCAGCAATGTCGCAGGCACTGACTGTTAAAATACCATTACGTGTTAAGCTTCTTGAAGAAAATGACCGGCACAGGATTTATGCCTGCAACGGAACTCCCACTGACAGTATTAAGTTGGCAGTTAATCAGTTGCTTGAGAGAACGCCCGACTGGGTTGTATCAGGGATAAACCATGGGTCGAACTCATCAGCCAGCGTACTCTATTCAGGCACTATGGCTGCTGCAATTGAAGGATGTCTCTACGGTATCAGTTCTGTCGGATTTTCCCTGAACAGCTTTTCACCAACTGCTGATTTTTCTGCCTGCAAAAAATATATCCGGATAATTATGAATACTCTGGCTAAAGGGCCCTTACCTGAAGGTATATGCCTGAATGTCAATATACCGGCAACCATGGAGGGGGAAATAAAAGGGATTAGAGTATGCAGGCAGGCAAAAGGAAGCTGGAGTGAAGAGTTTGAAAAGCGAAAAGATCCGATGGGCAAGACATACTACTGGCTTACAGGAATTTTTCAGAATCATGAACCGGAAGCAACTGATACTGATGAATGGGCTCTGACGAACAAATTTGTTTCGGTGGTTCCCGTTTCTGTTGACATGACTGCCTACTGGTATACGGATGAACTTAAATCGAGATTAAAAGAATGACATTTTCTGAAAAATTTAACAGGATTCAGACAGGTCTGATTTCAGGTTTGCTGTTCCCTTTCATTATTGGTATTGTTGTTTTCTTATTTTCATCGGGGAATTATACTTTACATACTTATCTGGCCAGACTGATAAACTCAGATATTCTGACACATGCAATATCATTATGCGTATTTCCGAATATCCTGATCTTCCTGGTATTTATCCACTTCGATATGCTACGGGCGGCGCGTGGAACCCTCGCTGTCACTATCATCTGGGCCATAATAGTTTTTTCTATTAAATTTTTACTATGAGGTATTTTATAATTGCAGGGGAACAGTCCGGAGACCTTCATGGTTCAAACCTTGTAAAGGGACTTCTTGAAGCTGACGAATTTGCAGAGATATATTGCTGGGGAGGAGATCAGATGGAATCAGCCGGAGCAAAATTGCTTATGCATTACAAAAAAACGGCTTTTATGGGTTTCAGTGAAGTTCTTAAAAATCTGGGTACCCTTGCCGGAAACCTCTCTCTCTGCAAACAACAAATAGTTGATTATAAGCCTGATGTGATTATATTTATTGATTATCCGGGTTTTAATCTCAGCATTGCAAAATTTGCTAAAAAAGCCGGATTCAGAACATTCTACTACATCTCCCCAAAATTATGGGCATGGAATGAAGGTCGGATAAAGTTGATTAAGAAATATATCGACCGGATGTTCATTATCTTTCCTTTTGAAGTCGGGTTTTATAAAAAGCATAATATCCTTGTTGAATATCGCGGAAATCCGCTTGTTGATGCAACTGAAAAAAGGATCAATTCATTTCCTCCCAAAAGTGAGATACTTAATGATTTATCGGTTAACGACAAACCGGTGATAGCATTATTAGCCGGAAGCCGCAGGAGTGAAATAAGGTTTAACCTGCCCAAAATGATCAGTATGATCCCTCATTTCCCGGAATATCAGTTTGTCCTGGCCGGAGTTAAAAATATTCCCGATGATTTCTATCAGAAGTTTATAGGCAATGCCCCTGTAAAACTTATTAAGGAAAAGACATATGAGATACTTCATGTAGCCCAGGCAGCACTTGTCACATCCGGTACGGCAACTCTGGAAGCTGCCTTGGTTGGAACTCCTCAGGTGGTCTGTTATAAAGCTGACCTTTTCTCTATGCTTATAGGCTGGTTTGTTATCAAAGTTAAATATATCTCTCTGGTAAATCTGATAATGGACTCCGAGGTCGTCAGGGAGTTGGTACAGTATGACCTGAATGAGAAAAATCTTTTTTCAGAGCTTAAAGCTATATTACCAGGAGGAGAAAGAAGAGAAAAAATACTGTCTGATTATCATAATCTGAAAGATAAGCTGGGTCCCTCAGGCGCATCGTCCAGAATTGCAAGGGAGATGGTGGCTGAGCTGAAGAGGTGAAAGAGTGGAAATTACACTTTGTAAGTTATGGGTGTATTTAGATTATTAGCAATTTTATTTTTAGCCACCTATGGTACAATAGTTTCCGCACAGGTAAGAATAAGATTGTTTTCAAATCAGTCTCCTGCATCAGTTTTATTTACAGTCCTTAAAGGGAATTATTCAATTAATGCATATAACGGTGAAACGGTATTATTAAACCAGGGAGAACCTGTCATAATCAGTAAATATAAAGGGAAACTGGCCGTTAAAGTTCGTAATAGTGCGGGTGTTGAATGTGATTCATTAAGTATAAACGGTAAAACCGGCGATGACTCTTTCTCGCTGAAAATTAATGGCGGATTACCGGTAAAGCAATATTATTCAGGAGATTTTAACTGTTTTCCTGATATGGGAACTATCGTACTCATTAACATATGTGATATTGAGAAATATATTGCAGGGGTAGTAAAAGCAGAAGGAGGAAGCGGAAAAAACATTGAATATTTTAAATCGCAGGCTGTAATTGCCCGTACTTACATGTATAAGTATTTTGATAAACATATAGCTGATCGATATAATGTCTGTGATAATATTCATTGCCAGGCTTTTAACGGTTTATCAGACGATACAACTATTGACAGGGCAACTCTGGAAACACGTGGTATTGTTATCCTTGGTTTGGATAGCACTCTTATCACGTCAGCTTTCCACTCAAATTGCGGGGGAGAGACAGCTTCATCCGAGACAGTCTGGCTGGCAAGTGAGCCTCATCTTAAGAGAGTGGTAGATCCATACTGTTTGTCGTCGCGAAACGCCAGATGGGAAAAAACAATGACAAAGGACGACTGGATTGAACACTTAAAGAAGTCAGGATATAAAGGGGAATCTGTCAATCCTGAAGTCTTTAATTTCTGGCAGAGAACAAGAGTTACAGACTACAAATCAGGTTCATATAAAATCCCCTTAACAATACTGAGGACAGAAATGAATCTGCGATCAGCATTCTTCTCAGTGTTTGCAAAGGGCGATTCAATTATCCTTAAAGGAAGAGGATATGGCCACGGCGTGGGTCTGTGCCAGGAGGGAGCCATGGAAATGGCGGAACAGGGATTTAATTATATTCAGATACTTGATTTTTATTATACGGATGTTCTTATTTCAGATATTAAAAATGCGGTAACTTTGCCATCCCAACCTGTTTTACACCCCATCCTGACTAAAAGCGGGATTTGACGTAGCATTAATTCTCTTTTGAAGAGGATTGGAATGAAAAAAAAGGATTCATGGGTAAAAATACAGATGTGGAAAAGTAAAATGGTTTAAAATAAAAGTGTTGTAAAGTAGTGAAATGCAATTTTCTGTATTATAAAAAAGATTAATTTAATTATATGTTTTCGATTTTCAGAAAAGAGATAAGCGGTTTTTTCAGCAGTCTGACTGGGTATATTGTTATTATTGTTTTCCTTTTGATAAACAGTCTTTTTATGTGGGTGCTTCCTGGCGAATGGAATATTCTCGACAGCGGATATGCTGGTCTTGATACCTTATTTCTGCTATCGCCGTGGGTATTCCTTTTTTTGGTGCCGGCTGTGACTATGCGAATGATTGCGGAGGAGAAGAGGTTAGGCACCATTGAACTTATTTACTCAAGGCCAATCACTGAAAGAGGAATTATCTGGGGTAAATTTCTTGCATCAGTGTCTCTTGTTCTTCTGGCACTTCTTCCATGCCTGATCTATTATGTATCTGTATACAGACTTGGCGATTCCCCCGGGAATCTTGATAAAGGTGGTACCTGGGGCGCTTTTATAGGTCTCTTTTTTCTTGCCTGCATTTATTCTGCAACAGGAATATTTGCTTCCTCACTTACAGATAACCAGGTGATTGCATTTATAATTGCAGTGGTGCTCTGTTTTTTTCTTTTTATGGGATTCGATGCATTTGCTTATCTGCCCGGATTGAAAAAACTTGATGAGTATGTCATTAATCTGGGGATCAATGAACATTATAAATCGATGAGCAGAGGCGTACTTGACATAAGAGATGCTGCTTACTTTGCAGCTGTTGTGGCTGTTTTTAACGAAGCTACCAGGCTGGTTCTGTTATCGCGCAAATGGAGAAAAAATAATTAAGCTATGACAGATATTAAAAACGGTAAAAATATAAGATTAAGAAGCTGGCTGCAATTCCTTACAATAACAGCCGGCATAATAATCGTTGCTTCATTTTGTTCTTTGATCAGATTAAGACTTGATCTTACAGAGGATAAAAGATATACTCTTTCTGCGCCGACACGGAAAGTCCTGTCGGGTATAAAAAATGACATTTACATTCAGGTATATCTTGATGGTGAAATGCCTATTCCGTTAAAAAGGCTGAAACGTTCTGTAGGCGAGATGCTTGATGAATTCAGAATAGCTTCAGGAAAAAAAATTGATTATGAATTTATAAATCCTTCAGAGGGAAAAAACACTGAGCTGAGGAAGAAACAATATGAGTCTCTGATAAACAAAGGTCTTACACCGGTAAATATTCAGTCGGGCGATGCGGAAGGAGCTTCAACACAAAAGATTATCTTCCCCGGAATGATAGTGAATTATAACGGGATCGAGGTTCCTGTAAACTTTCTGAAGAATAATCAGTCTATACCCTACGAACAGAATATTCTTCATTCCATTGAAGGACTTGAATATGAAATGATACAGACTGTTGAAACCCTGAGTTCGGATACAATATATAAGGTGGCATTTCTTGAGGGGCAGGATGAATTATCCGAGGTTGAAACAGCTGATATCACTATGAATCTCGCCAGATTTTTCACTATTGACAGGGGTGTTATAGGAGGCAAACACGGAATTCTCGACAGGTATGCTGCAGTCATCATAGCAGGTCCCGAAAAGGAGTTCAACGAATCAGACAAACTGGTGCTCGATCAGTATATTATGAACGGAGGAAAAGTGATGTGGCTGTTAGACGAAGTGGCAGTGAATGCAGACAGTCTGGTTTATGGTGAGACAGTTGGTCTATACAAGCCGCTAAATATTGAAGATCAGCTGTTCCGGTATGGAGCACGTGTGAATCCTGAAATTGTCCAGGATGTTGAATGTGCAACTATAAGGATGATGATGATGACAGGGGGTGCCAGGCAGCAGGTTGTCCCTGCTCCGTGGTTCTATTTCCCTCTTCTTAATCCGTCGACTGATCATCCCATTACACGGAACATAAACAGGGTAAAGGGTGAATTTGTCAATTTTATTGATACTGTAGGACTTGATGGAAGGATCAGGAAAAAGGTTCTGCTGGCTACATCTGGCTATAGCCGTACGCTCTCACCTCCACTGGTGATAAGCCTTAAGGAGGCTGAACTGACACCTGCCGAAAAAGATTTCAGTAAGTCAAACCTTCCTGTTGCTGTATTGCTCGAAGGTGTTTTTCCTTCGGTCTTTAAAAACAGGATGGTTAACAACCTGACAGATGAAAAAAAGCCTGATATCAAAACTGAAAGTAAAGAGACCAGAATGATAGTTATTGCCGATGCGGATATAATCAGAA
>DAOQAX010000049.1:0-11718 GCA_035354395.1 Bacteroidales bacterium | reverse complement strand
AACTATTTTTCCATCAGGAGTCACAACAGCATTTCCTTCGAGCCATCCCCCGAATCTGCTATCCAGGTAAGTTGAATCGTAAGCCATACAGCTTGATGTAGTCCAACTTTCAGCATTCATAAGATCTGCATCAGCAGGAGCAGAAATTACCATAGCGCTGTAGCGTTTGCCCCATTCAGAAGTGTAAGATTTTGCATTTTCGACAGCCCTCCAAATACGGCCATTATGAAAAACCATTGGCATTGGAGCCGTATGGTACTCCCCCTCGCGCAGTAATCCTGTTGTATTATCCGAAGGTTCGCTCCATGTGACTCCTCCATCAAGTGACCGGCGAATGATCAGATTTCCATGATGTTTCCATGTACCCATTATATATAACACATTCTTGTAAACAAACAGATTTGACCAGAACTGTCCATTTATTTCAGATATTTTCTTCCACGATCTACCTTTGTCTGATGATTTAAACACTGCAGTTAAAGCTCTCTGGTGTTCTGTTGTGGCCGGACCGAAATGGTCGTGTGATGCAACATAATCTCCATCAGGAAGGATGCAGATGCTTGGAGAACCAATAAAGATACCTGTTGAAGTAGGGATATAGTCTACTACAACCCCTGGAACCTTTACAGGTTGAGCTTGAGCTTGTGTTACAAGTCCGGCAAATAAAACCATAAGAAAATACAGGAAAAGAGAATGCGAATATTTCATGGACGTGTTAAGATTATTTTTCAACAACTGTTTTATTATCAGCTTTATTGTAAAGATATCCTGCCAGAAAGCCTACAATAAAAATTATGCTTGTTCCAAAGACAATGGATAAATAGCTGTGAAAAGGGCTGGCATATTTCTGCATGGCACCGGTAAAGAATATTGGAGATAAGCTCATCCATCCAATCAATATAACACCTGCAATGACTCCTGCAACAGCAGATATATTATTTACTTTTTTACAGAAATACCCTAAAAGGAACAAACCCAACATTCCTCCGCTGAAGATAGATGCAAGCTTCCACCAAGTGTCGAGAACACTCTGCACATTAATCATTGCTATTGCAATAAAGATGCTTATGATGCTGAAGAGGAATGAGGAAGAATAGAGGATTTTCATTGATAACTTCTCAACATTATCACCTTGCAGGGATTTTTTGAAAAAATCGTGCAGGATAACTGTAGCTGAGCTGTTTACACTTGTTGATATCGTACTCATTCCGGCTGCAAATATGGAAGCAATAAGCAAACCTTTTATCCCCGATGGTAGGTTATTTACTATGTAGAAAGGAAAAATCCTGTCGGGATGCAGATCTGCAGGAATAATACCAGGATTGGCCGTATAATAGCTGAAAAGTCCGGTGCCTATGAACAAAAACAACAAAGATACCGGGACATAAATCAGGCTTCCCCAGAATGCAGATTTTTTTGCTTCCTTTTCAGAACTTGCAGTCAGATACCTCTGGATATAATTCTGATCAATGCCAAAATTTTGCAGATTAATAAATATTCCATATATCAGAACAACCCAGAATGTTGAACTGGTTAATCCAGGTTTAAGACTTCCCAGACTGAATTTATGATTGGTGGCAGCAATCTGAAATAATTGTCCTGGCCCTTCAGGCATTGAGAAAAGGAGTATGACAGCACAAACAACAGCACCAAAAATAAGAATGATTCCCTGTATTGCATCTGTCCATACAACAGCTTGTATTCCTCCAAGCATGGCATATATCATAACGCTTATGCCGGTTATGATTATAATAGTAACTATGTCCCAGCCGAGGATAACATTGAGAGTCAGGGCAAGTAAATAAAGTATCGTCCCTGTCCTCATCAGCTGTGTTAACAGATACATTAACGATGCATATATTTTTGCCCATGGACCGAAACGCAATTCCAGATAGGTATAAGCAGAAGGACTGTTCACGGAACGGTAAAGTGGTACAAAAAACTTAACGGCCATATAGGCAGCAAAGGGCAGAGACAAACTGAATACCCATGGATTCCAGTTTGTCTGAAATGCCTGGCCCGGTAGTGCCAGATAGCTTATGCTGCTTACGAATGTGGCAAAGATCGACATTGAAATGACCCATGTCGGAATATTATTGTTTCCCAGTGTAAAGGCAGCAGCCGTTTTGTTTTTTTTGTAGAAAGAACTTCCGAAAAGTACAATCCCAACAAGATAGATTATAAATAATAGTACATCAATTATCTTCATAATCAAATATAGTCAGTTTTTATATTTTCAATAATTAAAATCTAAAAATCCTCATTTATAACTGGAAGACAACACAAAAACTCAAAAGAACTTAAACAGCGATAATATAAAATTTGAACTTGAATGCTTTTTCCTCATTCTGATTCACTTAACTTTATTGAATTAAAACGGCACCGGAAGGTGCCGGATATGATTAACCCCGGGTCAACAACCCGTGGTACCGGATACCACAGAAGATTTCTCAGCGCCGAAGGTGCTGAACAATAGAAGTGTAGCCCGGGGTTATTCACATTAAGCCGCTTTCGCGGCTGACTTTTTTATGAGTAGGTTCAAATCATCTCGTTTTCTTTTATTGCGATTGGCTGAGAATCCACAAATCAATTCCCTGTGTTTCGGTGATGCCCCATATGACTGTCCCGTTTACGTCTTTTAATTTGGCTTTCAGAAGTATTGCCAGAAAAAACATGTATGTTAAAGGGAATCATGATAGGTTTACCAGCAGACCAATATTTTTTGTTACTGTTGTGATTCGCATAAGGTAAAAATAGACGTTAGTGAGGTAAAAATCAAAATTGTGTTTTTATGTTACACATATCCAATTACATACAAAATGTTTCCGCACTAAAACGTGAAAGTGTCACAAATCGGGAAAGAAAAATAAAGAGATCCTGGCGCTATTCCGGTAGGGTGTGACAGGAGAAATAATGCCGTCGGGGTATAAAAAAAGGGGCTTTAATCAGCCCCTTAATACTTATTATATTGGCATTATTCAGTACAATTTTATAGATCCGTACGATGCATCAACGTTGACCTTTGCAGTGGGAGATTCTTCAGAACCGACTGTACCTGATATCTCGGTGGAATTATTCTCGACAATGCGTTTCTGATTTTTAAAATTATCCTCATTATATTTCAATCCGCCATATGAGACTTTTGCATTGAGTTTGTAGTTTGCCGACTCGTCAATGCCGACTCTGACTCCCATATAGTGTGTTTCAATATCAATCGATTCAAAGCCCGAAGGCACCTGTTCGATAGTGAATGAACCATAGTTTCCTTTGTAGGATAGCTTTTTTGCCAGAGAACCAATTATTGTTTCAGTATAACCGTTTTCAAGTACAAGGTTGTTGATGTTTTCTATTCTTATATTATCATACTTACTTTCACCTACTATTGAACTTGTCTCACCCATTTTCAGCTTTGAATATTTACTGTTAAGAAGAAGCGCCTGACTCTTTTCTATTTCAAGGTTCCCTACATATCTGGCGGTAAGATCAAGCCATCCGGCTTCATCAATAGAACCTTTCCCGTATGCTATGTTCAGGGTGCTGAGTGGTTTTTCATTTCCTCTTGTCAGTTTGCCTACCGTAAGATTTCCGTATTTAATGTTGAGGTTCACCAACGAATTTAGTTCATCAATGTCTGAGTTGCCATATTTATTTGAAAGAGCAAGAGCAGTCTTGGCCGGCATACTTACAGTGTAGTCAATGCTGAATCTCTTTGAGTCGCCACCCCATCCTGTGAAGCTGAATTTGTCATCAATAACTGTTTTTGCAGTGATGCGGTTTTCTCCTTCCGCGAACTGAACATCTATATAGCTCAGCAATTTTTCTGCTTTTTCCCTGTTAGGTAATTCTACAGTCACTTTGACATCGATGACAACCTGGTCTTTTTCCCAGCTGTTGATTACTACATCACCGTATCTGTTGCTGATATCAAGTGTTGTGTTGGCTCCTGCCGTATATTCCTTATGGAATTTCTTGGTTACTTCCTGAGCTGATAATGTTAAAGATGTAAAAATCAGTGTTATGAAGAGGAGCGAGCCTGGTTTATAATTAAATGTTTTCATTTGCGTTACTGTTTTGGTTCTCACCTTTGATTGTTTTCAATTGGTTTACTATAAAAGACATAACCTCAAGCTTGGTTTGGTAATGTTCTATCATCGCATTAATAATACGTTCATCATTAGGATTTGCCTTAAGTTCTTTCTGAAGAGAAACATAAACTGAATCCATGCTCTTCATCTCACTCATGAGTATCTCTTTCTGTTCAGGATTATTACTCAGGTCTATATTTCCGATTTCTCCTTCCATCAGGTTTACCTGGTGCATATAGTAGTTCTCAACTTCTTTATATTGAGGTGATACCTCGCCAAGGGTCATTCTCCGGCTTGAAGGGCTAAGGAAATGATCCCATGTCCAGAGTGAAGAGAGAGTTACAAGCAATGTAACAACGGCTGCTTTCAAAAGGTAGGGGACAATGCTCCTTTTGGGGGCATGTATTTTGGAAGCCAGTTCAAGTTTCCTGCTAAACCTTTCAAAGTGACCTTTCGAAGGCTCCTGGTCTTCGAAATAATCCCTGTTACTTCTGATTATGTCTTCTATATTTTTCATTTTTGACAACTTTTCATTTTTCTTTTAATTCAGCGATCAGTTTCTGTTTTGCCCTTGATAGCTGTGATCGCGATGTGCTGCTGTTGATCGATAATATTTCTGCTATCTCATCGTGATCATAGCCTTCGAGCAGGTAGAGAGACAGGATGATCCGGTACCCGTCAGGAAGTTTCTCGATGGCATCCTTTACCTCTTCGACCTTTACATCAATCTCCTCATTTCTGATCGATTCGTCACTGCTGTCATCTCTGATGCCAACATGTGATTCAATATCTTCAAAGACCGCTTTCTTTTTACTCAGTGCATCAAGTGACCTGTTTACCACTATTTTTTTTAACCAGGCTCCAAAACTTACTGTGCCAGAGTATGTGTCAATTTTTTCAAAGGCCGATAAGAATGACTCCTGCATTATATCTTCAGCTTCCATCGTATCATTCACAATCCTCAGACTTGTGTTGTACATTGCTTTGTAGTACAACTTGTATATCTGAAACTGCGCTTTCTGATCGCCATTTATACACCCGTCAATTAGTTCCTGGTGTAAATTCCTGAATGCCGCTTCTACATTATCTGACATCTTCTTATAAAGACTAGTTTTTATATGTGTTGCCGCATCCACTATCTATTTTTTATTCTATAGACGTGGTTTAATTTTAAATGCTGCACTCAATTTATAAAATAATGAGCAATTTTTCAGAAAAACTATATAATAATTCCTTGAGTAACCTGTCCGCTTGAATAATTAAGCTCTGAACCAAATAAGCTATGAGGTATTGAATATACCATGAGAAGTATTACTGCAGCTAATATTATATAAAAGGGCCTCTCTTTTTTCCGATTCATTACTATTGCCAGAATCCAGAATAATAATGCAATAAGTGATTTATTGTCAGTGAGATCCCATCCGAAAGGGATTCCGGTCCAGAACTCACCAAATGCATAATATTGAACAAGCGGGCCAAATACCATCGCACCTGCAAAAAACAGGACTACGGTCCAAACAGAATATTTTTTATATGAAGGGTCTTTTACCAGACTCATAAGCCCGGCAGCAGTAGAGAAGAACATTGCCAGGAACATAATCAGAATGTGGGGGACGAGTATGGCTGAAGGAACGCCTCCTTTAAATCTAATGACAACAGGTGATTCTTTGAAAAAAGACCTGGTACCCTCTGAATCTGTTATTTCAAGGTAATACTGCAATTTCCCAGCTTCAGGCTGTTGCGGCACTTCGGCGAAAAATCCTTTTTCTTCATAGATCTTAAATATCTTATTCATCATTGGTGAATTCACCGGATATACTTTGTAATCAAATTCAACAGTCTTATATTCATCATTTGTTTTGAACCGCTTGTAATACAACGTTGCCTTAATCGTTGTATCGTATATCTTAAGTTTAACTTCCGGTCTCTCATCCAGAGAGAGGCTGCGTACAAGTTTCAGCTTATAGACAGTATCATTAAGAGTGACATCTGTCTGTTTTGGGTTGGTGGGGCCTGTTTTACGCTGGTAAACAGCTGCAGTGACCGTAATTACGAAAGCAAGTGACCACAAGATAAATTTTTTCATTATAGCTGGATTATTAAGACCTCTTTTTTACCATTACGCATAATTTCAACACTTATTGTCTCACCGTGCTTCAGCTGCCCCATCCGGAACATATAATCCTGGATGTTATTGACAGTTTTGCCATTGATAGCAGTTATAATATCACCTTTTTTCATTCCACCCAAAGCAGCCGGCTTCCCGGGAGTAACAAAATCAGCTCTTAATCCGTTCTTTACATTCCCGGCAAAATCGGGCATAATGCCAAGTGTCACCCATTTTCTTCTCATAACCCTGCCTGGTACGGCTTTTGGACCAGCTTCCCTGAATTGAAGCCTGTCAGAAGAAGAGGCAAGAGCAGAGGTGATTTTATAAACGAGTGAGGAGATATTTACCATACCCTGGTAATTTATCTTATCATATGTGTCTGCCGGCGTATGATAATCGAGGTGAGCGCCGGAGGTAAAAAACAAAACAGGAATGTTCTTGCCATAGAACGACGAATGGTCAGAGGGTCCGTACCCTTCTTCGGAAAGAGTCAGCTTAAGAATACTGGTGTCGTTTTCTGAACTGATAATGTCCTTTAGCTTTTCTGAGGTACCAACACCGCTGATTTGAAGGACGTTAGTCTCCTGCAACCTTCCTACCATGTCAAGGTTAATCATTGCATTAACCTTTGAAAGGTCAATGCCGGGATTCTCTGCAAAGTATTTTGAACCAAGCAGGCCCAGCTCTTCTCCTGTGAAGGCGATACAAACTATACTTCTTTTATGGCTGCCCTTTGTCATGGCAAATTTCTCAGCAAGCTCAAGCATCATGGCTACTCCCGATGCATTATCGTCAGCACCATGATGAACTGCAACAGTGTCTGTTGCTCTGCTGGATGACCCGGGTCCGCCCATTCCCAGATGATCGAAGTGAGCTCCTATTATAATATATTCATTTTTTAGCTGCTCGTCTTCTCCGGGAAGGACCATTACTACATTTCTGGTATTGGCATTTTCTCTTGTTATCTCAGAAACAGCATTTACTATAACACCTGTGGCAAAGGATATAGGCTTCTTAATTGAATTGATCTTTTTTTCAAGTTCATCTGTTGAAGTGTGCGATTTTGCCAGAATGGCATCTGCAACATCTCTCTTAAGTCGCAGGGCAGGAATATCAACCGAGAATTCATTATTATTCAGTGATTCGAATGTATCCATAGGGTCAAATGACGTTCCTGATACCAGAAGTATTCCTGCGGCTCCCATATCTTTTGCAACCATCGCTTTATCGCGGTCGTCGCTGAAGGGGAGGAACAGGCTGTTTGCATTATCCTGGTCCGGATCGGCCCTAAGTATCAAAACCCATTTCCCTTTTACATCAATATCTTTATAATCGTTCCATTTCAGGCTATCCCCATTTATGTTAAAACCATAGCCGGCAAATACTACTTCTGATTCAAGTCCGGAATTTGAACTGAATGCCATCGGCATAAAGTCTTTTTCAGGAGTAAAATTTATATCGTTTATTTTAAGGGAATTAGACTTGCCGGGAACGATTCTTTTAATAACCTTTAAGCTCTGGAAACCGTCACCTGATATCGGGGTCATCCCATATGATGCCATCTCGCTTTTAATATATAAAGCAGCCAGACTATCACCTTCTGAACCGGTCATTCTTCCCTTCAGCGAATCGGAGGAAAGTATCATAATGTGACTTTTAAGCTCCTGGATTGTAACATCAGGATTGCCAATGCATGAAAGGAGTAAAAAAACAGAAACCACCAGGAGTATCCTGGTGGTGTATTTGAATTTTAAATTTATCTTCATGAATAGATATTTATTCTGAGGAACACCTCAAAGTTGAAAATTATTTGTTCACAAAGAAAACAATTTTCTATTCAAAGAGTTTAAATGTCTCTTTAATCAGACCGATTGCTTCCCTGATCTGTTTTTCTGTAATAACGAGAGGTGGTGCAAATCTGATAATATGATCGTGTGTCGGTTTTGCCAGAACTCCATTGTCTCTCATTGCCAGACATACATCCCAGGCCTGTTTCCCATTTTTTGGTCTGATAACAACAGCGTTCAGTAATCCTTTTCCGCGTACCAGCTCAATCATATCCGATTTGATGGTTCTGAATTCCTCACGGAAAATCTTTCCAAGACGGTCAGCGTTTTCTGCAAGTTTTTCATTTTTAATCACTTCAAGGGCAGCTATTGAGACTTTTGCTGCAAGACAGTTGCCTCCGAAGGTTGAGCCGTGTTCTCCTGGAAGTATTGTAAGCATGATGTCATCATCAGCCAATACTGCTGAAATGGGCATAATGCCTCCAGAAAGAGCTTTGCCAAGAATGAGGATATCGGGACGTACACCTTCATGGTCGCATGCCAGAAGTTTTCCGGTGCGGGCAATACCTGTCTGAACCTCATCAGCTATGAAAAGAACGTTCTTTTTGTGACACAGATCGTATGCTTTTTTCAGATAACCTTCATCAGGCACATATACACCTGCCTCACCCTGAATAGGTTCAACAAGGAAACCTGCAACGTTAGGATCTTCAAGAGCTTCTTCAAGAGCCGGGATATCATTATATGGTATCTTTATAAACCCTGGAGTGAAAGGGCCATAGTCATTTCTTGCTTCGGGATCAACAGACATTGATATTATGGTAATGGTACGGCCATGGAAGTTCCCTTCGCAGCAGATAATCTTTGCCTGGTCCTGTTTAATACCTTTTTTCTTATAACCCCATTTACGGCAGAGCTTCAAAGCAGTCTCATCACCCTCAGCACCTGAGTTCATTGGGAGTACTTTGTCATATCCGAAATATTTTGTTACATATTCTTCATATTCACCAAGAACGTTATTATAGAATGCCCTTGATGTCAGCGTAAGCTTTTGTGCCTGGTCAGTCAGTGCCTTTACTATTGCCGGGTGACAATGTCCTTGATTTACTGCTGAGTAGGCAGATAAAAAGTCAAAATACCGTTTTCCGTCAACATCCCATACAAAAGGACCTTCACCTCTCTCAAGAACCACCGGTAGCGGATGATAATTATGTGCTCCGTACTTGTCCTCACGATTTATATAATCCTGTGCATTCATTTTATTGATTATTAATTATTTAATAAACAGATATTTGTTATTACAATCTTACGAAAGCTTTTTAATATTTCAAAATAAAAAACATAGGCTGATCTCTTCATGTTTTCATATGTTTCTGTTCTTCTTATCAAACACAAGGTTACATTATCCCGGTTATGGAAAAAATGCCTTATCACCTGCCAGGAATGGTTTTTTTAATGGTTACCGGCCCTATCAATCCTGATTCTGAAAGCGGATCGTCTTTCTTATAGAAATGGTGTGTCGTAAATGTATACCTTTTACCTGGTCGGGGTGTCCCGTTAAGAAGCCATTCCGGCCATCTGTTATTAATCACTCCGTCCCATGGCTGCGATTCATCACCTATAAGCCTGTTAATCCATAAGTTGGCCACCTCAATCTCCAGATGGTTGTCTTTTTCTTTCAAGAAATCAGTGATTTCCACCTGCCACGGAGAAGTCCATAAAATACCCAAATCCTTACCGTTCAGTTTTATCCTTCCCATATTCTTCAATGTACCCAGATCAAGAAAGTACCTGGATCCTTCTGATGTTTCGGGATGTTCAGGCATATCAAACGATTTTTTATAGACCGCAATTCCCGAGTAATACTTTATTCCATCCTCAGACATTTTTGACCAGTCTGTAAGAGTGTCGAAAACAACATGTGCCGGACCTCCCCATATAGTATCAAATGTTACATCCCATGGTCCTTTCAGAGTAAAGAGATACTGTTTCTCCGGGAAGTTTTCAGTAATGGTGACATTACTGTTGCCTGTTTTTTGTTTATGGTAGAAGACAACAAAAAGACTTTCGAAAGAATCCAGTCTCACAGGCATTGAGATGGTACCATAAGCATCTGAAAAACAACCAACCTGATATATCTCTCCCGTAACAGGATTCCATATTTCTGCATTCATAGTCCCGTTGCGGAACCTGCATGTGTCTGAAACAGCATTTTCTGTACGGTTTGATATGAAATAAATATCACGGTCATCCAGCGACCTGTGTGTGTACCGGATATTACCCGAAGAGTGAAAATCAGCTTTTATTCCTGCATTGCTCAATATTGTTTCAGTAATCTTGTAATCAGGGTACAGATTCAAGGAATCACTGGTTGCTGTTTTTCTTTTCTGTTGTATCTCAAGCGGTTCTCCCCACCATATTTTCCCTGATCCACATCCATGTTCTGATAATTCTCCCGGCATTAAACCTTGACCCCATATACTTTCTGTCAATGCTGTAACCTGTCTGTCGCATTCCGGGTAATTGACCAGTGATGGCGATTTCACCGGAGGATTGCCAACTATTGTTGCCCCGGCTTTTGCCAGGGAACCAATCCTGGAAACAAGTTCCGGTGTCATTGTCTGAATGTCCGGTAGAACCAGTATTTTATACGAACCTCCTCCGGGAAAGACTATCAGTCCATTTTCCACAGATGCATTTTTGATAAGATAAAGAGGAGAGCATCCGTCAAATGAATAGCCCCGTTTGTCAGGCATTACATCTGATCCTTCAAGAGCCGATTTTGGTGGAAGAAATACCTGTGGGGCACCTTCCGGCGTCAGATAAAGAATATCTGCAACAGCTTTTCCCTGTGAAAGAAGATACTGACATCTTGTAACATATTTATGGTATCCTCCGGCCATCGGCCACCAGGTCTGGCCTCTGTCCCAATGGACACCGTAAGGTCCCATTGTCATTCCCGGACGGTATTTTTCAGGAAAAGGTTTATGGGCAAAAGTGTGATAAAAAAATCTGTTTATACCCACACAGAAAGCCCAGTCGCCCTGGTTCTTCATATCACCGGGATATTTTTTCCACGCTTCATTCCCATCAGCAGTAAATGACTCTGCAGCAACAACCGGTGCACCTGTGACATGAGCAATGGAGGTCGATTCAAAACAGCTGAATGATGAATTAAATCCGAATCCTTCGCTCCAGAATTCACACATGGGCACATCAGCAACACTTCCAAGATCGAAGTCTGCAGCAGGATTCATATCATAAGGTTCAATTGAAAGGCGAAATCCGCTTTTCCGTCCAAGCTCTTTAAAGCGTCCTGCATGGTTTTCGATTATCAATTCATTTGAAGTCTGTCGTACGTCCCATAGAAAACGCTCGCTCAACTCTGTGCTGTTTACAATCAACCCTTTATAGACCGGCAGATACAGGAGCGGATCATAACCCCGCCTATGCTTAAATTCCTCCCTGAAATTCGGACTCCAGTTCTGCGCACCCATTTCCCAGCTATCAATATGTATCATTGTCCAACCTCCGCCATTCTTCATTTTTTTCGGTTGAACCTTGTTTACCAGTTTCCCGACATAAGTATTATAGTGGTAATCGAAAGAAGTTGTATCAAATTTGTCAACTTCAAATCCAAGTCCTGGTTCAGGGGCGGGACGTGTAACTGCTCCGTTGTTTCGTTTTCCAAACCTCATAATGGTCCATTTCCCATCAGGAACCTTCCATTTCAGTG
>DAOQAX010000048.1:7882-11948 GCA_035354395.1 Bacteroidales bacterium | reverse complement strand
ATTGAACCTGCGCTTTCAATACTGCTCCATGTATCAAGGAAATAGTCACCTTTCGGAGAGATATTGACATCATGGGTACCGTTTCCGCCTGTCAGCTGCAGTAAATTCTTTCCGTCAAGACCAACCCTGAAAAACTGCTTGTCTGTGGATTCCTTCCCTGTAGCTGAAAAGTAGAGCACCTTTTTGTCTTCATCCACTCTTTCAATGTCGGTAATCCTGAAATCCAGATTTGTAATCTGACTTATAAGCTTTCCATCCCAACCGTAATAATAAAGATTCTCCCAATCGTTGCTGCTGCTTCTGACAATAAAGCCAGTGCCATTATTCATCACATAAATATCCTCATGAAATTCAACCCAGGTTTTTCTGGTCTCCTCATATATTTGTTTATAGTCGCCTGTCGACGCATCGGCAAGAATAATTTTAAGATCATTCTGATCGCGATTGACTACCTGTATTGCAAGGCTTTTACTATCAGGAGTCCAGAACGGCCATGCAATATATTGATCAACATCATAGTCTGTCTTGACCCATGTTGTCTTTGCTGAAGCAATATCAACAATCCCCATTTTAACTTTCGGATTCGGATCGCCTGGTTTTGGGTAAGGAGTAGCCTCAATCAGTCCATGAATCCCATCGGGTTCATCGAGCCTGTTAAGTGTGAAGACAGGAACATCGGTCTCATCTGTTCTCAGATATGCAAGTCTGTTTCCGTCGGGCGACCACCAGAATGCAGTATAATGGCTTGAACGACCAATAATCTCTTCCATGTAAACCCACGAAGAGTATCCGTTATATACTTTATCGGAAGCATCAAAAGTAAGCCTCGTCTCTTTTTTACCGTTCAGATCATAAACATACAAATCCTTGTTTTTTGTGTATGCCAATTTCTTTCCATCGGGAGAAAAGCAGGTGTTCACTTCTTCAAACTTATCATTTGTAAGTCTTTCTGGTTTCCGGTCGCCTCTGGTGAAAATGAAAAGATCATTCTCTCTCGTAAGAACGACACTTTTCATATCGGGGCTTACCACATCTTTATATGTCAGTGTTATTCCCTGCGGCAGGGCTTCTGATAACAGTTCTCTTTCAGATTTCAGAGAAGGAACAACAATTGCTTTTCCGGTCTTAATATCAACATTCTGAACTACAGGTTTCTTTTCAGCATCAAATGTTCTGATCAGAAAATGAGTATCATCGGCCCAGCCCAACACGGAAACCTGAGCACCACCACGGGGTGGCATCTGAGCATTTGTTATAAAATTATTTGCAATTATTGCAATAATGCAGATAGCAAAACGGAGCGCAGCAAATCTTGTCATATGATGTTTATTGATTGTGAATATTCTAAAAATAAAAATAAGAAGGTAAAAATATAAAAATTCCTTTTGGCAATTATTGAATAATGCATGGTAATATAAAATCTGCTAATTACTTCTGCTTTAACATATCCGAAAAATCAGCCTGTTTTTACCCTGCACCCTGAAGGGAACAGGCATATTTTTCTTCTGATTCCCTTCAGGGCAGTGGTAAATCGGGGTAAAATTCATGGATAAACTTAATCTGCCAAAGTAGAATTAATAAACATTTCATACTTTTGCATCATTATATAAATTCCGGAGAATAAAATCTCATTTCACTTTCAGACATGAAAAATTTATATAAAATCTTTAAAGCTTTTCTCACTTTCAAATATTTGTTATTCATTATTTAGAAGCTCTACAAACTTCTGTTATTTTATTAACATTGTTATTGTTTTCACAAAGATTATTATCTTTGCTTCCGATTTTAGAAAAACAGTAATATTTGGGTTAGCTCTACAAATCAGACAATTAAGCTTAAGCCAATGACTATCAAGGAAATGATCAACAAAATAGATGGAAGGGTAATATGTTGCGAGGACAGGCTTTCATCCACAATAGAGTATGCTTTTGCCTCCGATTTAATGAGTGATGTGCTTACCATTGAAAAGGAGAACCTGGTGCTTATTACCGGTCTGGCAAATCTTCAGGTAATAAGAACTGCTGAAATGTCGGATATCTATTGCATAATATTCGCCAGGGATAAAAAGATAGGTGGAGAGATGATTTCACTGGCCAAAGAGAATAATATAATACTTATAGAGAGTCCTCATTCTGTTTTTTACATTTCCGGTGAGATATATAAAACCGGAATAAAACCAATATATTAGGCGATGCAATTCAGGCATAAAATAGCCGGAGGTGATTTTGCAAAAGCCGGGAACGTAGCCAGTTCCGTAAAGAAAGTTCTTCGCCAGTTGAATATCGACCATGCAATTTCAAAAAGAATAGTAATTGCATTGTATGAAGGTGAAGTGAATGTTGTTGCTCATGCATATTCGGGTATTATTGATATTGATATTGATGAAGAAAAGATAAAAATCACAATTGCAGATAAAGGGCCCGGAATTGAAGATATTGAGAAAGCCATGGTGGAAGGCTTTTCGACAGCGACAGCCCAGGTAAGGGAGATGGGGTTTGGAGCAGGGATGGGGTTATCGAACATGAAGAAGAACAGTGATTCTATGAAAATTACAAGTGTTGTTGGAGAAGGAACAATTGTGGAACTCATAAATTACATACAACCTGATGCTAGATAAAAATCAACATAAGGATTTTCATCATGCGTTAAAAGTACAGAATGATTTATGTATTGGTTGTACTCATTGTATGACTGTATGCCAGACACAGGCTATCCGGGTCAGGAATGGAAAAGCCACAATCATAGCGAACCGTTGTGTTGATTGCGGAGAATGTTACAAAGCCTGTCCTGTTGGCGCAATAGGTGTTGAGCAGGATGATCTTAAAATGATTTTCGGTTTTCCTGTCAGAGTTATTCTTATTCCAAGTGTCCTTATAGGCCAGTTTTCACACAAAATTCCATCTTCAAGGATTTACCAGGCATTAAAAGAGATAGGATTCACCCATGTCTATCATGTTGAAAACACTGTCGATATGGTTCTTGATGCATATGGAAAGTATAAATCCAGGACTAAAATAAGGCCGCTTATATCATCATTCTGCCCTGCAATAGTAAGACTTATTCAGGTAAGGTTTCCTTCTCTGGTAGATAATTTAATGAAAGTTAATCCGCCAATCGACATGTCAGCCTATTATTATAAGGAAAAGCTTAAGGCAGAAGGCATTCCTGAAGAAAATATAGGTTTATTTTATGCAACTCCCTGTGCTGCAAAGATTGCTGCAATAAAAAGTCCTGTTGGAGAAACAAAATCAGCTATTTCCGGAGTTATAAACATGGATTTTCTATATAACAAAATATATCAGTATCTGCAGAAAAGCAATTCTGAAACCGAATTACCTATCACCGATGATCTAATAAGTTCACGTGCTATCCTTTGGAGTCTTACCCGTGGAGAAGCCTTTCATTCTGAAAAAAGAACCCTCGCCATTGATGGAATAAACAATGTAAGAGAGATACTTGAAAGTGTTGAGAATGACAAGCTAAACAGTGTGGATTTTCTCGAATTAAGAGCGTGTGATGAAGGTTGCGCAGGAGGTATCCTGATGACTGGAAACAGGTTCCTCACTGTTGAAAGGTTAAGAAAATTAGCATCGGATTATGCGCTTGAAGAGAAAGACAGTATAAGAAAACTGGCTGATGGATCGGTTAATATTGAGAAGCACAGTTTCCTTGGCAATATTGAGCCCAGAAATATTGAAAAACTTGATGAAGAGCTCTCTGTTGCAATGAAAAAGATGGAGAAGAAAAGCCGGATAATGAATCTTCTTCCTGGTTTTGATTGCGGTGCCTGCGGAGCTCCTGAGTGTGAGACACTGGCTGAAGATATCGCCCAGGGAAATGCACGGATATCCCAGTGCATATTTATGCAACAGCAGATGATAAGGCAGAATCTGCTCACTCCTGATCAGGCCAGAGAGATCAATGAAAAGATATGGGGAAAAGACAAATTAGATAAAGACTGTAAAAACTTAGTCGCTGAAGATGAAAATAACTGATTTAATAACAGCACTGGACCTTAAAGTAATTTCAGGTCAGAATGGTCTTGACAATGAGATAAAAGGAGGAT